>CAZOWR010000021.1:0-21583 GCA_964583645.1 uncultured Enterobacteriaceae bacterium
CATCACGCGAGCCAGTTCAAGGCCGACCTCTATCTCGCCGCGCGCGACCCGCTGCACGCCTGGGCGCTGTCGAATCGCCGCAGGATCAGCCTCGGGGAGAGCGGCGCCTGGATCGCTCCGCCCGAGTACGTGATCCTGCGCAAGCTCGAGTACCTGCGCGAGGGCGCGCAGGACAAGCACCGGCGCGACATCCGCTTCATGCTCGCGGCTACGGAGGTCGACCGCGCATTCGTGGAAGCGGAGGTGACGCGCCTCGGCCTGCATGCGCAGTGGCGCGAGTGCCAGCCCGACTAAGAGAGTGCGCTCCTCACGGTCGCACTCCGAACGAGCTGCGCCCCGGCGTGCGCAGCGGTGCCGCAAGGTCCGCGAACTCGCAAAGCAGCTTGCGCGTGTCGCGCGGATCGATGATCTCCTCGATGTCGAAGCGCTCGGCGCTGCGCAAGGGGGAGCTGAAGCGGCGCACGCGCGCCTCGATCTCGGCGCGCTTCGCGACCGGGTCGGGCGCCGCCTCGATCTCCGCCTTGTAGGCAGCTTCCAGGCCGCCGGCGATCGGCAGCGACCCCCACTCGGCGGAGGGCCACGCCATGCGCATGCAGTAGCGCGAGGAGTTCTGGTGCACCGCGCCCGCGACGCCGAAGACCTTGCGCACGATCACCGAGCACCACGGCACCGTGCACTGCAGGATCGCGGCCGCCGCCCGCATGCCGTAGCGGATCGTGCCCTCCTGCTCGGCTTGCGGCCCGATGAGGAAGCCCGGCACGTCGACCAGATGCACCACCGGCAGGTGGAACACCTGCGCGAGGTCCACGAAGCGCGTCACCTTCTCGGAGGCGCGCGCGGTCCAGGCGCCGCCGTAGTGCATGGGGTCCCCTGCCATCAGGGCGACTGGCCAGCCCGCCAGGCGCGCCAGGCCCGTGATCACCGGCCGTCCCCAGAGTCGGCCCATCTCGAAGAACGAGCCGCGGTCCGCCACCGTCTCGATGATGCGGCGCATGGGATAGACCTTGCGCGGATCGCGCGGCACCGCCTCCAGCAGCCAAGGGTCGGCTCGCGCCGGGTCGTCGTCGCTCGGCTGCCGCGCCGGCAACTCGTGCACCGAGGCCGGGAGGTACGAGAGGAACCGCCGCGCGCGCTCGAAGGCCTCGTCCTCGCTCCCCGCTTCGTCGTCCACCGCGCCGTTGCGCGTGTGGACGTGGCTGCCGCCGAGCTCGTTCTTCCCGAACTTGCCGTGGGTCCACTCGACGACCGGGGGCCCGGCGACGAACATCTGCGAGGTGTCCTTCACCATCACCGAGTAGTGGCTGGCGACCACCCGCGCCGCGCCCAGGCCCGCCACCGAGCCCAGCGCGAGCGCAACCACCGGGACCTGCGCGAGGTTGTCCGTCCACCAGTCCCAGAGGAACGCCTTGGGCATGGGCGAGTGGCCCAGCATCTCGAGGTTCTTCACCGAGCCGCCGCCCCCGGTACCGTCCACCAGGCGCACCAGCGGGATCCTGAGGTCGCAGGCCATGCGCTCCACGCCGAGCAGCTTGCCCTTGATGCCGGCGTCGTTCGCGCCGCCGCGCACCGTGAAGTCGTCGCCCGTCACCGCCACCGGGCGCCCGGCGATGCGGCCGCGGCCCATGACGAGATTGGCGGGAGTGAAGTCCGCGAGCTCCCCGTCTTCGCCATAGCGCGCAGCGCCGGTGAGCGCGCCGATCTCGTGGAACGAGCCCGGGTCGAGCAGCCGCTCGATCCTCTCGCGCACGGTGAGCTTGCCGCCGGCGTGCTGGCGCGCGACCTTCTCCGGCCCACCCATTTTCCACGCGAGCGCCTCGCGCCGCTTCAGCTCCTCGAGCTCCTTCTCCCAGCTCATGGCGTCTCAGAGTTTAAGCGCGATCAAGCCGGCGAGCACCGCGGCTGCGCCGCCCAGGCGCGGGCCGAGGTGCCCCTCCTTCAGCAGCCAGGCGCCGATCAGCGCGCCGAAGATGACGGCGGTCTCGCGCAGCGCCGCGACCACCGCCACCGGCGCGCGCGTCATCGCCCAGAGCGCGATGCCGTACGAGAGTACCGAGAGCGCGCCGCCGGCGAGGCCGCGCCACCAGTGGCGCGCGGCGTGGCGCAGGAATTCGCCCCGGCGCAGCGCCAGGACACCCAGCCCGAACGGCAGCCCCATGAAGACGAAGAGCCACACCACGTAGCGCCCCGCGCCGCCCGCCGCACGCACGCCGGCGCCGTCGGCGAGCGTGTACGCGGCGATCACCGCCGCGTTGGCGAGCGCCCAGGCCGTGGCGCGGCGGCTCGCGCCGCCTCCGGCGAGGCCGAGCGAGAGCACGCCGCCGCAGATGAGGAGCACGCCCGCCCACGCACCGGGCGAGATCGCCTCGCCAAGCCACAGCCAGCTGGCGAGCGCGGTGACGAGCGGCGCAGTGCCGCGCATGATCGGATAGCCGTGCGACATGTCGCCGGCGTGGTAGGCGAGCGCGAGCGTGGTGAAGTAGGCGACGTGGATCAGTGCCGAGGCGGCGATGAAGGGCCACGAGGCGGGCGCCGGGGGGGCAACCCAGGCCGCCAGCGCGATCGCAATCCCGCTCGAGGCGAGCGCGACCAGGGCGGTGTCGAGGATCGGGTCGGCGCCGGACTTGATGAGCGCGTTCCAGCTCGCGTGCAGCAGCGCCGCGCCGAGCACCGCGAAAGTGACGCCGAGGGTGAGCTCCAAGGCGCGGAGTCTAGGCTAGAATCAGCCACCCCTGCAGGAGGAGCTCCCCCGCAATGAGCGAAGCGGTCTCGTATACCGTCCGCGACGGCGTCGCCGTCATCACCCTCAACAATCCGCCCGTCAACGGCCTGGGCAGCGTGCTCAGGCCCGGCATCATGGCCGGCATCAGGCAAGCCGAGGCCGATCCCGCGGTCAAGGCGCTCATCCTCATCGGGTCGGCGAAGGCGTTCTCGGGCGGCGCCGACATCCGCGAGTTCAACACTCCGAAGATGAACGTGCCACCCTCGCTCCCCGAGATCAACGATGCGCAGGACGCCTGCCCGAAGCCGATGCTCGCGGCGATCGGCGGCTTCGCGCTGGGCGGGGGCCTCGAGCTCGCGCTCGGCTGCCACTACCGCGTCGCGCTCCAGAAGAGCCTGTTCGGCCTGCCCGAGGTGAAGCTGGGGCTGCTGCCCGGGTCGGGGGGCACGCAGCGGCTGCCGCGCGTGGTCGGGGCGGCGCAGGCCGTGCGCATGATGACCACGGGCGATCCGGTCCCCGCCGAAAAGGCGCGCGAGCTGGGCCTGTGCGACGAGATCGTCTCGGGCGACCTGCTCGAGGGCGCGCTCGCCTTCGCCAAGAAGCTCCTCGCCTCGGGCAAGGGACCGCGGCGCATCCGCGACATGAGCGTGAAGATCGACGGCGACGCAAGATCGTTCTTCGAGAAAACGCGCACCGAGGTCGGCCAGGCCTCGCGGGGCTTTCCCGCGCCGCTGGAGATCGTGGCCTGCGTCGAGGCCGCGGCCACCAAGCCCTTCGACGACGGGCGCAAGGAGGAGCGCCAGCGCTTCCAGAAGCTGGTGGAGGGCATCGAGTCCAAGGCCCTGCGCCACATGTTCTTCGCCGAGCGCCAAACCACCAAGATCCCGGACGTGCCCGAGGACACGCCGGTGCGCGAGATCCGCAGGGCGGCGGTGATCGGCGCCGGCACCATGGGCGGGGGCATCGCCATGAACTTCGCCAACGCCGGCATTCCCGTCACCCTCATGGACATGACGGAGGACGCGGTGCAGAAGGGCCTCAAGAAGGTCAGGGACAACTACGCCGCTACCGTGTCCAAGGGGCGCCTCAAGCAGGAGGAGATGGACCAGCGCGTAGGCCTCATCAGGCCCACCACCCGCCTGGAGGACGCGGCAGACGCCGACATCGTCATCGAGGCGGTGTTCGAGCGCATGGACGTGAAGCAGGAGACCTTCCGCAAGCTCGACGCGGTGATGAAGCCCGGCGCGATCCTCGCCACCAACACCTCGACCCTCGACGTCAACGCCATCGCGGCGGTCACCCGGCGCCCGCAGGACGTGATCGGCACGCACTTCTTCTCGCCCGCCAACGTCATGCGGCTGCTGGAGGTAGTGCGCGGGGCGAAGACCGGCAAGGACGTGCTCGCGACCACCCTGAAGCTCGGCAAGACGCTGCGCAAGGTGCCGGTGGTCTCGGGCGTGTGCGACGGCTTCATCGGCAACCGCATGGTGGAGAAGTACGGCCAGCAGTCGCTCTTCCTCATCGACGAGGGCTGCAGCCCCCAGCAGGTGGACGCCGCGGCGCAGAAATGGGGCATGGCGATGGGGCCGCTCGCGATGGGCGACATGGCGGGCCTGGACATCGGCTGGGAGATCCGCAAGCGCCGCTACGTAGAGCGGCCCAACTTCGTCTACTCGCGCATCGGCGACAGGATCGCCGAGCTCGGTCGCTACGGGCAGAAGACCGGCAAGGGCTGGTACCGCTACGAGGCCGGGAGCAGGAAGCCGATCCCGGACCCGGAGGTCGAGAAGACCATCGCAGACTATCGCAGGGAGAAGGGCATCAAGACGCGACCGATCCCGGACGAGGAGATCGTCGAGCGCCTGATCTACGCGCTCGTCAACGAGGCGGCGTACATCCTCGAGGAAGGCATCGCGCTGAGGGCCTCCGACATCGACATGGTGTACCTCACCGGCTACGGCTTCCCGGCATGGCGCGGCGGGCCGATGTTCTACGCCGACACGGTAGGGCTCGCCAAGGTGCTCGCCTCGATCGAGCGTTTCCAGCAGGGCTACATGGGCGAGGTGTGGATGCCCGCACCCCTGCTCGTCAAACTGGCAAAGGAAGGGAGGACATTCAATGGCTGATGCCGTCGTCGTTTCCACCGCGCGCACGCCGCTGTGCAAGAGCTGGCGCGGCGCGCTCAACATGACCCACGGCGCCAAGATGGGCGGGCACGTCGTGCACGCCGCCCTCGAGCGCGCCAAGGTCGAGCCGCAGGAGGTCGAGGACGTGATCATGGGCTGCGCCACGCCCGAGGGCGCGACCGGCGGCAACATCGCGCGCCAGATCGCGGTGCGCGCCGGACTCCCCGTGACGGTCTCGGGGGTGACGGTGAACCGCTTCTGCTCCTCCGGGCTGCAGACCATCGCCATGGCGAGCCAGCGCGTGCTCGCGGGCGAGGCGAGCGTGTTCGTCGCCGGGGGCGTGGAGTCGATCTCGATGGTGCAGAACGAGATGAACAAGCACCACACCCAGGACGAGTGGCTGCACCGGCACAAGCCCGAGATCTACTGGCCGATGCTGCAGACGGCCGAGTACGTGTCGAGGAAATACGGCATCAGCCGCGAGCAGCAGGACCGCTACGGGGTGGAGAGCCAGCTGCGCGCCGCGAAGGGCCGCACCGAGGGCAGGTTCAGGGACGAGATCGTGCCGATCACCACCAAGATGAAGGTGGTGGACAAGACGACCGGCACCGAGACCATGAAGGAAGTGACGGTCGAGCACGACGAGGGCATCCGGCCCGACACCACCTACGAGGGCGTGTCGCAGATCAAGCCGGCGGTCGAAGGGGGCGTCATCGCCGCGGGTAACGCGAGCCAGTTCTCCGATGGCGCTTCGGCCGCGGTGGTGATGAGCGACAAGGAGGCGGCCAAGCGCGGCTTGAAGCCCCTGGGCGTGTTTCGCGGCTTCGCGGTAGCGGGCTGCGAGCCCAACGAGATGGGCATCGGGCCGGTGTTCGCGGTGCCGAAGCTCCTCGAGCGCGCCGGCAAGAAGGTCGCCGACATCGACCTGTGGGAATTGAACGAGGCCTTCGCGGTACAGGTGATCTATTGCCGCGACCGGCTCGGCATCCCGCAGGAGCGCCTCAACGTGGACGGCGGCGCGATCGCGGTCGGGCACCCCTACGGCGTGAGCGGGGCGAGGCTGGTGGGGCACGCGCTCATCGAGGGCAGGCGCCGCGGCGCGAAGCTCGTCGTAGTCACCATGTGCATCGGCGGCGGGATGGGGGCGGCGGGGCTGTTCGAGGTGGTCGCATAGGAGTCACCTGCGATTCGCTCGACCGCGTCCTGCAATCCGCCGGTACACGCGAGAGAGAACATCTTCGAGCTCGGTGATGAGCGCGCGGCTGCCAAAGAGCTCGACCTCGCCTGTCTCGACGGCGTCGAGCACGCGGCGCGGCGTGCCGCCCCAGAGGAAGGCCGACACGATGAGCTTCGTGTCGGCGACGATGCGCACTGAAGCTATGTCGTTTCGCGCGCGCGGCGCTCGGCGCGCGCCGCGTCGATCTCGGCCTGGATCTCTTCCTCGGTCATGGGCGGAAGCTTCGCCGCCTCGATCTCATCGAGCGCCCTGAAAAGCTCGCCGACGGCCTTCCCGCGCAGCGCTTCGCGAAAGACCTTCTCGAGCGCCGGCGCATCAAGAAGCCCGCGGCTTTGATCTCGTTCGCCAGATCGTCGGGGAGTCTTACAGTGAGTTCGGTCATGGCACCCAGTCTACCGCGTCCCGCTCGTCCACTCACGACGGGATGCTGCCGTAGGCGCGAACGCCCCGCGAGATCGACCGGGACGAGGCAGATGTCGCGAGCTACACTGCTGGCATGAAGATCGCGATCGTCGGCACAGGAGCCATGGGCTCGGTGTACGCGGGCCTGTTCGCCTCGGCCGGCCACGAGGTGTGGGCGATCGACAGCTGGAAGGAGCACATCGAGGCGATCCGCCGGAACGGCCTTCGCCTCGAAGGAGCCTCCGGCGATCGGACGGTCTCCGTGAATCCCACCACGGTCGCTGCCGAGGCGGGGCAATGCGACGTGGTCATCATCGCCACCAAGGCCATGCACGTCGCCGCCGCCGCCTCGGCAGCGAAACCCCTGCTCAAGCAGGACACCGTGGTCATATCCATCCAGAACGGGCTTGGCGGGCCGGATGCCGCAGCTTCGGTTCTGGGAAGAGATCGAGTGCTGGTCGGCGTGGTAGGCGGCTTCGGCGCCTCGATCAAGGCGCCGGGCCATGCCCACCACAACGGCATGGAGCTGGTGCGCCTCGGGGAATTCGGCGGCCCGATCACCGAGCGGCTGAAGCGGATCGAGGCGCTCTGGGCGGGCGCCGGCTTCCGCGTCAAGGTGTTCGACGACATCGACCAGCTGGTGTGGGAGAAGCTCATCTGCAACTGCGCCTACTCGGGGCCCTGCGCCATCGCCGAATGCACCACGGGCGACGTGATGGCCGATCCCGACCTTTCCCGCGTCTCGGGCGCCTGCGCCACCGAGGCGTACCAGGCGGCGCGAAAGAAGGGCGTGAATCTCGGGTTCGAGGACCCCGTCGCCTACGTGCGCGACTTCGGCTCCAAGATCCCGAAGGCGCGGCCCTCGGTGCTGCTCGACCTCATGGCGAAGCGAAAGAGCGAGATCGACGTCATCAACGGCTCGATCCCGCGGGTGGCGAAGGAGCTCGGCATGACCGCGCCGGTGAACGAGGCGGTCACCGCGCTCGTCCGGGCGAAGGAGCGGAGGCTGGGGCTAGGCTAGGCGTCGCGGTACGATTCAGATCGAGCCGGCGCCCGCTTCGGTGAGCCTGCAGCGGCGCGGGTGGCTGCTGGTCGCGGTTCCGAGCGAGCGGCTGCCGGAGCTTTCCCCCGAGACCGTAGCGCAGACCCGGGCGAGGCTCCTCGAGGAGCGGTCGGGCGAAGGCTGAGCGCGCCTGGCGGCGACCTTCTTCGTCGACACGAGCTGCATCATCCCGCGGTCTGCGGCTGGCACAGGCACCACGCGCCGGCTGCCGCGGAGATCGAGCGGCGCCTGCGCGCCCGCGAGCGCATGGCGACCGCCGCCCATGCCCTGGCCGAGTCCTACGCAGTCCTCACGCGCCTGCCGGCGCCGCACCGGCTCTCGCCCGCCGACGCCCTGGCGGTCCTCGAAGGCAGCTTCCTCGGCTCCGCCCTGATCGTCGCGCTCAACGCCGACGGCTACCGCGCAGTGCTGCGCCGCTCGGGGAAAGAGGGCATCGCGGGCGGGCGCACCTACGACGCCTCATCGGCGAATGCGCGCGCAAGGCGGGAGCCGCGATCCCGCTCACGTTCAACGCCGAGCACTTCGCGCATCTCGAGGCCCCCGGCGTGCGCGTGGCCGTGCCCTCGGAAGGGTAGCCCCACGATCGCATCGCGGGCTGCGCGCCGCTTACTCGACGGCGCGATCGGCGCGGAGCAGGATCGACTGCGGAATGACCGGTCCGAGGGCGCGCGCCGTCTTCAGGTTGATCGTCAGCTCGAACACGCTGGGTTCATGGACCGGCAGCTCCGCCGGGCGCGTGCCGCGCAGGATCTCGTCGACGTAATCCGCCGCTCGACCTGATGACGGGCCGCAAGAGCGAGATCGACCTGCAGCCTAGCTGATCCGGGCCGCCTTCCTGATCCACCGGCCCGCGATGGCGATCAACCCCGAGCCACTGCGGTGCCGGAACCGGCGCGTCGGGGGGAGCGTCCTGGCGCTCGCTTCGATCGCGTCGCGGATCTGGGCCAGCCCGCCGGGAATCGCTTCCATCCCCAGCCAGGCGGACTCGATGCCCTTGCCGTGTTTCGCGGACATGTCGCTTGCGGCGATCTCAGGCGCTCGCGCCGGTGCCCCGGCGGTCGGACCAATGGACGTAGCCGTGGCGGGGGCCCGCCGGCGCGGAGCGCCCGGACGGCGCATGGGCTTCCATCACCTCCCGGGCGAAGAAAAAGAACAGGTCAAGCTCGAGCAGCTCCGGCGTCGGCTCGATGCCCATGTCCCTCAATCCGGCGCACTGCCGGCGCATGGAATCCGCGATGCGGGAGATGTCCCCGATTCCTTGCAGCGGCGCGAGCCGCTGGTTCTCATCGAACGGACCCCAGCCGCCGTCGACCTTCTGGAGGTTTCGAATCCGATCCCTGGACCAGGCGGCCAGGTACGCGCTCACCGCTTCGACGACTTCTTCGGGCCCGCTCGCCGCGGCCATCACCCCGATGTGCCGGTCCAGGTCGGTCAGGGAAGAAAGCACGTACTCGGTGGTCGCCATGACAGCCTCCCAGCGGATCTTTCCTGCGATGCCCCGCTGGGTGTCATTCAACTCCCAAACTCCCGGCCGCGGTGTAAATCTCTGTAAGGCTTGCGCGCGAAGGCCGCGCGTCTCCGGGTCGCCGCGGCGGCCCTTATCAGAATGTGTCAGCAGCGTTGCCGGGACACGCCGCGCCGGCGAACACGAGGCTTCGCCGATTGATGCCTACCCCATGCCGAGGAACTTCAGCGCGTTCTGCGCCATCAGCTTGCGCCGTGCCGCCTCCCCGAGCTCGCCCATGTCGCGCAGCAGCTTTCCCACCCGCTGCTCCCCGAGCGGAAACGGGTAGTCCGATCCCAGCATCACCCGGTCCTCGCCCATCACCTCGACGAGGAGCCGCAGCGCGCGCGGATCGAACACCGCGCTGTCGACGCTGAAGCGGTCCACGTAGTGGCTCGGGGGATGCTCGGACTTCCCGCGCGCGAGCTCGCGGTTGTGCCAGGCATTCTCCAGCCGCCCGAGCAGGAAGGCGAAGCTGCCGCCGCCGTGCGCGAAGCACAGGCGCAGGCTCCGCGGCAGCCGGTCGAAGACGCCGCCGAGGATCATGGTCACGATGGAGAGCTGGGTCTCGGCCGGCATCGCCACGGTCCAGCCCATCATCCAGCGCGCGGTGCGCGCCCCGCCCATCATGTCCCAGGGATGCACCAGCACCGCGGCGTCCTCCGACGCGCAATGCTGGAGGAACGTGACGATCCCCTCGTCGTCGAGGTCGCGGTCGCCGACGTGGTTGCCGATCTGCACGCCCAGGTGTCCCGAGCGCATCGCGCGTGTGAGCTCCCTGCACGCGGCGTCGGTGTCCTGCAGCGGCACCTGGCAGAGCGTCTTCAGCCTGCCCTTCCCTTGAGCCGCGAGCTCGAGCCCCGCGTCGTTGAAGAGCTGCGCGCAATAGAGCGCCTGGTCGGCAGGGCGGGCGTAGGAGAAGAGCAGGGGCGTCGCGCACATCACCTGCAGGTCCACGCCGTCGCGGTCCATCTCTTCCAGCCGCTTGTCCGCGTCCCAGCAGGCGGAGTACACCGGGCGGAACTCGCGGTCGCCCATCATGACCATCGCCTTGCCGTCGCCCAGGTGCTTCATCCACGGCCACTCGCCGCCGAAGCGCTGCGCCAGGTCCTCCCACTCGCGCGGGAAGAAGTGGCTGTGCAGGTCGACCGTGTCGAGCTTCATGCCTTCCCCGGATGCACGTGGCCGCACTGCGGGCACTTGCGCTCGCCCGAGTAGAACTTCTCGAAGAGCGGCGGCAGGTCCGCCGCGATGTCCTTCACGCCCACCTCGATGCGGTGGACCAGGCCGTCGCACTTCGGGCAGTACCACTCGAAGCCGTCCTTCACGCCCGCCGGGCGGACCTTCTCCACCACCAGCCCCACCGAGCCCGCCTCGGGGCGCTGCGGCGAGTGGCGCACGTGCCCGGGCAGCAGGAAGATCTCGCCCTCGCGGATCGGGACGTCGCGCGGCCTGCCGTCCTCGATGATCCTCAGCACCATGTTGCCGCGCAGCTGGTAGAAGAACTCCTCGTAGGGATCGTCGTGGTAGTCGGTGCGCGCGTTGGGGCCGCCCACCACCATCACGATGAGGTCGGAGGCCTCCACGAAGACCTGCTTGTTGCCGACCGGCGGCTTGAGCAGCTCCGCGTGCGCGTCGATCCAGCGCGAGAAGTTGAACGCGGCGAGGCCCATGCGGCCTATTGTGCCGCGATGAGGCTGGCAAGGAAATCCGGGTCCCTGCGCAGCCGCTCGGAGGCCCCGTCGTAGACGATGCGCCCGCGGTCCATCACCACGGTGCGCTCGGAAAAGTCGAGCGCGACGCGGCTGTTCTGCTCCACCAGCACGATCGAGAGGCCGCCCGCGGCGCGCAGCCGCGCGAGCACCTGGGCGAGCGCCTGCACGATCACCGGCGCGAGCCCCTCGGTGGGCTCGTCCATGAGGAGCACGGAAGGGTTGGTCAAGAGCGCGCGCGCGATCGCGAGCATCTGCTGCTCGCCGCCGGAGAGCTGGCTGCCGCCGTGCTCGAGGCGCTCCTCGAGGTTCGGAAACAGCTCGAAGACGCGCCCCTCGGTCCAGTGGCCCGGGCGCGCGCCGAGCTCGAGGTTCTCGCGCACCGTGAGCGAAGGAAAGATCTCGCGCTCCTGCGGCACGTAGCCCAGGCCGGCGAGCGCGCGCCGGTGCGCCGGCACGCGCTCGATGCGTTCGCCGCGCAGGCTGATCGTTCCCGCGTGCAGCGTGGTGTGCCCCATCACGGTCTCGAGGAGCGTGGACTTCCCCACGCCGTTGCGCCCGATGATGGACAGGCTCTCGTCGGCGGCGAGCGCGAAGTCCACCGCCTCCAGCACGTGCGTCTCGCCGTAGCCCGCCGTGACGCCCGCCAGCTCGAGCGCTTCAGGCATCGAGCGCGCTGCCCAGGTACACCGCGCGCACCTCGCGGTTGCCCGCGATCTCGGCGGGGCTGCCTTCGGCGAAGATCGCGCCGCTCACCATCACCGTGATGCGCTGCGCGAAACGGAACACGAGGTCCATGTCGTGCTCGATGATGAGCACCGCGATGTGCGCAGGCAGCGCCGCGATGGCGTCCAGCAGGATGTGGCTCTCGGCGCTCGGGATGCCGGCCGCGGGCTCATCGAGCAGCAGCACGCGCGGCGCGAGGCCGAGCGCGATCGCGATCTCGACCAGCCGCTGGCGGCCGTACGGCAGCTCGCCCACGCGCCGCCCCGCGTCCTCCTCGAGCCGCAGCGTCTCGATGAGGCGCGAGGCCTCCGCGATGACGTCGGCGCGCCGCCCCGCGGGCCGCAGCATCGAGCCGCCGGCGCCGAGGCGCTCGGCCACCGCGATGCAGAGGTTCTCGAGCACGGTCAGGCCGCGGAACAGCTGGTTGATCTGGAAGGTGCGCGCGACGCCGCGCTTGACGCGCTTCGCCTGCGGCAGCGAGGTGACGTCCTCGCCGCCGAGCAGCACGGCGCCGCGCGAGGGCGCGTGCAGCCCGGTGAGCAGGTTGACAAGCGTGGTCTTGCCCGCGCCGTTGGGCCCGATGAGCGCGTGGCGCGCGCCGGGCTCGAGCCGGAAGTTGATCTCGCGCGCGACCTCGAGCGCGCCGAAGCTCTTGCACAGCCCGCGCGTCTCGAGAAGCGGCGGCGTCACGGCCGTGCCGCGGCGCGCTCGGCGAAACGCCGGCGCAGGGAGTCGGCGATGCCGAGGATGCCGTTGCTCGCGAAGAGCGCGACCAGCACCAGCAGCACGCCCACCCCCAGCTGCCAGGCCGTGGGGTACGCCTTGGCGAGGAAGTGCTCGAGCACCATGTAGGCGCTCGCGCCCACGAAGGCGCCGTAGAGGCGCCCGTAGCCGCCGAGGATCAGCATGATCAGCACCCCCGCGGAGCGCTCCAGGCCCAGCGTCGCGAGGTTCACGTACTGCGTGGCGTGGGTGAAAAGCCCGCCCGCCACCCCGGCGATCGCCGCGGAGGCGGCGTAGACCACGACGAGGCGCACGCGCACCGGGGCGCCTACGGCGTGCATGCGCAGCAGGTTCTCGCGGATCCCGGTGAGCGACTGCCCGAAGGGCGAGTAGACCAGCGCGCGCACCAGCACGAAGCACAGAAGCAGCACCACGAGCACGTAGAGGTACTGGGTGCGGAAGTACAGCGGATCGAAGGAAAAGGCGCCCAGCAGCGGCTTGAAGAGGAGCCCGGGCATGCCGTCGAAGCCGCCGGTGTAGCGGTGCCCCATGTTGGCCGACTCCTCGAGCAGCACCATGGTGCACAGCGTCAGCATGAGGAGCGTGAGGCCGTGCGTGCGCAGCAGCACGAACCCGCTCGCCAGCCCGATCGCGCCCGCGACGAGCGCCGCCGCGGCGAGCCCCGTGAGCGGCTCGTTCCAGCCGGCGTGCTGCGCGAGCATGCCCACGGTGTAGGCGCCCGCGCCGAAGAACGCCGCGTGGCCGAGCGTGACGATGCCGGCGTAGCCGAGCACGAGGTCGAGCGACAGCGCGAACAGGATCGTGATGAGGAGCTGGGTGCCGAAGGCGAGGTGGTTGGGGAAGAGATAGAAGGCGAGAAGCGCCGCCACCCAGGGCAACGCCTCCCACCACTGCAGGCGGTGGCGCCGCGCGAGCGCCTGCGCCGCGGGGAGCATCGCGCTCATGCGGCCTTCCTCCCGAAGAGGCCCTGCGGGCGCGCGAGCAGCAGCGCGAGCGTCAGCGCGTAGATGAACATCGTCCCGCCCTTGGGGAAATGGAACTTGAGCACGAAGTCGAGCACGCCGATCAGGATCGCGGCGAAGAACACCCCATGGACGCGGCCGAGGCCCCCCACCGCGACCACGATGAGGAAGTAGGCGAGGTAGCGCAGCGGATACTGCGGGTCAAGGCCGAGGATCTCCGCGCCGAGGCCCGCGCCCATCGCCGCAAGGCCGCTGCCGACCGCGAAGGTGGCGGTGAACAGGCGCCCCACGTCCACGCCGAGCGAGGCCGCCATGCGGCGGTTGTCCACCGCGGCGCGGATGCGCGCGCCGAGCTGCGTGCGCTCGAAGCCGAGCCACAGGGCGAGCATGAGCGCCACGCCGAAGGCGATGATGGCGAGGCTGTAGCTGCGGTAGCGCAGGAAGCCGAGATCGGTCTGGCCGCGCAGCCACTCGGGCAGCAGCACGGTCTGCGTCTCGGGCCCAACGGTGAGCGTCACCAGCGCGATGGTGACGAACACCAGGCCGATCGTGAACAGCACCTGGTCGAGCTCGCTCGCGCGGTACAGGCGGGCGTACAGCGTTCGCTCCAGGACCACGGCGAGCGCCGCGACCGCCGCGAAGCCGAGCGCCAGCGCCGCGGGGAAGGGCAGTCCCCAGTGCTTCATCGACAGCACGATCGCGTAGCCGCCCAGCATGGCGAAGGCGCCGTGGGCGAGGTTGACGAAGCCCATCAGCCCCATCGTCACCGAGAGGCCGACCGAGACGACGAACAGCACCATCCCGGCCGCTGCGCCGCCGAGGAGGATGCCGGTGAGGTCCATGCTGAAAAAAAGCCGCCGCCGGTCAGGATCCGGCGGCGGCTCGTGCCTGCTGCGGCGGGCGCTGGCTCGCGCGCGCTACTTGCACCGCCCGACCTTGAGCTCCTTGCACATGTCCTTGACGCCGCGGATGGTCGCGATCGGCCTCTGCACCAGCCGCCCGTCCTGCATCACGAGCTCGCTCAGGTACTCGTTCATGACGATGTCCCGCGTGCTGGGGTCGATCGAGATCGGCCCGCGCGGGCTGTCCTTGAACGTCCAGCCCTTGAGCGCCGCCATTACCTTCTCCGGGTCCATCTTGCAGTTGAGGCTGCGCGCCGCGTGCGCGATCGCCGCCATGCCGTCGTAGCCCTGGATCGCCATGAAGTCCGGCGTCGCCGCCGCGCCCCACTCCTGCTTCCACGCCGCGACCAGGCGCTTGTTGGCGGGGTTGTCGAGATCGGCGTGGTAATGGTGCATGGTCACCAGCCCGATCGCGTCCTTGCCCATGGCCTGCAGCTTGATGTCCTGCGTGATGTCGCCCGGGCCGATGAGGCGGATGCCCGCCTGCCTCATGCCGAGCGCGCCGTAGGTCTTGACCACGCCCACCGCGTGGTCGCCCGCGGGCACGAAGACGAAGAACACGTCGGGCTTCTTGTCCTTGGCGCGCTGGAAGAACGGCGTGAAGTCGGGCACCTGCCCCGGCCCGCCCATCGGGATCTCGTCGATCACCTTGCCGCCGGCGGCCTCGAAGGCGTGCTTGAAGGCTTCCAGGCTGTCCTTGCCCGGCGGGAAGTCGCTGTAGCCGACGACGGCGGTCTTCGCCTTGAGCGTCTTCGCCGCGGCGTCGCCCATGGCATGGCCCGCGTGCCACATCGAGAACGACACGCGCGCGATGTAAGGCGACAGGTTGGTGATCCACGCGGTGCCCGCGTTCATGATCACCAGCGGCTTCTTGGCCGCGTCCACCACCGGCGCCGAGGCGATCGCGTTGCCGGAGTAGATGATGCCGGCGACGAGGTCCACCTTCTCCTGGGTGATCAGCTCGGCCACCGCCGTCTTGGAGTCGGCGCCCCCCGGGTTCTTGCCGTCGCGCTTCACGATCTCGACCTTGCAGGAGCCGAAGGCCCCGGGGTTGAGCTTCACGAACATCTGCATGCCGCGGTCGACCTGCTGGCCGAACTCGGCGCCCACGCCGGTGTAGGTCAGCTTGACGCCGATGCGCACGGTCTGCGACTGCGCGCCGCCGGCAATCGCGGCGAGCGATGCTGCAGCGAACAACGAAACCAGCCTGGATTTCATGCTCCCCTCCTCGAGTCCGCGGCGAGCGCCGCGGGAGCGGTAATATGGACAAATTATGCAATCGGGTCAAGGAGGCGCCATGCTGCAGGAACACGTTCCCGATCTCGGCAAGTTCGTCGAGCCCGACCGCGTCCGGCGCGAGGTGTACGTGGATCCGCGCATCTTCGAGCTCGAGATGCAGCGCATCCACGAGCGCTACTGGATCTATTGCGGCCACGAGAGCCAGGTGCCGAAGCCGGGCGACTACTACACCGTGCAGATCGGGCGCCAGCCGATGCTCATGGTGCGCGGCAGGGACGGCAAGGTGCACGTGCTCTACAACCGCTGCCCGCACCGCGGCAACATGATGTGCGGCGACCGGCACGGCAACGCGGGCGAGTTCTTCCGCTGCTCGTATCACGCCTGGACCTTCCAGCACGACGGCGCCCTGCGCTCCATTCCCATGATGGAGTCGGGATACGCCGGCACGCGCTACGGCAAGCACAACCCGGATTGCAGCATGAAGAAGGCCGCGCGCGTGGAGTCCTACCGCGGCTTCGTCTTCGCGAGCCTCGCGGCCGAGGGCCCGACGCTCCTCGAGTTCCTCGGCGAGTCCAGGATCGCCTTCGACGACATGTGCGACCGCGCCCCCGGGGGCGAGGTCGAGATCGTGCCCAACTGCTTCCGCGTCGTCCAGCACTCGAACTGGAAGATCTTCCTCGAGAACCAGCTCGACGCGCTGCACCCCTCGGTGGTGCACCAGTCGACCGGCCGCGCCGCGATGGAGGTCGAGAACCTGATCAGGAAGCAGACCGGGCAGGCGCCGCTTTCCTATCACATGCTCTCCGCGTTCGCCGCCGTGACGATCGAGAAATGGGATGGATTCCAGACGCTCAACTACCCCTACGGCCACTGCATCCTCACCGGCTACATGGGCCTGCGGCCGAAGGACCCCGACACGCTTGCCTACGAGAAGGTGATGCAGAAGGCCTACGGTAAGCAGCGGATGGAGGAGATCCTCGGGGTCAACATCCACCACGTGCTGATCTACCCGGGATTGTCGGTGCAATCGGCGCTGCAGCAGCTGCGCGCGGTGCGGCCGCTCGGCGTGGACCGCACCCTCACCGAGATCTGGCATTTCCGGCTGAAAGGCGCGCCCGAGGCGATCTACCGGCGCTCGCTCGCGTACTACAACCTGGTGAATTCCCCGGCCACCCTGATCAACGCCGACGATCTCGAGAACTTCTGGAAATGCCACCAGGGACTGTCATCGGACGGCGGCGACTGGGTCAGCTTCGGCCGGCACTTCGGGCGCGACCTCGAGAAGCCGGGCAGGGTGGAGACCGGGCCGAACATGGGGACCTCGGAGGCGCCGATGCGCAACCAGATGAAGGCCTGGGCGCGGTACATGCGGGCGCGGGCATGAAGACGCAGCATCAGGTCGAGCAGTTTCTCTATCGCCAGGCGGAGCTGCTCGACGCGAAGCAGTGGCAGCAATACATCGACCTGTTCACCCCCGACGGCGTCTACTGGGTGCCGGCGGATCCGGCGCACAGGACCTGGGAGGGGATGCCCGCGATCTTCGCCGAGGACCGGAACCTCATGACGGTGCGCATGAAGCGCGTGCTGCATCCCGACGCCTGGTCGCAGCGGCCGATGTGGGCCACCAACCACGTGGTCTCGAACGTCGTCATCGAGAAGGCCACCGCGGCGGGCGAGCTGCACGTGCGCTCGCGCTTTCACATGCTGGAGCTGCGCCGCGACGACGTGCGCCATTTCGCCGGGTCCTACCGGCACCGCCTGAAGAAGACCAAGGACGGCTACCGCATCAAGCTGCAGCGCGTGGACATGACCAACGCGCAGGCCGCCTACGACTACGTGCTGCAGGTCTGGGTCTAGCGGCCCTCCGGGCCGGGCTCTGCCCCGCCCGGCGGCGGCTGGTGCGCCTTGACGTCGCCGCGCGCCTCGCGCGCCGCCTCCTCGAGCTTGCGCGCGGCGGCGTTGAACGCTTCCCGCAGCGCCACGTAGACGTCCTCGTGGTGATCGCGGTTGATCGCGATCTCGCGCTGCGGCAGGCGCAGGTCGAGCTTCACGGAGAACTGCTTGCCCTGGTGGCGGTGCCGGTCGCGCTGCTCCACGACCACGCGGCAGCGGGTGATGCGCGGGTGGAACTCCTCGAGCTTCGCGGCCTTCTCGCGGATGCGCGCATCGAGCGCCTCCGAGCGCGCGATGTCGCGGTACGTGATCTGCAGCGGCACCTGCATGCGGGCGTCCTCCGGGCGTGGGCTCCCCGGGAGTCTAGGGCGGCGGCACGGCCTCCCCTTGATCACGGTCAAACCCGGGGGCGGATCCGCCGCCGGTATGATAGGGGCCGTGACGCTGCTGGAGCGCATGGCGCGGATGCAAGGCGAGATGACCGCGTGGCGGCGCGACCTGCACGCGCATCCCGAGCTCGGCTTCGAGGAGGCGCGCACCTCCGAGCTCGTCGCGGCGAAGCTCGCCGAGTTCGGCCTCGAGGTGCATCGCGGCGTCGGCAGGACGGGCGTGGTCGGCGTCCTGCGCTCGGGATCCTCGCCCCGCTCGCTCGGCCTGCGCGCCGACATGGACGCGCTGCCGATCCAGGAGGCGAACGGCTTCGCGCACCGCTCGCGCCACGACGGGCGCATGCACGCCTGCGGGCACGACGGCCACACCGCGATGCTGCTCGGCGCGGCGAAGTACCTCGCGGCGACGCGCGACTTCGACGGCACGGTCAACTTCATCTTCCAGCCCGCCGAGGAGGGCCTGGGCGGCGCCAGGGCCATGGTCGAGGAGGGTCTCTTCAGGCGTTTTCCCTGCGAAGCCATCTTCGGCATGCACAACCGGCCCGGCATGCCGCTCGGCGGGTTCGCGGTGCGCGCCGGGCCCATGATGGCGGGCGGCGCGTTCTTCGACATCGACATCGAGGGGCGCGGCGCGCACGGTGCCCGGCCCGAGGCGGGCGTCGATTCGATCCTCGCGGCGGCGCACGTCACGGCGGCGCTGCAGAGCATCGTGGCGCGCAACGTCCGCCCGGTGGACACGGCGGTGCTGTCGGTCACGCAGATCCACGGCGGCAACGCCTACAACGTGCTGCCGCAGGCGACGCGCCTCTCGGGCACGGTGCGCGCCTTCTCCAACGAGGTGATGGAGCTCGTAGGCCGCAACCTCGCGCGCGTCGCCGAGGGCGTCGCCGCGGGCTTCGGCGCCCGCGCCAAGACCGACTTCCGCCTGGTGTTCCCGCCCACGATCAACGATCCGCGGGAGGCCGACTACGCCGCCTCGGTCTGCGCCGAGCTGGTGGGGGCCGAGCGCGTCAAGCGCGACCCCGCGCTCATCATGGCCTCCGAGGACTTCGCCTACATGCTGAACGAGGTGCGCGGCTGCTATCTCAACCTCGGCAACGGCGACGGCGAGGGCGCCTGCGAGGTGCACAACCCCTCGTACGACTTCAACGACCAGGCCCTGCCCTACGGCGCGAGCTTCTTCGCCCGCCTGGTCGAGAAGCGGCTGGCGAGGTAGAAAAGGGTCCTGACCCCTTTTCAGAAGACGATCACGCCGCGCGCGTTGCGGCCGCTCTCGAGGTCGGCGAAGGCCTGCGGCGCCTCGTCGATCGCGTAGCGCCGCGTGATCAGCTCGTCGAGCTTCAATCGCCCCGCCATGTACAGGTGCAGCATCCGCGGGAAGTCGATGCGCGGCACGCAGGAGCCGAAGTAGCTTCCCTGCAGGGTCTTCTCCTCGAACACCATGGTCATGGGCTTGAAGGAGGCGGCGTCGGTGGGGCGCGCCACGCCCACCACCACCGCCTTGCCGCCGCGGCGGATGGCGCGGTAGGCGGTCTCCGCAAGCGCGCCCACGCCGACGCACTCGAAGGCGTAGTCGGGCCCGCCGCCGGTGAGCTTCTTCAGCGCCTTGGCGGCATCCTCGCCCGGCTTCGAGAGCAGCGTCTCGGTGGCCCCGAAGCGCTTGGCCATCTCGAGCTTCGCTTCCATCGTGTCGATCGCGATGATGCGCTCGGCGCCCGCGATCGCCGCGCCCTGGATGACGTTCAGGCCCACGCCGCCGCAGCCGAATACGGCGACGCTCGACCCCGGCTCGACGCGCGCCGTGTTGAACACGGCGCCCACGCCGGTGGTGACCGCGCAGCCGACCAGCGCCGCGCGATCGAGCGGAATCTCCGGATCGATTCTCACCAGGTTCTCGACCGAGAGCGTGGCGTATTCGGCCATCACGCCGCAGCCCGAGAAGATGCCGAGCGGCCTGCCCGCGGCGTCGTGCACGCGCGGCGTGCCCTCGAGCGGCGTGGTGAGCGCCTTGTGCTGCTCCAGGCACAGCACCGGCCGCCCCGAGGCGCAGAAGCGGCACCTGCCGCACATGTAGATGAACGAGGCGACGACGTGGTCGCCCGGCGCGAGCGCGCTGACGCCCTCGCCCACCTCCACCACCTCCCCCGCCCCCTCGTGCCCGAGGACGAGCGGCGGCGGCAGCGCGATGGTGCCGTTGGTCGCGGAGAGGTCCGAGTGGCACACGCCGCAGGCGGCGAGCTTCACCGTCGCCTCGCCGCGCTTCGGCCCGTCCACGCTCACCGTCTCGACCACGACCGGCCGGTTGAGCTCGCGGCAGATTGCCGCCCTGGCCTTGCGCGCCATCGCACTCCCCCCGCGTTGCCGGAAAGCGGCGAAGTATAGCCGCAGGACCGAACTGCGCCGTGGCGTCGCCGCGCGGTCCGGCCCGCATGGCGCGCGCCCCTCCGAACGCGCGGGCAACTCGCCCTGCGCGAGGCCTTGCGCGGTGAGCTTCTCCCACAGCGGCTCGCGCTTCCCGGTGCTCATGCGTCCTCCTCGGCCGCGACCCGCTCCAGCCAACCGGTCAAGCTTTTTTGCTACAGTGGCGCTCCGCTTTGATTCACAAGGACGTTTTCCATGATCCAGCGCGACAGGCTGTTCATCGGCGGGCAGTGGGTTTCGCCCTCCGGCAGGGAGCTGATCGATGTCCACAACGCCGGCACCGGCGAGGTCATGGGCAGGGTGCCCGCGGGCGGCGCGAAGGACGTGGATGCGGCGGTCGCGGCCGCGCGCGCCGCCTTCGACGGCTGGAGCGCCGCGCCGGCGGAGAAGCGCGCCGAGCTGCTGCAGAAGATCTCCGACGGACTGAAGGGCCGCGCCGAGGAGCTGGCGAAGACCATCGCGCAGGAGGTCGGCATGCCGGTGAAGCTCTCGGGCCGCATCCAGGCGGGCCTGCCGATCGCCAACTTCGCCAACTACGCGAGGTTGCTGAAGGACTTCCGGTTCGAGGGCCGCGTCGGCAATTCGATCGTGGTGCGCGAGCCGGTCGGGCTGGTCGGCGCGATCACGCCGTGGAACTATCCCCTGCACCAGATCGCGCTCAAGGTGGCCCCCGCCCTCGCCGCAGGCTGCACCGTGGTGCTCAAGCCCTCGGAGGTGGCGCCCTTCAACGCCTTCATCCTCGCCGAAGTGATCGAGAAGGCGGGGCTTCCGGCGGGCGTCTTCAACCTCGTCACCGGCTACGGGCCGGAGGCGGGCGAGGCGCTGGTGAAGCACCCGCAGGTGGACATGATCTCCTTCACGGGCTCCACGCGCGCGGGCAAGCGCATCTCGGAGCTCGCCGCGCAGGGCGTGAAGCGCGTGGCCCTGGAGCTCGGCGGCAAGTCGGCTTCCGTGATCCTGGAGGATGCCGACCTCGCCGCGGCGGTGAAGGGCACGGTGAACGGCTGCTACCTCAACTCGGGGCAGACCTGCACCGCGCTCACCCGCATGCTGGTGCCGGAATCGAAGTACGAGGAGGCCGCGAAGCTCGCCGCGGAGACGGCAAAGGCCTTCACGCCCGGCGATCCGATGCAGGAATCGACGCGCCTCGGGCCGCTCTCCTCGCAGGCGCAGCTCGAGCGCGTGCGCGGCTACATCAGGAAGGGGATCGAGGAAGGCGCCGAGCTCCTCGCCGGCGGTCCCGACAAGCCCGAGGGCGTGCCCGGGGGGTATTTCGTCAAGCCTACGGTGTTCGGCCGCGTGAAGAACTCGATGACCATCGCGCAGGAGGAGATCTTCGGGCCGGTGCTCTCGATCATCCCCTGCAAGGACGAGGAGGACGCGATCCGCATCGCCAACGACACGCCCTACGGCCTGGCGGGCGCGGTGTGGTCCAGGGACGAGGCGCGCGCGCAGAAGGTGGCGCGGCGCATCCGCGCCGGGCAGGTGGACGTGAACGGCGGCGCCTTCAACATGAACGCGCCCTTCGGCGGCTTCAAGCAGTC
>CAZOWR010000022.1:0-21419 GCA_964583645.1 uncultured Enterobacteriaceae bacterium
TACCGCGAGGGCTTCGTCAAGAACCGCTACATCGGCCGCACCTTCATCATGCCCGGCCAGGCGCTGCGGCGCCGCTCGGTGCGCCAGAAGCTGAACGTCATCGCGATGGAGTTCAGGGGCAAGAACGTGCTGCTGGTGGACGACTCGATCGTGCGCGGGACCACCAGCCGCGAGATCGTCCAGATGGCGCGCGAGTCCGGGGCGCGCAAGGTGTTTTTCGCCTCTTCCGCGCCGCCGGTGCGCTTCCCCAACGTCTACGGCATCGACATGCCGACCCGCGCCGAGCTGATCGCGGCGCATCGCAGCGAGGCCGAGGTCGCGGCCGAGATCGGCGCGGACGCGCTCATCTACCAGGACCTCGAGGCGCTCAAGGACGCGGTGCGCCGCGTCAACCCGCGGCTCGCGGGCTTCGAGACGTCGTGCTTCGACGGCCACTACGTCACGGGCGACGTGACCAGCGACTACCTGCTCGCGATCGAGACGCGGCGCGACGCCGCGCGCGATGCCGGCGAGGAGCTCGACGGCGGGCAGCTGGACCTCAATTTGGTGGCCACCCCCTGACCCTGCTATACTCGCGGCACGCGCCGATTTGAGCCACAGCTTGCGGGCGCGCTATAAATCCAGCTAAAGCGTGCCGACGAGAACCCGGTCCGCTTAGTCGAGAGAGGACCGGGTTTTTTTATGAGCCGATCGTTCGAGCTTTCCACCCTGGGCGTGCGGGCCGGCACCGCGCGCTCGGAGTTCAACGAGCACTCCGAGGCGCTCTACCTCACCTCGAGCTTCGTGTTCGAAAACGCCGCGGCCGCGGCCGCCGGGTTCGGCGGCACCTCGGCCGAGTTCGTCTACTCGCGCTACACCAATCCCTCGGTGGCGATGCTCCAGGACCGCCTGGCGGCGCTCGAAGGCGCCGGGGCGTGCGTCGCCACGGCCTCGGGCATGTCGGCGATCCTCGCCCTCTCGATGGTGCTGCTGAAGGCCGGGGACCACGTCGTGTGCTCCAGCGCCGTGTTCGGCGCGACGGTGCAGCTCTACGCGACGCTGCTCGCGCGCTTCGGCGTGCAGACGACTTTCGTCCCGCCGACCGAGGTCGGCGCATGGGAGCGCGCCGCGCGCCCCGAGACCCGCCTGTTCTTCCTCGAGACGCCGTCCAATCCCCTGGGCGAGATCGCCGACATCGCGGCCCTCGCCGGGGTGGCGAAGCGGGCCGGCGCGGCGCTGGCGGTCGACAACGCCCTGTGCACCCCGGCGCTGCAGCGCCCGCTCGCGCTGGGCGCGGATTTCGTGGTCCATTCGGCGACCAAGCACCTGGACGGCCAGGGCCGGGTGCTGGGGGGCGCGGTCGCCGGCGCCAGGGGGCCGGTGATGGACGCCCTGGTGGCGTTCCTGCGCACCGCGGGCCCGGCGATGTCGCCGTTCAACGCCTGGGTGGTGCACAAGGGCATGGAGACGCTCGAGCTGCGCATGCAGGCGCAGTCGGAGCGCGCGCTCGAGATCGCGCGCTGGCTCGAGCAGCAGCCGCGCGTGCGGCGCGTGTACTACCCGTGGCTCGCCTCGCACCCGCAGCACGCGCTCGCCAGGCGCCAGCAGCGCGCCGGCGGCGCCGTGGTGTCCTTCGCCGTCGAGGGGGGCAGGGACGCCGCCTGGAAGGTGATCGACGCCACCCAGCTGGTGTCGATCACCGGCAACCTGGGCGACGTCCGCACGACCATCACGCACCCGGCGAGCACCACGCACGGGCGGCTCTCGCCGCAGGAGCGCGCCGCGGCGGGGATCGGCGAGGGCCTGATCCGGCTGTCGGTGGGGCTGGAGGGCGTCGAGGACCTGAAGGAAGACCTGGCGCGGGGCCTGGGCTGAATCAGAACGAGACCAGCATCGGCGCGCCGTCGGCCAGTGCGAGGTAGCCGCCGCGCCCGTACCAGTCGGGCAGCACCCAGCGCTCGCAGCGCCGGCCGTCGACCTCGAGCGCGTGTCGCGCCGCGCGGTGCGTGTGGCCGTGGATGAGCCGCGCGACGCCGTGGGCGCGGAACGCGGCGCGCACCGCGGCATCGGCGACGTCCATGATGTCCGCGGGCTTGGCCTGCACCACCGCCTTGCTCTTCTCGCGCAGCGCGCCGATCTCCGCGTGCCGCGCGGCGGACGGCCGGGCGAGAAACTCGCGCTGCCAGGCTTCCGACCTCGCGATCCGGCGCCACGCCTGGTAGTCCACGTCGTCGGTGCACAGCGTATCGCCGTGCATCAGGAGGGTCGGTTCTCCATCGATCTCGACGACCCTCGGGTCGTCGAGAAGCGCGGCGCCCGCCGCCGCGCAGAATCGCGCGCCGATCAGGAAGTCCCGATTTCCGTGCATGAGAGAAATCTGCACTCCGGCGTCGGCGAGTCTTTTCAGGCTCCGGACGACCTCCAGCCCCAGCGCATCCTGCTCCAGCGCGTCATCGCCGATCCAGTACTCGAACAGGTCGCCGAGGATGTAGAGCGCGCGCGCGCGCGGCGCCTCCCCGGCCAGGAAGCGGAAGAACTGCTGGTTGGTGTCGGGGCGCCCGGCCGAGAGGTGCAGGTCGGAGATGAAGAGCGCGCGGCTCACTTCATTGCTTGGCGCCGCCCACCAGCGCCATCGACTCGATGACGACGGCCTCGCGCGGGACGTTCTGGTGCATGCCGGCGTTGCCGGTGGGAACCTTCGAGATCTTCATCACCACGTCCAGCCCCGAGATCACTTTGCCGAACACGGCATAGCCCCACCCGTCCTGCGCGGCAGCCGCGTTGAGGAACTCGTTGTTCTTGACGTTGATGAAGAACTGGGCGCTCGCCGAGTGGGGGTCGCTGGTGCGCGCCATGGCGATGGTGCCGAGGTCGTTCCTCAGCCCGTTCTTCGCCTCGTTGACCACCGGCGCTCGCGTCGCCTTCTGGCGCAGGCCCGCCTCGAAGCCCCCGCCCTGGATCATGAAGCCGTCGATGACGCGATGGAAGAGGGTGCCGTTGTAGTGGCCGTCCTTCACGTATTGCAGGAAGTTCTCGACTGTCTTGGGTGCGCGCGCCGGGTAGAGCTCGAGCCGGATCGTCCCCGCGCTGGTCTTCACGTCCACCTGCGGATCGGCGGCGAGGGCGCCGGGGGACGCCGTCGCGGCCGAGAGGACGAGCAGCGGCTTCCAGAAGTTTCGCAGTTTCATGCTCCGCCTTCGTAGAGGATGCGCCAGCGGCCGTCCTCCTGCATCCAGTACTGGCGCTTGCGCATCACGTTGGAAAGGTTGCTCGAGCGGTAGTCCTGCTCGAAGCTCACCACGACGAAATTCTCCCGCGGGTAGCGGAACATCGCCAGGCGCCTGACGCCCACCTTGATCCAGCGCTTGCCGGCGTTCACGCGGCGCTTGTGCGCCGACCACGCGGCGAGATCCTGCCCGTCCGAGTGAAAGCGCCTCGAGTAGTGCCCGAGGTAGCGCTCGCTGTCGCGGCTCTCCCAGTCCGTGCGCCAGGCGGCGAGCGCCTCGCCCAGGCCGCGGCGCTCGGACTCGAGCGCGGCGGCCTGCGTCCATTCGATCTCGTCGGCGATGATCACGGGGGTCAGCCCGATCTGCAGCGCAGGGGCCACCGACTCCAGGTCGGCGTTGGCGAGCACCAGGCAGCCGTCGCTCGCCCGCGGCGGGCGGCTGTAGGTATCGGTGGGCGTGCCGTGCAGCCAGATGCCGTGGCCGTTGCGGCCCAGGCTCCGGTCCCAGGCGTTCGGGTAGTTGATCGGGAAGGCGCCGGCGCCGTAGAAGTCCGCCAGTTTCCGGCGCGGCAGGTTGGCGGTCACGTGGTAGACGCCGATCGGCGTCTTCTGGTCGCCCTGGCGCGTCTTCTCGACGCCGTTCTTGCCCAGGGTCACGTAGTAGTCGGCGACGAAGCGTGGCCGACCGCCCGCGTTCTCGAAGACGTAGAGCCGCGAGCGCCTGGAGTCGACCACCAGCGCGTGCTTCTGCTCGGCCTGCAGCTGCAGCACGTAGCGCGGCACCACGCCGCCCGCGGGCCGCTCGCGCAGCGCCCGCAGGCGCGACAGCGCCTCGGCCCGCAGGTCCTCGACCTTGTCGCGGGGAACCGTCTTCGGCACGTTGCCGAAGGTCTCGAGCGGGCGCGCGCGCGCGGTGAGCAGGTCGCCGCGGATCAAGTGCGCCAGACGGAAGTTCGGGTGCGCCGCGAGCAGCGCCTCGACCCGCTCGAGCGCGAGCTCGAGCCGGCTCGCCTCGAGCGCCGAGAGCACGCCCGAGAGCGCCGCCTCGGGGCCGGCCGCGAACGCGGGAGCGGCGGCACTGAACAGCACGGTGACCGCGGCGCGGCGCAGGGCGGCCGCCAGAGCGCTCAATTGGCCACCTTCTCCTGCTGGATCAGCCAGCGGCCGCCGGAGCGCACCAGCTCCAGCGTCTTGTTGCCCGAGGCCTTGAACGTGTCGGACCGGTAGTGCTGCTTGAAGGTGACGCTGGCGCGCTCGCCGTTGACGCTCACCTTGGGCGCCTCCACGGTCACCGAGATCGACTTCGGCCCGCTGAGGCGCGCGCGCCTGAGCTTCTCCCACTCGGCGCGCGGCTCGCCGCCGGGCGTCCTGAAGTCCTTCGCGTACGCGCCGAGGTAGGTGGGGACGTCCTGCCTGGACCAGGCCTTCGCCCAGGCGTTGACGGCTTCGAGCACTTCGGCGCCAGCCGACTTCGCGGGCGCGGCAGGTTTCGCTTCCGCCGCTGGCGCGGCGGAAGCGATCGGAGCAGGCTTGGCCGGGGCTACCGCCTTGGCAGGTGCCTCCACCCTGGCGGGTGCAGCAGGTTTCGCCTCCGCCGCCGGGGCGGCGGCGGCGACCGGGGCAGGTCTGCCCGGAGCCTTCTCGGCCGCGGCGGTCTGCACCGGGCGCGAGGGCGCGCTGCCGACGAGCTCTCTCACGAGGGCGAGCTTGTTCTTCGCGCCCGCGTTGGAGGAGTCGATCTGCAGCGCCTTGTCGTAGGCCTGGCTCGCGAGCTTGGCGTAGACGTCGCCGAGGTTCTCGTACGCGGTGGCGTAGCTGGGATGCGTGCGGATCGACTGCTCGAGCGCGCCGCGCGCCTTGTCGTACTGGCCCTGGGCGGCGTACAGCACCGCGAGGTTGTTGTAGGGCTCCGGAAGCTGCGGGTAGTCCTGCGTCAGCTTGAGGAAAATATCGCTCGCTTCGGCGGCGTTGCCTTGCTCGGCGAGGATCAGCCCCTTGAGGAAGCGCGCCTGCGCATCGCGCGGCTTTCCGGAGAGCACCTGGTTGACGCGCTCGAGCGCCTGCGCGTGCCGTCCGGACTTGAACAGCTTGCTCGCCTCCTGCACCTCGTCGGCGAGCGCCGCGCCGCAGGCGAGCGCGAGCGCGGCGCAAGCGCCGCGAAGCGTCGATCGCGCGCCGGGGAAAGTGGTCATTGTGTTATACTTTTCAAGGCCCTACGTGACGCCGCGCATTCTAGACCAAGCCCCGCCCGTTCACAACTTGGGCGCGCGCAGCTGAGGGCTTCCCGGCATGCTCCGCATCTACAACTCGCTCGGCAGAGAGAAGCAGGAGTTCGTCCCGCTGCAGCCCGGCGAGGCGCGCATGTACGTCTGCGGCATGACGGTGTACGACTACTGCCATCTCGGTCACGCGCGCGTCATGGTGGTGTTCGACATGGTGCGGCGCTGGCTGCGCGCGAGCGGCTACCGCGTCACCTACGTGCGCAACATCACCGACATCGACGACAAGATCATCCGCCGCGCCGCCGAGAGCGGCGAGGCGACAGACGCCCTGACGGCGCGCTACATCCGCGCCATGGACGAGGACCTGGCGGCGCTCGGGGTGGAGAAGCCCGACCACGAGCCGCGCGCGACCGGGTTCGTGCCGCAGATGGTAGAGCTGATCCGCCGGCTCGAGGCGCGGGAGCTCGCCTACCGCGCGCCGGGCGGCGACGTGAACTTCGCGGTGCGCAGCTTCCCGGGCTACGGCAAGCTCTCGGGCCGCACGCTGGAGGAGCTGCGCGCGGGCGAGCGCGTCGAGGTCGACCCCGGCAAGCGCGATCCCCTGGACTTCGTCCTGTGGAAGCGATCCAAGCCGGGCGAGCCCGCCTGGCCTTCGCCGTGGGGCGAGGGGCGACCGGGCTGGCACACCGAGTGCTCGGCGATGGGCTGCGCCCTGCTCGGGGAAACCTTCGACATCCACGGCGGCGGCCAGGACCTGCAGTTTCCGCACCACGAGAACGAGATCGCGCAGTCCGAGGGCGCAAGCGGGCGTCCGTTCGTGCGCTACTGGATGCACAACGAGTTCGTGCGCGTCGAGGAGGAGAAGATGTCGAAGTCGCTCGGCAACTTCTTCGTCATCCGCGACGTGCTGCGGCACTTCGACGCGGAGGTGGTGCGCTTCTTCGTGCTGCGTGCGCATTACCGCAGCCCGCTCGACTATTCCGACGCCGACCTGCGCGACGCGAAGGGTGCGCTGACGCGCCTGTACATCGCGCTCAAGGGCGCGCCCGCGGGCAGCGCCGCGCCCGACTGGAGCGAGCCGCACGCGCGCCGCCTCAAGCAGGCGATGGACGACGACTTCGGCACGCCGCAGGCGGTGGCGGTGCTGTTCGAGCTCGCGCGCGAGATCGGGCGCGGGCGCACCGGGCTGGCGCCCGTCCTGCGCGCGCTCGGCGGCGTGCTCGGGCTGCTGCAGCGCGACCCGGTCGAGTTCCTGCGCTCGGGCCCGGGCGCGGCGCTCGACGACGCCGCGATCGAGCGGCGCGTCGCCGAGCGCGGCGCGGCGCGCAAGGCAGGCGACTACCGGGCCGCGGACGCCATCCGCAAGGAACTCGAAGCCGACGGCGTCGTCCTGGAGGATACGGCCGGCGGCACGACCTGGCGCCGCGCCTGAGACGCGTCTGAAGTGGCCGGGCTAGAGGTTCGCCGCGTCGAACGGCCCGCACCGGCCCACCGGTCGCCAGGGGCTGCGCCCGAGCCCGGCGCGCTCGACCAGCCGCTGCAGCCCGGTCTCGAGGCGCGCATGGCGTCCGGCGATGGGCGGCAGCGCGAGCAGGTGCATGCCGAGCCACGGCACGAACGGCGTGCGCCGCAGCGTGGCGTAGATCTCGACCCGGTGCGTGGCCTTGGGGCTGGCGCTGCGCGCGTGAAAGCCCGAGGTGTCGGCGACGATGAGCGTGTTCGCCGGCACCGTCATGCGGATCGGCGGCGGGAGATCCAGCGCCGCGAGATCGGCATCGGTGGCGCGGAACGAGCCCTCACCGTGCATCCGGTCCTCTGACATCCGCGCGCCCAGGCTCTGCTCGCGCTCCCAGGCGAGGCGCCTCTCCGTCAGCCGGTGCGAGCCGGGAACGTAGGCGAAAGGACCGTCGTCCTCGCCCACGTCGACCAGGAAATACCAGGCCTTGGCCGTAGGGTGGAAGGTGTCGGAATGAAAACTGGTCTGCGGATCGCGCTCGTCGCGGGCGGGATCGGCGATGATCGATTGCAGCGCAAAGGTCGGCTCGCCGCCGCAGCCCGCGGCGTAGTGGATCAGCGCGCGTACGCCCGCATCTTTGACCAGGGCGCGTGTCGCGGGCATCGCGGCGAGCCAGGCGTCGTCCAGCCCGATGCGGCGCGTCACCGTCTGGCCCTGGCGCATCTCGCGCGCCGGCAGCCGGCTCGCCTCGATCTCGCGGCGCAGGGCGGCGAAGCCGGCCTCGCCGAGAGCGTTGCGACGCACGAAGTAGCCGTCGCGGTCGAATGGCGCGCGTTCCAGCGCCGAGATGAACCCGGCGAGACGAACGCGACGCCTTCGTGCCAGGCGATCCGCAAGGCGCCGCCGCGCGGCGTGCAGCCCCCAGGCATTGAGCGTCGGACTGCCGAGAATCGGGTTGTCGCGGAACGACTTCGCCGCGGTCGCGAGCTGCGCGAGCCACAGCGGCGCAAGCAGAATGTCGCGTGCCCGTGCCATGAAGCCGGATGCTAGCGCAGCCGCCGCGGGAATGAGGATCAGGGTCTGACCCTGATTTTCCTTCAGCCCTCGAAGAACTCCTTGACCTTGTCGAACCAGCCCTTGGCGCGCGGGTTGTGGCGGCCCGGGTCGCGCTGGCTGACGGCCTCGAACTCGCGCAGCAGCTCCTTCTGCCGCTCGGTGAGGTTGACCGGCGTCTCGACCATGACGTGGCACATCAGGTCGCCCGCGGACTGGCTGCGCACGCCCTTGATGCCCTTGCCGCGCAGGCGAAAGGTCTTCCCGGCCTGCGTCCCGGCCGGCACCTGGATCTTGGCGCTGCCCTCGAGCGTCGGGATCTCGATCTCGCCGCCGAGCGCGGCGGTGGCAAACGACACGGGCATCTCGCAATGCAGGTCGTCGTGGTCGCGCTGGAACACGGCGTGGGGCCTGAGGTGCACCTGGACGTAGAGGTCCCCCGGCGGGCCGCCGTTGACGCCCGCCTCGCCCTCGCCCGAGAGCCGCACGCGGTCGCCCTCGTCGACGCCCCCCGGGATGCGCACCGAGAGCGTCTTCTGGTGCTTGACGCGGCCCGCGCCGCTGCAGGCCGGGCAGGGGTGCGCCACCATCTTGCCGCTGCCGTGGCAGCGCGGGCAGGTCTGCGCGATCGAGAACGGCCCCTGCGAGATGCGCACCTGCCCGGCGCCGCGGCAGGTGGTGCAGGTCTGCGGCTGCGTGCCGGGCTTGGCGCCCGAGCCGTGGCAGGTCGCGCACTCCGCGAGCGTCGGGATGCGGATCTTGGGCTCGAAGCCGTGCGCCGCCTGCTCGAGCGTGATCTCGAGGTTGTAGCGCAGGTCGGCGCCGCGATAGACGCCGGAGCGCCCGCCCCGCCCCGCCCCGAAAATCTCGCCGAAGATGTCGCCGAAGATGTCTCCGAAGCCCGCGCCGCCGAAGCCGGCGCCCGCCCCGGCGCCGGCCGCCGCGGCGGGATCGACGCCGGCGTGGCCGAACTGGTCGTAGGCCGAGCGCTTGCGGGCGTCCGACAGCATCTCGTACGCCTCTTTCGCCTCCTTGAACCGCTCCTCGGCCTTGGGGTTGTCCGGATTGCGGTCCGGGTGCCATTTCATGGCGAGCTTGCGGTACGCCTTCTTGATCTCCTCCTCGGAGGCGTCCCGGTTGACCCCCAGAACCTCGTAGTAGTCGCGCTTCGCCACCGCAGGTTCCTCTGCGCTTTCCCCGGGGCTACCCGGTCTTCTTGTCCTTGACCTCGGTGAACTCCGCGTCGACCACGTTGCCGTCGTCCTTCTTCTCCTCGGCGGGCTTCGCTTCGCCCGCCGCCTGCTTCGCCTGGGCCTCGGCGTGGATCTTCTCGCCCAGCTTCTGCGCGGCCTGCGCCAGCGCCTGCGCCTTGGCCTCGATCGCCGCCTTGTCCTCGGACTTGAGCGCGCCCTCGGCGTCCTTGAGCGCGGCCTCGATCTTCTCCTTCTCGCCCGCCTCGAGCTTGTCGCCGTGCTCGCCGAGGGACTTGCGCACCGAGTGCACCAGCGCCTCGCACCGGTTGCGCGCGTTGACCAGCTCGAGCGCCCTGCGGTCCTCCTCGGCGTGCGCCTCGGCGTCCTTCACCATGCGCTGGATCTCCTCCTCGGTGAGCCCGGAGCCCGCCTGGATCTTGATCTTGGCCTCCTTGGCCGTCGCCTTGTCCTTGGCCGTGACGTGCAGGATGCCGTTGGCGTCGATGTCGAACGTCACTTCAATTTGCGGCAGGCCGCGCGGTGAGGGCGGGATCTCGGCGAGGTTGAACTGGCCGAGCGACTTGTTGCCGGGGGCCATCTCGCGCTCGCCCTGCAGCACGTGGATCGTGACCGCGGTCTGGTTGTCCTCGGCGGTGGAGAAGATCTGCTGCGCCTTGGTCGGGATGGTGGTGTTCTTGGCGATGAGCTTGGTCATCACCCCGCCGAGCGTCTCGATGCCCAGGGACAGCGGCGTCACGTCGAGCAGCAGCACGTCCTTGACGTCGCCCTTGAGCACGCCGGCCTGAATCGCGGCGCCGACCGCCACCGCCTCGTCCGGGTTGACGTCCTTGCGCGGCTCCCGGCCGAAGAACTCGCGCACCTTGTCCTGCACCTTGGGCATGCGCGTCATGCCGCCCACCAGGATCACGTCCTGGATCTCCGAGACCTTCACCCCCGCGTCCTTGATCGCGATGCGGCACGGCTCGATGGTCTTCTCGATCAGGTCGTCGACCAGCGCCTCGAACTTGGCGCGCGTGACCTTCATGGTGAGGTGCTGCGGCGCGCCGCCCGACATGGCGATGTAGGGCTCGTTCACTTCAGTCTGCTGCCCCGAGGAGAGCTCGATCTTGGCGCGCTCGGCCGCCGACTTCACGCGCTGCAGGGCGATCGGGTCCCTGGCGAGGTCGACGCCGCTTTGCTTGCGGAACTCCTCGACGATGTAGTCGATCAGCCGCTGGTCGAAGTCCTCGCCGCCGAGGAAGGTGTCGCCGTTGGTGGACAGCACCTCGAACTGGTGCTCGCCCTCGAGCGCGGCGATGTCGATGATGGAGATGTCGAACGTTCCGCCGCCGAGGTCGAAGACGGCGATCTTGCGGTCCTTGCCCTCGCGCTTGTCCAGGCCGAAGGCGAGCGCGGCCGCGGTAGGCTCGTTGATGATGCGCTTGACTTCCAGCCCGGCGATGCGGCCCGCGTCCTTGGTGGCCTGGCGCTGCGAGTCGTTGAAGTAGGCCGGTACCGTGATCACCGCCTCGGTGACCTCCTCGCCGAGGTAGTCCTCGGCGGTCTTCTTCATCTTGCGCAGCACCTCGGCCGAGACCTGCTGCGGCGCGAGCTTCCTCGCGCGCACCTCGACCCAGGCGTCGCCGTTGTCGGCCTTGACGATGCGATAGGGCATCAGGTCGAGGTCCTTCTGCACCTCCTTTTCGTCGAACTTGCGGCCGATCAGGCGCTTCACCGCGAAGAGCGTGTTCTTCGCGTTGGTCACCGCCTGGCGCTTGGCGGGCGCGCCGACCAGGATGTCGCCCTCGTCGGCGTAGGCGACGATCGAGGGGGTGGTGCGCGAGCCCTCCGAGTTCTCGATCACCTTGGGCTTGCCGCCCTCCATGATCGCGACGCAGGAGTTGGTGGTGCCGAGGTCGATGCCGATGATCTTTGCCATGGGTCAGTTCCCGCTCTTCGAGTCTAAGCCTGTGTCTGATATGGGGTTTCCCCCGCCGCTTTCAAGCCGCCTGGCGATCGTGACGCGCGCCGGGCGCAGCACCCGCTCGTGCAGGCTGTAGCCCTTCTGCATCAGCGCGATGACGCTGTTCGGCTCGGCCGCCGACTCGACCGCGACGATCGCCTCGTGGCGATGGGGATCGAAGCGCTCCCCGGGCGCGGGCGCGATCTGCGCGAGGCCCGCGCGCTCGAGCGCCGCGCGCAGCTGCTTCAGCGTCAGCTCTACGCCGCTCCTGAGCCCCTCGGCACCGGCGCCCTGCACTTCGAGTGCGGCCTCGAGGCTGTCGCACACGGGCAGCAGGCTCTCGGCGAAGCGCTCGATCGCAAAGCGATGCGCCGCGGCGACGTCCGCCTGCGCCCGCTTGCGGGCGTTCTCGGCATCGGCCAGCGCGCGCAGCCACGCCCCGCGCTGCTCCTCGATCCGCGCCTGCGCCTCGGCGAGCAGCCTGTCGAGCGTCCTGTCCTCCGCCGAGGCAGGCTCGGCGGGTGGGGCGGGGGAGGGGGAGGGGGTATCGGTCATCCGGCCGGCGTCGGGTCGTGGAACCGGGATAAGCTTGGGGCGCAGGCGCCTCCTTCAAGGTGCCGCGTGCCGGCGTCTCGCCATGACATCCGGAGCGGTCGAAGTCCTTGATTTGCGGAGCAAGCACCGCACGCTGCCCCCGCGCCCCGGGCATGCTACCGTCGCGACGATGAAGACCGAGATGCCGGCGGCTGCGCGCGCCGAGCTCGCCCCGGGCGGGAAGCTGCGCGCCGCGCTCAACCTCGCGAACTTCCTTCTGGTGCGGAAGACGCCAGAGGGCCCGCGCGGCATCGTGCCCGATATCGCCGCGGAGATCGGGCGGCGCGCCGGCGTGCCGGTCGAGCTCGTCGGCTACGAGAGCCCCGGGCAGGTCGCGGACGCGGCGCCGGGCGGCGCGTGGGACGTCGCCTTCATCGGGGCGGAGCCGGCGCGCGCGGCGAGCGTCGCGTTCAGCGCCGCCTACCTCGAGATCGAGGCGACGTACCTGGTACCCGCGGGCTCCGCGATCCGCGCGCTCGAGGAGGTCGACCGGCCCGGGGTGCGGATCGCGGCCTCGGCGCGCAGCGCCTACGACCTCTATCTCGGCCGCACGCTGAAGCACGCGCAGCTCGAGCGCGCCGAGGGGCTGGACGCGTCCTTCGAGCTGTTCGCGTCCCGCGGGCTGGAGGCGCTCTCGGGCCTGCGCCCGCGCCTCATGCAGGACCTCGGGAAGCTCCCCGGGGCGCGCATTCTCGAGGGCCGCTTCACCGCGGTCCAGCAGGCGATCGGCACTCCGAAGGCGCGCGCCGCGGCCGCGGCCTGGCTGCGCGCGTTCGCCGAGGAGATCAAGGCGAGCGGCCTGGTCGCCGAGCTCATCGCGCGCCACGCGGTGCGCGGCGTCAGCGTCGCGCCGCCGGCCGCCTAGGGCGCGGCGAGGCGCGCGAGCGCCTCGATCCACGCCGGGTGCTCGTTGAGGCAGGGCAGGGCGCGCAGCTCGCCGCCGCCCGCCTCGCGGAAGATCCTCCGGCCCTCGATCGCGATCTCCTCCAGCGTCTCGAGGCAGTCGGCGACGAAGCCCGGGCAGAACACGTCCACGCGCCGTGCCCGCTCGCGGCCCAGCCCGACGAGCAGGTCCGCGGTGTAGGGCTCGAGCCAGGCCGCGGGACCGAAGCGCGACTGGAAGCCTACGCGAAAGCGCTCCTGCTCGAGTCCCAGGGCCGCGGCGAGGAGCCTGGCGGTCGCGAGGCATTGCGCCAGATAGGGGTCGCCGCGCTCGATCGCGCGCCGCGGCAGGCCGTGAAAGCTCATCACCAGCACCTCCGGCTCGCCGTGCGCGGACCAGTGCTCGCGCACCAGCGCCGCGAGCGCCGCGAGGTAAGCAGGGTGGTCGTGGAACTGCTCGATCATGCGCGTGCCGCACGGCAGGACGTCGCGCACGCTCCCGGTGGTGCTGCGCGCGTACTGCGGGTAGAGCGGGAGCACCACAACGTCGGAGCACCCTCTCAGGCGCGCCAGACCCGATGCAATCGTCGGCTCGCCGTAGCGCATGGCGTATTCGACCCGGAGCCCGGGACGCGCGGCGCGCAGCAGCTCCGCCTGCCTGCGGGTGTGCACGGCGAGCGGCGAGCCCTCGGCGGTCCAGATCGCGGCGTACTTCGCGGCGGACCTGGCTGGCCGCGTGCGCAGGACGACGCCGTGCAGCAGCGGCAGCCAGAGCCAGCGCGGCAGCTCCACCACGCGCGGGTCGGAGAGGAACTCGGCGAGGTAGCGGCGCACGGCCCGCGGCGTGGGCGCCGCGGGCGTGCCCAGGTTGACGAGCAGGAGACCGTTCAGGGCTGGGAGAGGGCGCTCGAGACGAGCTTGGCGGTGATGTCGACGATCGGGACCACGCGGTCGTAGGCCATGCGCGTGGGGCCGATGACGCCGACGGTGCCGACGACCTCGCCGTCGACCCGGTAGGGGGCGGTGACGACGCTCACCTCGTCGGGGGCCGAGACTCCGGACTCGCCGCCGATGAAGACCTGCACGCCGCGGCCGCGCAGCGACAGGTCGAGGATCTGCAGCAGCGAGGTCTTCCGCTCGAAGAGCTCGAAGAGCTGGCGCAGCCGCGTCATGTCCTGCGACAGGTCGCGCACCGCGAGCAGGTTCCTCTCCCCCGAGATCACGTACTGCTCGTGCCCCTCGCTCACCGCGCGGTTGCCGGCCTCCAGCGCCGCGCTCATGAGCGTGATCATGTCCTGACGGATCTCGTGCAGCTCCTCGCGCAGGCGCTGGCGGATGTCCTCGAAGGCCTGGCCGGAGTAGTTCTGCGTCAGGTAGTTCGCCGCCGCCACCAGCTCCGAGGGCTGGTAGTCGCGCTCGGTGAACAGGATCCGGTTCTGCACGTCGCCCTCGGGGGTGACCACGATGAGCAGCACGCGCCGCTCCGAGAGCCGCAGGAACTCGATCTGGCGGAAGGTGAGCGCGCGCCGGCGCGGCGTCATGACCACGCCCGCGAAGTGCGTCAGCTGCGACAGCAGCTGCGAGGCCGCCTGCACCACGCGCTGCGGGTTGTCCGGGTGCAGCTGGTCCTCGAGCCGCTGGCGCTCGAGGGCATCGAGCGCCTTCACCACCAGCAGCGTGTCGACGAAGAAGCGGTAGCCGAGCGGCGTGGGCACGCGGCCCGCCGAGGTGTGCGGGCTCGCGATGAGGCCCATCTCCTCGAGGTCGGCCATGACGTTGCGGATGGTGGCGGGCGAGAGGTCCAGGCCCGAGTAGCGCGAGAGCGTCCTCGAGCCCACCGGCTGCCCCTCGGCGATGTAGCGCTCGATGAGCGTCTTCAGCAGGGTCTGCGCGCGCCGCTCCAGCATGATTGCATTCTACATGCGGTTACAATCGAGCGATGCAACCCGCGTTCCGCCGCGTCGCGCTGATCGGCAAGCAGATCCCGGAGATCGCCACCAGCCTGCGCGCGCTGCGCGAGCTCCTGCGCGCGCGCGGCTGCGAGGTGATGCTGGAGCGGGAAACCGCGGCGAGCGTGGGCGATGGCGGCGGCGCGGCCTACGAGCAGATCGGGCGGGAGGCCGACCTCGCCATCGTGGTCGGCGGCGACGGCACCATGCTCGCCGCGGCGCGCGCGCTGGTGCGCCACCACGTGCCGCTCGCCGGCGTCAACCAGGGGCGCCTGGGCTTCATGACCGACATCGCGCTGCAGGAGATGAGCGATTCGGTGGGCGCGATCCTCGAGGGACGCCACGCCACCGAGGAGCGCGCGCTGCTCGAGGCCGAGGTCATGCGCGACGGCGCGAGCGTGCTGCGCACCGTGGCGCTGAACGAGGCGGTGGTCTCGAAGGGCTCGCAGGCGCGCCTCATCGAGTTCGAGCTGCGCATCGACGGCGAGTACGTCTACAGCCTGCGCGCCGACGGCGTGATCGTCGCCACGCCCACCGGCTCGACCGCCTATGCGCTCTCCGCCCAGGGGCCGATCCTGCAGCCCAGCGTGCCCGCGCTCGCCCTGGTGCCGCTCAACCCGCACGTGCTCTCGGCGCGCCCGGTGAGCGTGAGCGACCGGAGCCGCATCGAGATCCGCCTGGTGCACGCGCTGGATGCGCGCGCGCACTTCGACGGCTTCGCGCTCACCGACCTGCACGAGGGCGACAGCCTGGTGCTGAAGCGCTCGGCGGACTCGATCCGCTTCGTGCATCCGCCGGGCTACAGCTACTTCATGATGCTGCGCGAGAAGCTGCGCTGGAGCAAGGCGGCGGGCGGGGCGGGCGAGGATTGATGTATTGCATGCTTGCCAGTCCTGTAGTCAAATGGCGAGATGGAAACGGTGCTGACGATCCGGCTCGACAGCGAGCTCGTGCGGCTCATCGACGAGGAGGCAGCGCGGGCGAGGCTGAGCCGCAGCGGCTACGTGCGCCGCGTGCTGCGCGGGCGGCTGCGCGGCAGGCGCGCGAGCGCGTTTGACGCGCTCTCCCGGTACGCCGGCATCGTCGACGGCCCGCCGGACCTGTCGGTCAACCGCAGGTACCTGAGGCGCATGGGACGCCGGCGCGCCGGCGCTTGAAGACGCTCGTCGACGCGGGCCCGCTGGTCGCGCTCCTGAACCGCCGGGACAAGTTCCACGCCTGGGTCAAGGAGACGCTGAAGGCGCTTGCGCGGCCGCTGCTCACCTGCGAGCCGGTACTGACGCAAGCCGCGCAGCTCACGGGAAGGCCGGCCGTGTTTGTCGCCATGCTCGGCGAGGGCAGCCTGAAGCTCGGGATTGACCTGCAGGCGCAGTCCGATCCGATCCGCCGCCTGCTCGAACGCTATAGCCCCCGCATGTCGCTTGCGGACGCGTGCCTGGTGCGCATGAGCGAGATGATCCCGGGGTCGCGCGTCCTGACGCTGGACCGGGTCGATTTCTCGATCTACCGGCGCAGCGGTCGGGACGTCATTCCGCTGATCGCCCCCTGATCCGGCATGCTGCGCGCGCTGCAGGTGCGGGACTTCGCCATCGTGGAGCGCGCCGAGCTCGAGCCTGGGCCCGGCTTCATCGCTCTCACCGGCGAGACCGGCGCCGGCAAGTCGATCCTGGTGGATGCCCTCGAGCTCCTTGTCGGCGCGCGCGCCGAGGCCGGCCTGGTGCGCGAGGGCGCCGAGCGCGCCGAGCTCTCAGCCGAGTTCGATCTCGCCGCGGGCGATGCGCTCGCCGCCTGGCTGCGGGCGAGCGATCTCGAGGGAGACGCGGACCGCGTCCTGCTGCGCAGAACCATCGACGCCGCCGGCCGCTCGCGCGCCTTCATCAACGGCCACGCGGCGACGCTCGCCCAGCTGCGCGAGGCGGGCGAGCGGCTGCTGGACATCCACGGCCAGCACGAGCACCAGTCGCTGCTGCGCCCGGCCGCGCAGCGCGAGCTGCTCGATGCGCGCGGCGGCGCGCGGGAGCTCGCGCGCGAGTGCGCGGAGGCGTTCCGCGCCTGGCGCCGGCTGGAGGCGCTTGCCCTCGAGGCGCAGGAGCAGTTCGCCCGGCGCGCCGAGGAGCGCGCGGCGCTCGGGGAGCAGGCGGCGGAGCTGAGGCGGCTGAGCTTGCGCGAGGGCGAGTGGGAGGAGCTGGCCAGCGCGCACGCGCGCCTCGCGCACGGCTCGAGCCTGCTCGCCGGCGCGCAGTCCTCGCTCGAGGCGCTCGCCGAAGCCGAGGGCGCCAGCCTGCCGCAGCTCGCCGCGGTGGCGCGCCGCCTGCGCGCGCTGTCGGAGCACGATGCGCGGCTCCGGCCGGTCGTGGAACTGCTCGAGAGCGCGGAGGCGCAAGCCGCGGAGGCCGCGCGCGAGCTGCGCCAGTACGCCTCGCGCGTCGAGCTCGATCCGCAGGCGCTGCGGGAGGCGGCGGCGCGCATCGAGGCGCTGCACGCCGCCGCGCGCCGCCACCGCGTGCGTCCCGAAGGACTGGCGGTGCTGGCGCGGGAGCTCGAGTCGCGGCTCGCAGAGCTCGAGCTTGTCTCGAGTCCCGAGGCGCTGCAGCGCGAGACCGCCGCGGCGTGCTCGCGCTACGACGCCGCGGCGCAGGCGCTCTCGGCCAGGCGCAAGGCGGCGGCGCAGGCGCTCGGGCGCGAAGTCACGCGGACCATGCAGGGACTGGCGATGGCGGGCGGGCGCTTCGCCGTGGCGCTGCAGTCGCTGGAGGGGCCCTCGGCGGCCGGGCTGGAAGAGGTGACGTTCGAGGTGAGCTCGCACGCCAGCCTGCCGCTGCGGCCGCTCGCGCGCGTCGCCTCGGGCGGCGAGCTCGCGCGCGTGAGCCTCGCCATCCAGCTGGTGGCGGCGCGCGATTCCCCGGTGGGGACGCTGCTCTTCGACGAAGTCGACGCGGGGATCGGCGGCGCGGTCTCCGAGACCATCGGGCGCTCGCTCAAGCGCCTGGGCCGGGAGCGCCAGGTGCTGTGCGTGACGCACCTGGCGCAGGTCGCGGCGCAGGGCGACGCGCAGTGGTCGGTGACCCGCGGCCACGCGCGCGGCCGGGTGCAGGTGGGCGTCGCGCGGCTGGACCGGACGGCGCGCATCGAGGAGCTGGCGCGCATGCTGGGCGGCGCCGAGGCCACCGCGCGGCGGCACGCCGCGGAGCTACTTGGACGCTAGCGCGTCCTTGCGGTACTCGCAGCCCGGCCGCGTGCAGTCGGCGTACAGCGCGAGCGAGTGCCCGTGCAGCTCGAACCCGCGCTGGCGCGCGATCTCGCCCTGGCGGCGCTCGATCTCCGCGTCGTAGAACTCCTCCACCCGGCCGCACTGCAGGCACACGAGGTGGTCGTGGTGCCCGCCCTGGTTGAGCTCGAACACCGCCTTGCCGGTCTCGAAGTGCTGGCGCGCCAGCAGCCCCGCCTGCTCGAACTGCGTCAGCACGCGGTAGACGGTCGCCAGCCCCACGTCCAGGCCCTCGGCGATGAGCGCCTTGTACACGTCCTCGGCCGAGAGGTGGCGCACCTTGCTCGACTCGAACAGCTCGAGGATCTTGCGCCGCGGCAGCGTCGCCTTGAGGCCGATGTCCTTGAGGCTCTGGGAGGAATTCATCATCGCTTCGGCTATCATACGCGCTCACGATGCCGTTCGCGTTCCGCCTCCTGGCGCTCGTCCTGCCGCTCGCGCTCGCCGCCTGCGCCAGCCGCGACCTGCCCGTGCCGCAGCTCGTCAAGCCCTACCGCATGGAGATCCAGCAGGGCAACTTCATCTCCAAGGAGATGGTGGACCAGCTCAAGCCCGGGATGAGCAAGGAGCAGGTGCGCTTCGTCCTCGGCACGCCGCTGGTCACCGACATCTTCCACGCCGACCGCTGGGACTACGTCTACTGGCGCGAGCCCGAGGGCGGCGGCAAGCGCGAGCAGCGCAACCTCTCGGTGGTGTTCGAGCAGGGCAAGCTGGTGCGCGTGATCGGCGACCTGCTGCCGAGCGAGGCACCGCAGGCGAGCACCAAGCCGCCCGCGGCGAAGCCCGAGGCGCCCAAGCCTGCGGCCGTCGCAGCGCCCAAGCCGGCCGCGGAGGCGCCGAAGCCCGTTTCTGAAATGCCGGAGCCCGCTCCGGAGGAAAGGCCACTCACGCAGAACTGGCGCGCGGCGAGCGACGCGCCCGAAGCGAAGCCGGAGCCGCAGGCCGAGGAGAAGAAGGCCGAGCCCGAGGCGCCGCAGGCCGAGGAGAAGAAGGCGGAGGCGGGCAGCCAGCGGCGCGGCTTCTTCGACCGGCTGCGCGAGAAGCTGCGCTTCTAGCCGCATGCGCATCGTCATCGCGGGCGCGGGCGGCAAGATGGGGCGCGCGCTGGCGGAGGCCGTGCTGGCGGATGCCTCGCTCACGCTCGCCGCGGCGTTCGACGTGGCGGGCAGTCCCGCGGTCGGCACGACCGCAGGCAAAATCATGATCGGTTCGGATGCCTCAGCCGCGATCGGCTCGGGCGACGTGCTGCTCGACTTCACCCGGCCCGAAGGCACGCTCGAGCACCTGCGCGCCTGCGTCAAGGCAGGCCGCGCGATGGTCATCGGAACGACCGGGCTTTCGCCGGAGCAGAGGCGGGTCGTCGGGGAGGCGGCGAAGAAAATCCCGATCGTGTTCTCGCCCAACTTCGCGGTCGGCGTGAACGTCGTGTTCAAGCTCGCTGAAACTGCGGCGAAGGCGCTCGGCGACGCCTACGACGTGGAGATCGTCGAGGCGCACCACCGGCAGAAGGTGGACGCGCCCTCGGGGACGGCGCTCGAGCTCGGCCGGCTCGCCGCCGCTGCGCTGGGGCGGGATTTGGCGAAGCACGCGGTGCACGGACGGCGCGGCGATACGGGGGCGCGGCCGCCGAAGGCGATCGGCTTCCACGCCATCCGGGGCGGCGACATCGTCGGCGAGCACACCGTGATCTTCGCCGGCGTCGGCGAGCGGGTGGAAGTGACGGTGCGCTCGCAGAGCCGCGCGACCTACGCCGCGGGCGCGCTGCGCGCGGCGAAGTGGCTCGAGGGCCGGGCGCCCGGGCTCTACGGCATGGGGGACGTGCTCGGCCTCAAGTAGCGTATAATTGGCACTTCAAGCCGAGCGGGAGGCGCCGCGAGCCCCTCCCGCTTTTCACGTCCGCTCCTTGGAGTACTGTCTTGGCCGCCCTCGAACCTGCCGCGCTCGTCCTCTCAGACGGGACGGTGTTCCGGGGGCGCTCCATCGGCGCGCCCGGCGTCTCGGCCGGCGAGGTCGTCTTCAACACCGCGATGACGGGCTACCAGGAGATCCTCACCGACCCGTCCTACTGCAGCCAGATCGTGACGCTCACCTACCCGCACATCGGCAACACGGGCGTGAACCGGGAGGACGAGGAGTCGGGCGCGGTACACGCGGCCGGGCTGGTGGTGCGCGACGTGCCGCCGCTGCACTCGAGCTGGCGCGCTCAGGGCAGCCTGCCGGACTACCTGAAGCAGAAGGGCGTGGTCGCGCTGGCGGGCGTCGACACGCGGCGCCTGACGCGAATCCTGCGCGAGAAGGGGGCGCAGAACGGTGGTCTCGTCGCCGGGACGCAAGACGTGGGGGAGGCGCTCGAAGCGGCGCGCGCCTTCCCGGGCCTCGCCGGCATGGACCTCGCGAAAGTCGTCTCTACCGACAAGGCCTACGAGTGGGCAGAGGGGCGCTGGGAGCTCGGCAAGGGCTTCCGCGCTCCGCAGCACGCGCGCTTCCACGTCGTCGCCTACGACTTCGGCATCAAGCGCAACATCCTGCGGCTGCTCGCCGAGCGCGGCGCGCGCGTCACGGTGGTGCCGGCGCAGACGAGCGCGCGCGAGGCGCTGCGCCTCGCCCCCGACGGCATCTTCCTCTCCAACGGCCCGGGCGACCCCGAGCCCTGCGAGTACGCCGTCGAGGCGATCGGCGAGCTCCTCGACACCACGTCGATCCCGGTTTTCGGCATCTGCCTCGGGCACCAGCTCATGGGCCTCGCTTCGGGGGCGAGGACGCTGAAGATGAAGTTCGGCCACCACGGCGCCAACCACCCGGTGAAGGACCTCGACACCGGGCAGGTCGTGATCACGAGCCAGAACCACGGCTTCGCGGTGGACCCGCAGACGCTGCCCGCGAACCTCAGACCCACGCACGTGTCGCTCTTCGACGGCTCGCTGCAGGGGCTGGCGAGGACCGACCGCCCGGCGTTCTGCTTCCAGGGGCACCCCGAGGCGAGCCCGGGGCCGCACGACATCGGCTACCTCTTCGACCGTTTCGCGAAGCTGATGAGCGATGCCAAGGCGTAGCGACATCGAGAGCATCCTGATCATCGGCGCGGGGCCGATCGTGATCGGCCAGGCCTGCGAGTTCGACTATTCCGGCGCGCAGGCCTGCAAGACGCTCAAGGCGGAGGGCTACCGCGTGGTGCTGGTGAACTCCAACCCCGCCACCATCATGACCGACCCGGAGATGGCGGACGCCACCTACATCGAGCCGATCACCTGGCCTACGGTGGCGCGCATCATCGAAAGGGAGCGGCCCGACGCGCTGCTGCCGACCATGGGCGGGCAGACCGCGCTCAACTGCGCGCTCGACCTCGCGCGCGAGGGGGTGCTGGAGAAGCACGGCGTCGAGATGATCGGCGCCTCGCGCGAGGCGATCGACAAGGCCGAGGACCGCGACAAGTTCAAGCAGGCGATGCGGCGCATCGGACTGGCCTGCCCGCGCTCCTCGCTCGCGCACTCGATGGAGGAGGCGCTGCAGGTGCAGGCCGGCATCGGCTACCCGGTGGTGATCCGGCCTTCGTTCACGCTCGGCGGCACGGGCGGGGGCATCGCCTACAACCGCGAGGAGTTCGTCGCCATCTGCGAGCGCGGGCTCGAGGCCT
>CAZOWR010000023.1:0-21003 GCA_964583645.1 uncultured Enterobacteriaceae bacterium
GCAGGAAGCTCATCTCGATGCGCTTCAGTCCCTGTCCCTCGCAGGCCTCGCAGCGGCCGCCCCGCGTGTTGAAGGAGAAGCGGCTCGCCGACCAGCCGCGCATGCGCGCCTCGGCGGTGTCGGCGAACAGCCGCCGGATCGGGTCCCAGAACCCGACGTAGGTGGCGGGGCAGGAGCGCGGCGTCCTGCCGATGGGCGTCTGGTCCACCTCGAGCACGCGCGCCACGGCGCGCTGCCCCCGGATCGCCCTGCAGCCCACGGCGGCCTTCTCGCTCAGGCTGCGGTAGAGCACGTCGCGTGCGAGCGTCGACTTCCCGGAGCCCGAGACGCCGGTGATCGCGATCAGCCTGGCCAGGGGCAGCCGCACGTCGATCCCCTTCAGGTTGTGCAGCCGCGCCTGCTGGATCTCGAGCGAGGGTGCGCCGCGCGGCACGCTGCGGCGCGGCTGCAGGGGATGGCGCAGCGGCTGCGCGAGGCAGCGCCCGGTGAGGGAATCGGCGTGCGCGACGAGGTCGTCGGCGTGCCCCGCGGCGACGACGCGCCCGCCGAGCCGGCCGGCGCCGGGCCCGAGGTCGATGACGTGGTGCGCGCGCCGGATCGTGTCCTCGTCGTGCTCGACCACCACCAGCGTGTTGCCCTTCGCCTCGAGCTGCTCGAGCACCCCCAGCAGGATCTGGTTGTCGCGGTGGTGCAGGCCGATGGTCGGCTCGTCGAGGATGTAGCACACGCCGCGCAGGTTCGAGCCGAGCTGGGCGGCGAGCCGGATGCGCTGCGCTTCGCCGCCCGAGAGCGTGGGGGCGGCACGGTCCAGCGCCAGGTACCCGAGGCCCACCTCGCAGAGAAAGCCCAGGCGCGCGCGCAGCTCCGCCAGCAGGTCGCGCGCGATCTCGGCCTCGCGCCCGGAGACCTCGAGCGCCGCGAAGCGGGCGCGCAGCGCCGCCACCGGCTCGGCGCCGTACTCGGCGATCGAGCGGCCGCGCCAGGTCACCGCGAGCGCCTGCGGATTGAGACGCCGCCCGGCGCAGGCCGGGCAGGGCTCGTCGACCTCGAGCCATTCGATCCAGGAGTCGAGCACGTGGTCCTCGGCGCCGGTGCGCGAGCGTTCCGCGTCCCAGCCGACGTCCTTGAGCTGCAGCCCGGTGCCGACGCAGGCCGGGCACCAGCCGTGGCGCGAGTTGTAGGAGAAGAGCCGCGGGTCGAGCTCGCCGAAGCTGCGCCCGCAGGAGCGGCACGCGCGCCGCGTCGAGAACGCCTGCCCTGGGAGGTCGAGCGTCACGCTGCCGCGCGCGCGCGCCGCGGCGCGCTCGAGGCGATCGAGGTCGGCGAGCACGTGCACCACGCCCTTGCCGAGCTCGAGCGCGGCGGCGAGCGCCGCGCGCAGTTCGCCTTCCCGCTCCGGCGCGACCCGCAGGTCGGCGACCGGCAGCTCGATGCGGTGCTCCCTGAAGCGGTCGAGGCGTGGAAAGGGCTCCACCGGCAGGAAGGCGCCGTCGACGCGCAGGTGCGTGTAGCCCCTGCCGCGCGCCCATTTCGCGAGACCCGTGTACACGCCCTTGCGGCTGGCGACGAGCGGCGCGAGCAGCCCGATGCGCCTGCCGCGGTACTCGCGCAGCAGGCGCGCGAGGATCGCCGCCTCGCTCTGCGGCTCGATCGGCACCCTGCAGTCCGGGCAGTGCTGCGTGCCCAGCTTGACGAACAGCAGGCGCAGGAAATGCAGCACCTCGGTCAGCGTGCCGACCGTGCTCTTGCGGCCGCCGCGGCTCGAGCGCTGCTCGATGGCCACCGTCGGCGGGATGCCGAAGATCGCGTCCACGTCGGGGCGCGCCGCGGCCTGCACGAACTGGCGCGCGTAGGCGTTGAGCGACTCCAGATACCTGCGCTGGCCCTCCGAGAACAGGATGTCGAAGGCGAGCGTGGACTTGCCCGAGCCCGAGACGCCGGTCACCACCGTGAAGCGGTCGCGCGGGATCTCCACGTCGATCGCCTTCAGGTTGTGCTCGCGCGCGTTGTGGATGCGGATGGCAGTGCCGGGATATCGGCCCGGAGAATCAGGGTCAGACCACGTTTCCCCGACGCCCGCCTGCGGCGATCTCGAGACAAGGCCGAGCGCCGCTTCGTACTCGCGCAGGGCCTTGCCGGTGTGCGAGACCGGACGATTCGCAATCTCCTCCGGCGTGCCGCAGCAGACGATCTCGCCCCCGGCTTCACCGCCCTCGGGCCCGAGGTCGATGATCCAGTCGGCGCCGCGGATCACGTCGAGGTTGTGCTCGATCACCACCAGAGAATGCCCCGCCGCGAGCAGCTGGCGGAAGGCGCCGAGCAGCTTCGCGACGTCGTCGAAGTGCAGCCCGGTGGTCGGCTCGTCGAAAAGGAACAGCGTCCCCGCGGAAAAGGGTCCTGACCCCTTTCTTGCGCCGGCAAGGTGGCCGGCGAGCTTCAGGCGCTGCGCCTCGCCGCCGGAGAGCGTCGGTACCGGCTGCCCGAGGCGCAGGTACTCGAGCCCCACGTCGGCGAGCGGCTGCAGCTGCGCGATCACCTCGCGCTCGCCGGCGAAGAACTGCGCAGCCTCGGCGACCGTCATGTCGAGAACCTCGGCGATGCCCTTGTCGCGCCAACGCACCTCGAGCACCTCGGCGCGGTAGCGCTTGCCGTCGCAGTCGGGGCAGCGCAGGTAGACGTCCGACAGGAACTGCATCTCTACGTGCTCGAAGCCGTTGCCGCCGCACGCGGCGCAGCGGCCGTTGCCCGAGTTGAAGCTGAACGTTCCCCTGGTGTACTTGCGCTCGCGGGCGAGCGGCGCGCGCGCGAACAGGTCGCGGATGGCGTCGAAGGCGCCGACATAGCTCGCCGGGTTGGAGCGCGTAGTGCGCCCGATCGGCGACTGGTCGACGAGCACCACGTCGCCGACGAGCCCGGCGCCCTCCAGCGCGCGGTGGACGCCCGGCGTCTCGGTGGGCTTGCCTTTCGCCCTGCGCAGCGCAGGATGGAGCACGTCCTGGACGAGCGTGGATTTGCCGGATCCGGAGACGCCCGTCACGCACACCATGCGCCCGAGGGGGATCTGCGCGTCGATCCCCTTCAGGTTGTGCTCGGCGGCGCCGAGCAGGCGCAGGTGCCGGTCGGCGGGCGGGCGGTCGGCCGGCGCGACCGCGATGCGCCGGCCCGAGAGGTACTCGGCCGTGAGCGTCTTCTGCGCGCGGAGCGCGGCCGGGGTGCCGAAGAAGACGATCCGCCCGCCGCGCTCGCCGGGTCCCGGGCCCATGTCGAGGATGCGATCGGCGGCGAGCATGATCTGCGGCTCGTGCTCGACCACGACGAGGGAGTTGCCCGCGTCGCGCAGCCGCTGCATGACGCCGATCACCCGCCCCATGTCGCGCGGGTGCAGGCCGATGGAGGGCTCGTCGAGCACGAACAGGGTGTTGACGAGCGAGGTGCCGAGCGCGGTCGTGAGGTTGATGCGCTGCACCTCGCCCCCCGAGAGCGTGCGCGACTGCCGGTCGAGCGTCAGGTAACCCAGCCCCACGTCGCACAGGTAGCGCAGGCGCGTGCGGATCTCGCCGAGCAGCAGCTCGGTCGCCTCGTCCAGCGGTGCCGGGAGCGCGAGCGCCTCGAAGAAGCGCCGCGTCCGCTCCGCGGGGAGCAGCATCACGTCGTGGAGCGTGAGGCCGCCCAGCTTCCAGAGCAGGGCGTCGGGCTTGAGACGGGTGCCGCGGCAGGCCGTGCATTCGGTGTAGGCGCGGTACTTCGAGAGCAGCACCCGGATGTGCATCTTGTAGGCCTTGGATTCCAGCCACTTGAAGAAGCGGCGCACGCCGTACCAGGTACCCGGCCAGGACTTGCGCCAGCTGGTCCAGGACGGCTCCCCCTCGAGCACCCACTGCCGGTGCTCATCCTTCAGGGATTTCCAAGGTATATCAATGGGAATGCCTCGCTTCTTCGCGTATTTGACGAGGTCATCCTGGCACTCGCGGAAGCTCGCCGTCTGCCATGGCCGGACAGCGCCGCCGCGCAGGGTCCTCGCCTCGTCGGGCACCGCCAGGCCGAAGTCCACGCCGATCACGCGCCCGAAGCCGCGGCAGGCTTCGCAGGCCCCGATCGGCGAGTTGAAGGAGAACGCGGCGGGCACCGGCTCCGCGTAGTGCAGGTCGCACTCGGCGCAGTGCAGCCCGCTCGAGAAGCGCCAAGGGGGAACCGGGCTTTCGGGGTAGACGTTGACTCTGCCCTGGCCGAAGCGCAGCGCCGACTCGAGCGCCTCGATGACGCGGGCGCGCTCGGTGCCCGCCACGCGCAGACGGTCCTGCACCACCTCGATCCGCGACTTCGAGCGCGAGTGGATGCGGGTGTAGCCCTGGCGCTGGAGGTGCTGCTCGACCTCCGACTCGCTGAAGCTCTTCGGCACCTCGACCGGGAAGGTGATCGTGAGGCGCGGCTCGCCCGCCTCGCGCGAGCGTGCTTCGAGGGCCGCGCAGATCGAGTCCGGCGTGTCGCGGCGCACCGTCCGGCCGCAGCCGCGGCAGTGCAGCTCGGCGGCGCGCGCGAACAGCAGCTTCAGGTGGTCGTTCAGCTCCGTCATCGTCCCCACGGTGGAGCGCGAGGTGCGCACCGGGTTGGTCTGGTCGATGGCGATCGCCGGCGGCACGCCCTCGATGGCGTCCACCTGCGGCTTGTCCATGCGCTCGAGGAACTGGCGCGCGTAGGGGCTGAAGGTCTCGACGTAGCGGCGCTGGCCCTCGGCGTAGAGGGTGTCGAAGACGAGCGAGGACTTGCCCGAGCCCGACACCCCGGTGACGACGAGCAGCTCCCCGGTGGGGATCGAGAGGTCGAGGTTCTTGAGGTTGTTCTGGCGCGCGCCGCGGATGACGATGGCGTCCGCCGGAGGTGCTTCCCGCTTCACCCGCGCATTCTACTTGGCGAGACGCGCGTCGCTGGCGCACGGCCCGCCGATGCGTCTATAGTTCAAGTCTGTTCCCTGCGGAGGCGGATTTGGGCTTGAGGCTGGTCCTGCTGCTCGGCGCGCTGTGGCTCGCGCCGGCGCTCTCGGCGCCGGCGCCGGTGCTGGTCGTGCCCATCGAGGGCGCGATCGGCCCGGCGACGGCCGACTTCGTGCAGCGCGGGCTGGAGCGCGCCGCCAAGGAAAAGGCGCAGCTCGTGGTGCTGCGCCTGGACACCCCGGGCGGGCTCGACACCTCGATGCGCGAGATCATCAAGGGGATCCTCGCTTCGAGCGTCCCGGTGGCGTGCTACGTCTCCCCGGGCGGCGCGCGCGCGGCGAGCGCGGGCACCTTCATCCTCTATGCCTGCCACGTGGCGGCGATGGCCCCGGCCACCAACCTCGGCGCCGCCTCGCCGGTGGCGATCGGCGCCCCGGCCTCAGCCCCGGACAAGAGCGGCGGCAAGAAGGAGGGCGACAAGGAGGCGGCCGCCCCGACCGACACGCTGATGCGCAAGCAGATGCACGACGCCGCGGCGTACATCCGGGGCCTTGCCCAGCTGCGCGGACGCAACGCCGACTGGGCCGAGCGCGCGGTGCGCGAGGCGGTGAGCCTGCCCGCCGAGGAGGCGCTCAAGCTCAAGGTCATCGACCTCGTCGCCGCGGACCTGCCGGCTCTGCTCAAGGCGCTCGACGGTCGCGCGGTAGCGGTCGGCGGCGCCGAGCGCGTGCTGCGCACCGCGGGCGCCGAGTCGGCGGCGTTCCAGCCCGACTGGCGCACCCGCTTTCTCAGCGTCATCACCAACCCGAGCATCGCCTACATCATGATCCTGCTCGGCATCTACGCGCTGCTGTTCGAGTTCTCCAACCCGGGGCTGGTGCTGCCCGGGGTGGTCGGCGCGATCTGCATCCTGCTGGCGATGTACGCCTTCCACCTGCTGCCGGTCAACTACGCGGGGCTGGCGCTCATCGTGCTCGGCATCGGCTTCATGGTCGCGGAGGCCTTCCTGCCGGCGTACGGCTCGCTCGGCATCGGCGGCGTGGTCGCCTTCGTCATCGGCTCGATCATCCTCATGGACACCGACCTGCCCGGCTTCGAGATTCCGTACACGCTGATCGGCGGGGTGGCGGCGGCGAGCGCCGGATTCCTCATCTTCGTGCTGGGCATGCTCGCGAGGCTGCGCGCCCGCCCGGTGGTGAGCGGGCGCGAGGAGATGCTCGGCGCCGGCGGCGAGATGCTCGAAGACTGCCCGGGCGAGGGCTGGGCGCTGGTGCACGGCGAGAGCTGGCGGGTGCGCTGCGCGCAGCCGCTCAGACGCGGCGAGCGCGTGCGGGTCACCGCGCTGCGCGGCCTGGTGCTGGAAGTGGTCCCCGAAACGCGCAACGGAGGGTGAGCGTGCTCAATTTCGCCATCGGCTTTCTGGTCATCGCGATCCTGCTGGTGCTCGCGTCGCTGCGCATCCTGCGCGAGTACGAGCGCGGCGTGGTGTTCCTGCTGGGGCGCTTCCAGCGCGTCAAGGGACCGGGCCTGATCGTGGTGGTGCCGGGGATCCAGCAGATGGTGCGCGTCGACCTGCGCGTGGTGGTGCTCGACGTGCCGAGCCAGGACGTGATCTCGCGCGACAACGTCTCGGTGAAGGTCAACGCCGTGGTGTACTTCCGCGTCATGGATCCGCAGCTGGCCATCATCCAGGTGGCCAACTTCCTCGAGGCGACCAGCCAGCTCGCGCAGACCACGTTGCGCTCGGTGCTGGGCAAGCACGAGCTCGACGAGATGCTCGCCGAGCGCGAGAAGCTCAACCTCGACATCCAGCAGTCGCTCGATACGCAGACCGACCCCTGGGGCATCAAGGTCGCCAACGTGGAGATCAAGCACGTGGACCTCAACGACACCATGGTGCGTGCCATCGCGCAGCAGGCCGAGGCCGAGCGCGCGCGGCGCGCCAAGATCATCCACGCCGAGGGCGAGCAGCAGGCGGCCGAGAAGCTGCTCGAGGCGGCCAACATGCTGTCGCGGCGGCCCGAGGCGATGCAGCTGCGCTACCTCCAGACCCTCACCCAGATCGCGGGCGACAAGGCCTCGACCATCGTCTTCCCGGTGCCGATGGACATCCTCGGGCCGCTGCTCGAGGCGGCGCAGCGCGCCAGGGGTTAGAATCGCGCTTGACGTAAGTCAAAAGAAGGGGACCGACCCCGCGTAAGGTGAAGCTCATGTCGGCCGAGCTCAAGTCGAGAACGGAATCGCTCTCCGGGCGCCCGACGGCGGACGCCCAGCTGGCCCGGGCACTGCTCGCCGCGGTGGGCGGGCCGCCGGTGCGCATCGCGCTCTGGACCGGCGAGTCGGTCGCGGTGCGCGAGCCGGCCGAAGCGACCGTGCGCATGCGCGATCGCACGGCGCTGCTCAGGCTGCTGGTCGACCCGGACATGAACTTCGGCGACGCCTATGCCGACGGCTCGGCCGACGTGGAGGGCGACCTCGCGCAGCTGATCGAGCTCATCTACCGCTCGCGCGGGCGCGCCGGGCCGCTGGCGGCGCTGCTGCGCGGGGCGCTGCGCCTGTTGATGCGCCCGCACAGCAACACGCTCGCCGCCTCGCGCGAGAACATCCAGCACCACTACGACCTCGGCAACCGCTTCTACCGCCTGTGGCTGGACCGCGAGATGGCCTACACCTGCGCCTACTTCCCGTCGCCCGAGACGGGCCTGGAGGAGGCGCAGGTGGCGAAGTTCGACCACGTTTGCCGCAAGCTGCGGCTGCGCGCCGGGGAGCGCGTCATCGAGGCGGGCTGCGGCTGGGGCGGCTTCGCGCTGCATGCCGCGCGCTGCTACGGCGTCAAGGTGCGCGCCTTCAACATCTCGCGCGAGCAGCTCGCCTGGGCGCGCGAGCGCGCGCGCGAGCTCGGGCTTCAGGACCGGGTCGAGTTCTTCGAGGACGACTACCGCAATATCGCGGGGCGCTGCGACGCCTTCGTCTCGATCGGCATGCTCGAGCACGTGGGGCGGGGCAACTACGGCGCCCTGGGCCGCGTCATCGATCGCTGCCTGACGGAAGCCGGGCGCGGGCTGATCCATTCCATCGGCCAGGACCGCGGTAAGCCGCTGAACGCCTGGATCGAGCGGCGCATCTTTCCGGGCGCCTACCCGCCGCGGCTGGGCGAGATGATGCAGGTGCTCGAGCCGCGCCGCTTCAGCGTGCTCGACGTCGAGAACCTGCGCCTGCACTACGCGCTCACGCTCGAGCACTGGCTGCGGCGCTTCGAGGCGGCCCGCGACGAGGTGCGCGCGATGTACGACGAGACGTTCGTGCGCGTGTGGCGCTTCTACCTTTCGGGGTCGCTGGCGGCGTTCCGCGCCGGCGAGCTGCAGCTCTACCAGGTGGTGTTCAACCGCGCGGGCTCGAACGAGCTGCCCTGGACCCGCGGCTACCTCTACGACGCCGCCGGCCGATAGCTACGCGCTGGAGCTCGAGCGGCTGCGCGCGGAGCTGAGCGCCGCGGGCACCGGCGGCATCGGCCTCGCCAAGCCGACCTCCAACCTGTTTCGCGACCGCGCGCGCCGCGCGCGGCCGCGCGTCGACCTGAGGCGCTTCGATCGCGTGCTCGCCGTGGACACGGCGCGGGGCACGCTCGAGTGCGGCGGCATGACCAGCTACTTCGACCTCGCCGGGGAGACGCTCGCGCGCGGCGTCATGCCGGGCGTGGTGCCGCAGCTCAAGTCGATCACCATCGGCGGGGCCGCCGCCGGCGTGGGCATCGAGTCGACCTCGTTCCGCGAGGGGCTGGTGCACGAGGGGCTGCTCGCGCTGGACGTGCTGCTCGCCGACGGCAGCGTGATCACGTGCACGCCGCACAACGAGCACCGCGACCTGTTCTTCGGCTTCCCCAACTCCTACGGCACGCTCGGCTACGCCCTCAAGGTCACGGCGCGCACGCGGCCGGTGAAGCGATATGTGGAATTGACCCATGTGAAGCACCGCGACGCAGGGATGTTCTTCTCCGATCTCGCGCGCTTCAGCGCGCGAGACGACGCCGTCGACTTTGTCGACGGCGTCATCTTCTCCGGCGCAGAGATGTACGTCACGGTCGGGCGGCTGGTGGACGAGGCGCCCTGGACAAGCGACTACACCTATGAGCGGATCTATTACCGCTCCATCCGCGAGCGCGAGCGCGACTATCTGACGATACGCGACTACCTCTGGCGCTGGGACACCGACTGGTTCTGGTGCTCGAAGAACCTCGGCGCGCAGTATCCCCTGGTGCGGCGCCTCCTCGGGCGGGAGCGGCTCAACTCGATCACCTACCAGCGCGTCATGCGCTGGAACGCCAGGTGGGGGCTGACGCGGGCCCTGGACCGGCTGGCGGGCCGGCGCCGCGAGGCCGTGATCCAGGACGTCGACCTCCCGATCGGGCGCGCGCGCGAGTTCCTCGACTTCCTGCTGCGCGAGATCGACATCCTGCCGATCTGGATCTGCCCGATCCGCGCCGCGGACCCGGCGTGCGTCTTCCCCCTGTATCGCATGCCGGGCGAGGGCACGTTCGTCAACTTCGGCTTCTGGGACACGATCACCGAGCGCGTCGCGCGCCCGCGCGGCTACCACAACCGGAATATCGAGCGGGAGGTGCAGCGCCTGGGCGGCATCAAGTCCTTGTACTCGGATTGCTTCTTTCCCGAAGAGGAATTCCGGCGCGTCTACGGCGGCGAGGCCTACGCGGCGCTCAAGGCGCGCTACGACCCGCAGGGGCGGCTGGGCGACCTCTACGGCAAGTGCGTGCTGCGCCGCTAGCGGCGCCGCGCTCAATCTCCCGTCGGCGCAATGCGGAACTCGGCGATGTCCTCGCGCGCGCGCAGCGCCTCGGCCAGCCGCCGCATGTCGTCCGGTCGCAGCGTGCGCAGCATCATGCGGTACTCGAGCACCGCCTCCGCGCGCCGGAAGCGGTGGCTGATGCTGGCCACGGAAAACCCGTGCTGCGCGACCAGGGCGCGCAGCTCGGGCTCGGGCAGGGCGCGCTCGGCGACGAAGCGAACCACGAACTCGGCGAAGGTCTCGGTGCGCATGACGCGCTCGATCCAGCGCAACGCGGACAGTGCGCCCAGCGTCAGCGCCGTCGTGATGCCCGCCGGCAGGTAGAAGCCGATGCCCACGAGGATGCCGATCCCGGCGGTGGTCCAGATCGAGGCCGCGGTGGTGAGCCCGCGCACCGAGAGCCCCTCCTTCATGATGACGCCGGCGCCGAGGAAGCCGATGCCGGTCATGATGCCCTGCGCCATGCGCGTGGGGTCGATGTTGACGCGCCCGGCGGCGCCCGGGCTGAACCACTGCGACTCGTAGACGGTGACCAGCATCAGCGCGCTCGAGGCGAGGCACACCAGCGTGTGGGTGCGAAAGCCCGCCGGCCGGCCGCGGTAGCTGCGCTCCAGGCCCACCAGCGCACCGAACAGCACCGCCATCACCAGGCGCAGGGTGATCTCGAGGAATACCGGATCCGAAGTGCTCATCGCCGCGGCCCTGCGGCGATTCTACGTCAGGGCACGATGCGCTCGGCGCGAAAGCGCCGCAGCAGCCGCGCGAACATCTCGCCGCTGTCCACCACCGCGTGGAAGCCGTGCTGCCGCACCTTGGTGAGGCTGGACATCACGTCCCAGTTGCAGCCGAACACGTAGTCGCCGAACGGCCAGGCGACGACCTGCGCGAAGCGGTGAGGCGCGAGCCCGTGCTTGTTCACCATCGTATCCCAGAGCGGGGCCTTGTCCGCCATGAAGTCCACGAGCGAAAGCGGCTGCGGCGGCGCGGCGCGCATCTCGAACGCCTCGGCGATGCGCGGCCACAGGTGGCACCAGCGGAAGTAGTCGCCGTTGGTGACGTTGTAGGCCTGGTTGGCGCAGCGCGGCTCGGTCGCCGCCCAGAGCGCCGCCTCGGCGAAGTGCGCCGACTCCGTCACCTGGTAGAGGCTCGTCCAGGCAGTCCCCGGGAAGGCGAGCGGGCGGCCCAGCTCCTTCATGATCGCGGCGTAGACCGCGATCACCGGCACGATGCTCATCGCGGTGCCCGGCGCGAAGCCGCACAGGGTCTGGGGGCGAAGCTCGGTCCAGCTCCAGCGCTTGCCCCGCTGGAACCCCGTGAGCCAGTCGATCTGGTCGAAGTAGTAGTTGGGTCCCGCATGACGCGGGTCGTCCTCGCGCGCCGGGGTCCGGTAGGGGCCGAGGTGCGAGCCGTAGTACTTGGTCCCCGTCACGAGCACCACGCGCTCGAGGCCGGGCGCGGCACGGTCGATCGCCGCGACCGAGTTGACCAGCAGGTCCCGGTTCGCCGCGATGTTCCTCGCGTAGTCGGCCGCCGGGCCGCTCCCCGGCTGGAAGGCGGCGAAAAAAACGTGGGTCGCGTCGCCCAGGCCGGACAGTTTCTCCTCGGCTTGCCCCCGGTCGAGGAGGTCCACGGACAGGTACCTGACCCGCGCTCCATCCTTCCCGCTGCGCCTGGAAAGGCCTACCACCTGCCATTCGCGGAGGCCGGCGAGCTTCTCTACGATGTAGCGGCCGATGACGCCGAGGGCGCCGACGACCACGGCGGTGCGAAAGTAGGGCATGGCGAGCGGGCGGCCATTGTACGTTGCCGCGACTTGATCCCGATCAAGACGCCGGACCGTAAGAAATGCAGGCTACGCTTCGACAGCCCGCCATGAGCTACCTCCTGCGCCTCTTCGGCTACGGCTCGCGTCGCAAAGCGGTCCGCTCCGGCGAGTACGGCGAGGAAGTCCTTTTCGCGGGCTGGGTCGATCTGCCCGCCGGCTTCCGGGAGATAATCGCCCGGCCATGAGCCGGGAGCGGGCGATCGCCCACGCAGAGCGCTACTTCGACGGCGGCGGGTTCTTCGCCGACCTCGCGCGGCGGGTCGCGATTCCTACGGAGAGCCAGAATCCGGAAAGGAAAGCCGATCTGGGACGCTATCTCTCCGAGGAGATGGCGCCCAGCCTCGCCCGGCTCGGGTTTCGCTGCCGGATCCTGGAGAATCCGGCAGCGACCGGGGGACCCTTGCTCGTCGCCGAGCGCATCGAGGATCCTTCCCTGGTCACCGTGTTCTCCTACGGCCACGGCGATGTCATCCGGGGGCAGGAGGCGCAGTGGCGCAAGGGCATCGAGCCGTGGAAGCTGATCAGGGAAGGCGACCGGATCTACGGCCGGGGCACCGCCGACAACAAGGGCCAGCACAGCATCAACCTAGGCGCGATCGCCGCGGTCCTCGAGACGCGCGGCAAGCTCGGCTTCAACTGCAAGTTCCTGATCGAGACCGGCGAGGAGACCGGCTCGCCCGGGCTGCGCGAGGTGTGCGAGCGCGAGCGGCAGGCGCTCAGCGCCGATGTCCTGATCGCCTCCGACGGCCCGCGCCTCTCGCCGGGGCGCCCGACCCTGTTCATGGGCACGCGCGGCGCCCTCAACATGGATCTCGTGGTCGACCTGCGCGCGGGCGGGCACCACTCGGGCAACTGGGGCGGCCTGATCGCCAATCCGGGCATCATCCTGGCGCAGGCGCTCGCCGCGATCACCGGCCCCAGGGGCGAGATCAGGGTGGCGGAGTGGCGTCCCGACTCGCTTACACCCTCGGTGATCGAGGCGCTCGCGGGGCTGGAAGTCGACGGCGGCGAGGACGGGCCGCGGATCGATCCGGACTGGGGCGAGCCGGGCCTCACCCCGGTAGAGCGCGTATTCGGCTGGTGCAGCTTCGAGGTGCTCGCCTTCGTCTGCGGCAACCCGGACAAGCCGGTGAACGCGATTCCGCCGCGCGCGAGCTGCCATTGCCAGCTGCGCTACGTGGTCGGCATCGATCCGGCGGACATCGCTCCGGCGTTGAGGCGCCATCTCGACCAGGCGGGTTTCCCGATGGTGAAGGTCACGCCTGCGCGCGACGGCTTCTTCAAGGCGACGCGGCTCGCTCCTGACCACCCGTGGGTGAAGTGGACCGCGACGTCGCTTGCGCGCACCTCCGGCAAGCCGCCGGCGGTGCTGCCCAACCTCGGCGGCTCGCTGCCGAACGACATCTTCGCCGACGTGCTGGGGTTGCCGACGGTGTGGATCCCGCACTCTTACGCCTCGTGCAGCCAGCACGCGCCGAACGAGCACCTGCTCGCGCCGGTGGCGCGCGATGCGCTGCGGCTGATGGCGGGCGTATTCTGGGACCTGGGTGAAGCCGCGCAGCTGCCTCGCTAGGGCCGCCCTCGCCGGCGTGCTTGCCGCCTGCGCGCCGGCGCTGCTCGGCCAGATCGTCCGCTCCGAAGAGCACAGCTTCCGCGTCGTCACCGTCGCGAGCGGACTCGACCACCCCTGGTCGGTGGCGTTTCTCCCGGACGGCCGCATGCTCGCCACCGAGCGCCCGGGACGGATGCGCGTCGTCAGGGACGGCAAGGTCGATCCCGCCCCTGTCGCCGGCCTGCCGCCGGTGACCGAGCACGGCCAGGGCGGGCTCATGGACGTGGCGCTGCACCCGGGCTTCGAGAAGAACGGCCTCGTGTACTGGTCCTTCGCTGCGCGCGGCGCCGACGGCGTGGGCACCGAGGTCGCGCGCGGCAGGCTCGTGGCCAACCGCATGGAAGGCGTGGAGGTGATCTTCCGGCAGAGCCCGAAGGGCTCCACGGGGCGGCACTTCGGCTCGCGGCTGGTCTTCGACCGGGCCGGGTTCCTCTACATCACGCTCGGCGACCGCGGCGAGATGGAGCGCGCGCAGAAGCCCGACGACCACGCGGGCTCGGTGATCCGCCTGCACGACGACGGCCGGGTGCCGAAGGACAATCCGTTCGCCGGCAGGCCGGGCTGGAAGCCCGAGAAGTACACGCTGGGAAACCGCAACATGCAGGGCGCCGCGCTGCATCCGGCAACGGGAATGCTCTGGACGCACGAGCATGGCCCGCAGGGTGGCGACGAGGTGAACGTGATCCGCGCCGGCGTCAACTACGGCTGGCCGGTGATCACCTACGGCGTGCAGTACGTCATCGGCACGAGGATCGGGGAGGGCACGCACAAGCAGGGCATGGCGCAGCCGCTGCACAAGTGGGTGCCCTCGATCGCACCCTCGGGGATGGCGTTCTACGCGGGAGACAGGTTCCCGCGCTGGAAGAACGACCTGTTCGTGGGGGCGCTGCGCGACGCGATGCTCGTGCGCCTGCGCCTGGAGGGGGAGAAGGTGGTGCACGAAGAGCGCATGCTGCGCGGGGTGCTGGGGCGCATTCGCGACGTGCGCAACGGCCCGGACGGCCACCTCTACCTGCTCAACGACGCGCCCAACGGCGTGCTGGCGCGGCTCGAGGCCGCGCCGTGACCGCCGTGCGCAATCGCGCGCTCGCCTTCGGCCTTCTCCTTGCCGCGCTCTCGGCCTTTGCGCAGCAAGTCCCGCGCGTGGGCGTGCTGACCTTCACCCCGCTGACGCAAGACTTTCGCGACGCGTTCACGCAGGGCCTGCGCGACGAGGGCTACGCAGACGGCCAGAACATCCGCGTCGAGTGGCGCTCCGCGGACGGCCGCGCCGAACGCGCCGCCCAGATCGCGACGGAGCTGGTCGACCTGAAGGTGGATGTCATCGTCGCATCGCTCACCCCCGCGGTGCAGGCGGCGCAGAAGGCGACGCGCAGCATCCCGATCGTCATGGCGCCGGCAGGGGACCCGATCCAGCAGGGTTTCGCGGCCAGCCTCGCGCGCCCCGGCGGCAACATCACCGGCCTCACCGGAATCGAGCTCTCCGCGAAGCGGGTCGAGCTGCTGCGCGAACTGGTGCCGAGGCTGAAGCGTATCGCGTTGCTGCTGAACCGCGCGGATTCTTCATACGCCGGCGTGATGACCCGAGGCACCGAAGCCGCCGCGAAGCAATTCGGAATCGAGGTGCGGGCCTACAGCGTCGACGGCGCGGACGGGTTCGAGGGGGCGTTCGCCGCCATGACGGGCGAGGGCGCCGGCGCCGTGATCATCCAGCCGAGTCTCATCCCGCCCACCGGACCAATGGCCCGGGCGGCCGATCTGGCGCTGCGGCATCGGCTCCCGTCGATGACCCTGCAGCCGATGTTCCCTGACCAGGGCGGCCTGATCTCCTACGGCATCGAATTCCGGGATCAGTACCGCCGAGCCGCCTTGTTCGTGGCGCGCATCCTGAAGAAGGGCGAGAAGCCCGAGGCGATGCCGATCGAGCAGGCGAGGACCTTCGAGCTGGTCGTCAACCGCAAGACCGCTACCGCCATCCGCCTCACGGTTCCCCAGCCGATGCTGCTGCGCGCGACACGGGTGGTCGACTAGCGATGGCCAAGTACGTCTACACCATGCGCCGCGTCGGCAAGACCGTCCCGCCGCAGCGCGCGATCCTGCGCAACATCTCGCTCAACTTCTTCCCGGGCGCCAAGATCGGGGTGCTGGGGCTGAACGGCTCGGGCAAGTCGACGCTGCTGAGGATCATGGCCGGCGTGGAGGAAAGCTACGAGGGCGAGGTGATCCGCATGCCGGGCCTGCGCGTCGGCTTTCTGCCGCAGGAGCCGACCCTGGATGGTGCGAAGACGGTGCGCGAGGCGGTGGAGGAGTCGCGCGGCGAGGTGGCGGAGGCGAAAAAGGCGCTCGAGGCGGTGTATGCCGCGTACTCGGAGGAGGGGGCAGACTTCGACAAGCTCGCCGCGGAGCAGGCGCGGCTGGAGGCGATCGTCAACGCCGCCGACACCGGCCAGGAGCTGGAGATCGCCGCAGACGCGCTGCGCCTGCCGCCCTGGGACGCGAAGGTCGGCATTCTCTCCGGCGGCGAGAAGCGGCGCGTCGCGCTCTGCCGGCTGCTGCTCTCCAGGCCCGACCTGCTGCTCCTGGACGAGCCGACCAATCACCTCGATGCGGAGAGCGTGGAGTGGCTCGAGCAGTTCCTGCAGCGCTTCCCGGGCACCGTGGTGGCGGTGACGCACGACCGCTACTTCCTCGACAACGCCGCGGGCTGGATCCTCGAGCTCGACCGCGGCTACGGCATTCCCTGGCAGGGCAACTACTCCTCGTGGCTCGAGCAGAAGGAGAAGCGCCTGGCGACGGAGGCGAAGCAGGAGGAGGCGCGCATCCGCACCATGCAGGCGGAGCTCGAGTGGGTGCGCCAGAATCCCAAGGCGCGCCAGTCGAAGTCCAAGGCGCGCCTGGCGCGCTTCGAGGAGATGTCGGAGTACGAGTACCAGAAGCGGAACGAGACGCGCGAGATCTTCATCCCGGTGGGCGAGCGGCTCGGCAACGAGGTGATCGCGCTCGACGGGGTGACCAAGGGCTACGGCGAGCGGCTGCTGATGGAGAAGCTGTCCGTGAAGGTCCCGCCGGGCGCGATCGTCGGCATCATCGGGCCGAACGGCGCGGGAAAGTCGACGCTGTTTCGCATGATCATGGCCAGGGAGATGCCGGACAGGGGTAAGGTCGTCTTAGGCAAGACCGTGAAGCTCGCCCACGTCGAGCAGACGCGCGAAGCGCTCGCTGGCGACAAGACGGTGTTCGATGAGGTGTGCGGCGGGCAGGACACGATGACGGTGGGGCGCTTCCAGATGCCCTCGCGGGCGTATCTCGCGCGCTTCAACTTCCGCGGTGCCGACCAGCAGAAGCCGGTAGGGAGCCTCTCGGGCGGCGAGCGCGGGCGCCTGCAGCTCGCCAGGCAGCTCGCCTCCGGCGCCAACGTGCTGCTGCTCGACGAGCCCAACAACGACCTCGACGTGGAGACCATGCGCGCGCTCGAGGAGGCGCTGCTGGAATTCGCCGGCTCGGTGCTCGTCATCTCGCACGACCGCTGGTTCCTCGACCGCATCGCCACCCACATCCTCGCCTTCGAGGACGAGGCGCAGGTGGTATTCTTTGCGGGCAACTACCAGGAGTACGAGGCCGACAAGCGCAAGCGCCTGGGCGAGGAGGCGGCGCGGCCGCATCGCATCCGCTACAAGCCGCTGAAGGCGCGCGGATGAAGGTCGTCGCGCATCTGCTCGCCGCGGCGGGCAATATCCCGAACCATCCGCGCTGGCCCCTGCTCGTCTATCCCGGTGCCGTGCCGATCGCGGGTGCGGACCCGGCGGCGGCGTTCGAGGCCCTCTTTACACGCAATCGCTGGCCCGCGGCGTGGCGCGACGGCGTGTTCCCGTTTCACCACTATCACAGCAACGCGCACGAGGCGCTCGGCATCTACGAAGGCGAGGTCACGGTGCAGTTCGGCGGCGAGACCGGGGTCACCGTCACGGCGCGGCCGGGCGACGTCATCGTGCTGCCGGCGGGGACCGGGCACAAGCGGCTCGCCGCGCGCGGCGCGCTGGGTATCGTAGGCGCCTACCCCGAGAGCAGCCGGCCTGACACCTGCATGCCGGCGACCTCGAGCGCGAGCGGGAGCGCCGCCGCGGTCGCGCGCGTGCCCCTGCCGGCCTGCGATCCGGTCTATGGCGCCGGCGGCCCGCTCTTCGATCACTGGCGCTAGACTGCGCTTCGAAAAAGGGGAGACCATGCGACTTCTGACCTACGCGCCAAAGGGCGGCGCCGCGCCGCGCGTAGGCGTGATGGTGGACGACCGGCACTTCGTGCCGCTGAAGGCGCCCGACATGCTGGCGCTGATCGCGGCGGGCCGCCGCGCCATCAAGGTGCCCCGCGGCACGCCGGTGAAGCTCGCGTCCGTGCGATTGCTTGCGCCGATCCCGCGGCCGCGGCGCAACGTCTTCTGCGTCGGCTGGAACTACGTAGAGCATTTCAGGGAGGGCGAGAGCATCCGCGCCACCAGGCAGGACCTGCCCGCGCATCCGACCTTCTTCACCAAGACGGTGACCGCGGTGAACGGGCCGTACGACCGCATTCCGCTGCACGCCGAGGTCACGCAGAAGCTCGACTGGGAGGTGGAGCTCGGGGTGATCATCGGCCGCGGAGGGCGCGACATCACGGAGGCGAACGCGATGAAGCACGTGTTCGGCTACACGGTGGTGAACGACGTCTCGGCGCGCGAGGTCCAGCGCCAGCACGGCCAGCAGTGGTTCAAGGGCAAGAGCCTGGACGGCCTGTGCCCGATGGGGCCGTGGATCGTCACCGCCGACGAGCTGAAGGACCCTGCCGACCTGCGCGTGACGACGCGCGTGAACGGCGCGGTGAAGCAGGACTCGAGCACGCGCCACATGTACTTCAAGATTCCGCGCATCATCGCCGAGCTCTCGGCGGGCCTCACGCTCGAGCCGGGGGACGTGATCTCGACCGGCACGCCCGAAGGCGTAGGCCAGGCGCGCACGCCGCCCGAGTTCCTCAAGGCGGGCGACGTCCTCGAGACCGAGATCGCGGGCATCGGGATGCTGCGCAACCGCATCGGGTAGAGGATCGATGAAGGGGATCGTATTCAAGGGCGAGCGCGAGCTCGAGCTGACGGAGTTCCCGGACCCGAAGCCCGGCCCGGGGGAGGTGGTGCTCGAGATGAAGGCCTCGGGCATGTGCGGCAGCGACCTGCATGCCTACCGCGCTTCGCGCTCGGGGAGCGGCATGGCGGGTGCGCTCGGCCTGGGCGGCGACGGCAAGCCCGTGATCGCCGGCCACGAGCCCTGCGGCGTGGTGCTGGAGGTCGGCGCGGGCGTGCCGGAGGCGCTCGCGCACGAGGGCGCGCGCGTCATGAACCACCACTACAAGGGCTGCGGCGCCTGCGCACACTGCCGCGTAGGGTGGTCGCAGCTCTGCGGCAGGGGCATCACGGTGTACGGCGTCACCGGCCACGGCGGGCACGCGCCCTACATGAAGGTTCCCGCTTCGACACTCGTTCCCTTGCCGGAGGAGCTCTCATTCGAGGAAGGCGCCGCGGTCTCCTGCGGCACCGGCACTGCTTACGGGGCGCTCAAGCGCATGGGCGTCTCGGGGCGTGACACGCTGGCGGTGTTCGGGCAGGGGCCGGTGGGCTTGAGCGCGACGCTGCTCGGCACGGCGATGGGGGCACGCGTCATCGCGCTCGACGTGAGCCCCGAGCGGCGCGCGCTGGCGAAGGAGTTCGGCGCCGAGGCGGTGCTCGATCCGAAGGCAGCGGACCCGGTAGAGCAGCTCAAGTCGTTGACCAAGGGCGAGGGCGTGGACCTCGCGCTCGATTGCAGCGCCGCGTCCGAGGCGCGGCTTGCCGCGGTGCGCGCGACGCGCACCTGGGGCACGTGCTGCTTCGTGGGCGAGGGCGGCAGCGTGACGCTCGACGTCAGCAAGGACATGCTGCGCCGGCAGCTGACGCTGATCGGGTCGTGGACCTTCAGCGCCGGTGGGCAGGAGGAGTGCGCGCGGTTCGTGGCTTCACGACGGATCCCACTCGGCAAGCTCATCACGCAGCGCTGGAGGCTCGAGCAGGCTGCCGAGGCCTACCGCCTGTTCGACACCCAGACCACCGGCAAGGGCATCTTCGTCTTCTGAAAAGGGGTCTGACCCCTTTTCGGTCAGCCGCGGCCCTCGAAGGGCATCTTCGAGGCCTTGATGGTCATGAACAGCACGTTGGTCTCGAGCGGAAAGCTCGCCATGTGGACGATCGCCTGCCCTACGTGGGCGACGTCCATCAGCGGCTCGACGCGCACCGAGCCGTCGGCCTGCGGCACGCCCTTGGCCATGCGCGCGGTGAGCTCGGTGCCGGCGTTGCCGATGTCGATCTGGCCGACGCCGATGTCGTACTTGCGGCCGTCCAGCGCCCCGGTCTTCGTCAGCCCCGTCACGGCGTGCTTGGTGGCGGTGTAGGGCGCCGAGCCGGGGCGTGGTGCATGCGCCGAGATCGAGCCGTTGTTGATGATGCGACCGCCGCGCGGCTCCTGCATCTTCATGATGCGGAAGGCTTCCTGCATGCAGTAGAACATCCCCGAGAGGTTGACGTCGACGACGCTCCTCCACTGCTCGACGCTCAGGTCCTCGAGCGAGATGCCGGGCGCGTTGATGCCGGCGTTGTTGAACAGCAGATCGAGCCGCCCCCATTTCTGCTTCACCGCGGCGAACAGCGCCTTCACCGAGTCCGGCTGGGCGACGTCGGTGGGTACGGCAAGCGCTCGCTCGCCGGCGCCCGACTCCGCGGCCGCCTTCTCGAGCACGTCCTTGCGGCGGCCGGCGAGCGCCACGCGCCAGCCGTCGGCGAGCAGCGCGAGGGCCGAGGCCTTGCCGATGCCCGATCCGGCGCCCGTGACGATCGCGACCCTCCCGTGCGGCTGCGCCATGTCTATCTCCCCACGAACGTCGGTTTGCGCTTCTCCATGAACGCCTTGCGGCCTTCCTTGTGGTCCTCGCTCGCAAAGCAGGCTTCCACCATCTTCACCGCCCTCGCCATGTCGCGCTCCGCGGGATCCCTGAGGGCCTGCTGCACGGCGTACTTGGCAGCGGCGACGGTGAGCGGGGCGTTCTCGGCGATGAGCGCGGCGAGCGCCGCGGTCGCCGCGGCGAGCTGCGCCACCGGCACGACGCGGCTCACGAAACCCATGCGCAGCGCCTCCGCAGCGTCGAACTTGCGCGCCGTGAAGAACAGATCCGACGTATTGGCGGCGCCGATCACGTTCATGAAGCGGCGCACCCCCGCCGGGCTGTAGCCCAGGCCGAGCCGCGCCGCGGGCATGCGGAACACCGCGTCCTCGGCGCAGATGCGCAAGTCGCAGGCAGCGGCGAAGCCCAGGCCGCCGCCGATGCAGACGCCGCGGATGCTCGCGATCACGGGCTTGGAGCACCGGATCGGCGCGAGGTAGGCCTGCTCGACCGCCTTGTTGTACTCGACCTGCGCCTCTACCGTGCCGCGCAGCTTCTCGAACTGTGAGATGTCGGCGCCCGAGATGAAGGCCTTCTCGCCCTCGCCCCTGCAGACGATGGCGCGCACCGCGGGATCGGCGTCGAGCCTCTCGAACGTCGCGGGAAGCGAGGTCCACATGTCGTAGGTCATCGCGTTCATCTTCGCCGGGTTGGAGAAGACCACGGTCGCGACCGCTCCCTCGATCCGCGTGCTCAGCTCGGCCATCAGACGACTCCTTCCTTCCTCAAGCGCGCGATGTCGGCGTCCGAATAGCCGGCCTCGCGCAGCACCTCGTCGGTATGCGCGCCGCGCCCGGGCGTGGCCGTGGCGAGCCGCGCCGGCGTGCGCGAGAGCT
>CAZOWR010000024.1:0-20712 GCA_964583645.1 uncultured Enterobacteriaceae bacterium
AGCTCGCCGCCGCGGGCGGGGCGCTGCTGCTGCGCGGGGAGCGCGGCGCGCGCCCGGAGCTGTTCGCGCGCCTGCTCGCGGCGCCCGGCGCGCCGTTCGTCGAGGGCCCCGAGCTGCTCGCCGAGCCCTCCTCGGAGGTGCTGGCGCGCGCCGCGGGCGGGGTGCTGTTCGTCGGCGAGCTCGCGCGCCTGTCGCGCGCCGAGCGGAAGAATCTCGAGTTCCTGCTCGGGCGCGCCGAGAAGCACCGCGCGCGCCTGGTGTCGTTCTCGACGCTGGATGCGCGCTCCCTCGCCGAGAAGCACGACTTCGACGCGCAGCTGCTCGCGCGGCTCTCGGAGTACGTGCTCAAGCTCCCGGCGCTGCGCGAGTTCGCCGAGGACGTGCCGGACCTCGCCGCGCTCAGCCTCGCGCAGCTGGTCGAGGCGCGCGCCAGCCCCGCGCGCCGGCTCTCGGTGGCGGCGCTGAACGCGCTGCGGCACCACGCCTGGCCGGGCAACCTCGCGGAGCTGGAGAGCGTGGTGCGCAACCTCGCGGCGGGCGCGCTGGAGGAGGAGATCGGCCTGGCGGACGTCGAGCGGGTGCTGGCCGCGCACGCGGGCCCGCAGTCGCCCGCCGGCATCGCGCTCGACCGCCCCTACCGCGAGGCGCGCGAGGCCTTCGAGCGCCTGTACTTCGAGCACCTGCTGGCGCGCGAGCACGGCAGCATGTCGCGGGTGGCCGAGCGCTCGGGGCTGGAGCGCACCCACCTGTACCGCAAGCTCAAGGCGCTCGGCCTGCCGGTGGGGCGGCGGGAGGAATGAGGAGCGGGAAATGAGAATCGTGGTGCTCGGCGCGGGCCAGGTCGGCGCTTCGGTCGCCGAGAGCCTGGTCTCGGAGCAGAACGACATCACGGTCGTGGATATCGACGCGCCGCGCCTGCGGGCGTTGCAGGACCGGCTCGACCTGCGCATCGTCCAGGGCAACGCGTCTCACCCGTCGGTGCTCAAGGAGGCGGGCGTCGAGGACGCCGACCTGCTGATCGCCGTGACCCAGTCCGACGAGACCAACCTCGTCGCCTGCAAGCTCGCGAGCCGAATGTTCAACGTGCCGCGCCGCGTGGCGCGGGTGCGGGCGAGCGATTTCCTCGAGAACGAGCTGGTGCTGGGGCACGAGGGGTTCGACGTCGACCTGGCGATCTGCCCCGAGCAGGTGCTGACCGACTACCTGGTGAAGCTGGTCGAGTTCCCGGAGGCGCTGCAGGTGCTGGATTTCGCCGACGGCCGGGTGAGCCTGGTCGCGGTGCGCGCGTTCCTCGGCGGGCCGCTGGTGGGGCGCCCGATCCGCGAGATCCGGCGGCACATTCCGCAGGTCGACACGCGCATCGTCGCCGTGTTCCGCCAGGACAAGGCGCTCATCCCCGAGGGCGACACGGTGATCGAGGCGGGCGACGAGGTGTTCTGCCTCGCATCCTCGCGCGACATCCGCCAGGTGATGCAGGAGCTCAGGCGCATGGCGCGCCCGGTGAGGCGCGTCATGATCGCCGGCGGCGGCAACATCGGGCTGCGCCTGGCGCACGCCCTGGAGCGCGATTACGAGGTGAAGGTGATCGAGCACAACAAGCGGCGCAGCGAGCTGCTCGCCGAGCGGGTCGAGCGCGCCCTGGTGCTCTCCGGGGACGCCACCGACGAGGCGCTGCTCGGGGAGGAGAACGTCGCCGAGATGGACCTGTTCATCGCCGTGACCAACGACGACGAGAACAACATCATGAGCGCGCTGCTCGCCAAGCGCATGGGGGCGCGGCGCGTGGTGGCGCTCATCAACCGCCGCAGCTACGTCGACCTGGTGCAGAGCGCGCAGATCGACATCGCGATCTCGCCCGCGCAGGCGACCATCGGCAAGCTGCTCGCGCACGTGCGCCGCGGCGACGTGGTCGCGGTGCACAGCCTGCGCCGCGGCGCGGCGGAAGCGCTCGAGGCCGTGGTGCACGGCGACCGCGCCTCCTGCCGCGTCACCGGGCGGCGCATCGAGGAGATCGAGCTGCCGCCGGGCACGCTGATCGGCGCGGTGGTGCGCGGCGACGAGGTGCTGATGGCGCATCACGACACGCCGATCGAGGCCGAGGACCACGTCATCGTGTTCGTCTCCGACAAGAAGACGCTGCCCCGCGTGGAGAAGCTGTTCCAGGTGAGCGCCGGCTTCCTCTAGGCGCGCGCCGTGCACCTGGCGGTCATCGTCAACCTGCTCTCGGTGCTGCTGATCGCCTTCGCCAGCGCGATGCTGGTGCCGCTCGGGGTGTCGATCGCCCTGCAGGACGGCGCCGAGCGTGCCTACGACCTCGCCGTGCTGACCACCGCGGCCGCCGGCGCGGCGGGCTACCTCGCGACGCGCGGCCGGCCGAGGGAGCTGCGCCCGCGCGACGGGTTCCTGTTCGTTGCGCTGGTGTGGACAGTGCTGCCGGCGTTCGCCTCGCTGCCGCTGCTCGCCTACATTCCGGCGCTCGGCGTCACGGACGCCTACTTCGAGGCGATGTCGGGCCTGACCGCGACCGGCGCGACGCTGCTCTCGGGGCTGGATGCGTTGCCGCCCTCGATCAACCTGTGGCGCTGCGCCCTGCAGTGGTTCGGCGGCATGGGCGTGATCGTGCTCGCGGTGGCGGTACTGCCGCTGCTCGGCGTGGGCGGGAGGCAGCTCCTCAAGGCCGAGCTTCCCGGGCCGATGAAGGAGGCTCAGCTCACCCCCCGCATCACGGAGACGGCCAAGGGTCTGTGGCTGATCTACGCCGGGCTGACGGCGGCCTGCGCGCTTGCCTACCGCTGGGCCGGGATGGACTGGCTCGACGGGGTGATGCACGCCTTCACCACGCTCGGGCTGGGCGGGTTCTCCTCGCACGACCTGAGCTTCGCGCACTGGGATTCGCCGCGCATCGAGGCGGTGTCGGTCGCCTTCATGCTGCTCGCGGGAATCAACTTCGTGACCCACTTCGCCGCGGTGCACCGCGCGAGCCCCGCCCCCTACCGGCGCGACGCCGAGGCGCGCTACTTCGTGCTGCTGGCCGCCGCCAGCGTCGCGGGCGTCGCGCTCCTGCTCTGGGCGCACGGCACCTACGACGCGCCGCTCACGGCGCTGCGCCATGCCGCCTTCAACGTCGTGTCGGTGGCGACCACGACGGGCTACGCGAGCGTCGACTACGCCGCCTGGCCGGTGTTCGCGCCGCTGTGGATGCTGTTCATCGCGGGTTTCGCGACCTGCTCGGGCTCGACCGGCGGCGGCATCAAGATGATGCGCGCGCTGCTCATGTTCCGGCAGGCGGTGGGCGAGCTCGAGCGCCTGCTCCACCCGCGCGCCGTGACGCCGGTCAAGCTCGGCGGCCAGGTGGTGGAGCATCACATCATCTTCGCGGTGCTCGCCTACATGCTGGTGTACGGAGCCACGCTCGCGGCGATCACGCTGCTGCTCGCCGCCACCGGGCTGGATTTCCTCACCGCGCTCTCGGCGGCCGCCGCCTGCGTCAACAACGTCGGCCCGGGCCTGGGCCAGGTCGGCCCCGCGGCGAACTACGCGCTGCTCTCGGACTTCCAGACCTGGATCCTGACCCTCGCCATGCTGCTCGGGCGCCTTGAGCTGCTCACGGTGTTCGTGCTGTTCACGCCCGCGTTCTGGCGTAAGTGAGCGGCTAGCCCCCGCGCTTGCCTTTCTTCGCCCGGTGCGGCCGGCGCTTGCCGTAGCTGCCCCGGTAGATCTTGCCGCGCCGTGTGCGCTTGTCGCCCTTGCCCATGGTTCGCTCCTAGGTGGATGGGCTGGCGATTATATCGGCGGGCTCGTAGGCGAGATTCGGCGCGAGCCACCGTTCGGCCTCCTCCACGCTCATTCCCTTGCGTCGCGCACAGTCCTCGACTTGGTCCCGCCCCACCTTGCCGACGGCGAAGTACGTTGAATCAGGATGTGAGAAATAGAACCCGGACACCGCGGAGGCCGGCAGCATCGCGAACGATTCGGTCAGCTGCATTCCCGCGTTCTTCTCCGCATCCAGCAGCGCGAACAGCCCCGCCTTCTCGGTGTGGTCGGGGCAGGCGGGGTAGCCCGGCGCGGGACGGATCCCCCGGTAGGCCTCGCGGATCAGCTCCTCGCCCGAGAGGCGCTCATCGGGCGCGTAGCCCCAGAACTCGCGCCGCACGCGCTCGTGCAGGCGCTCGGCGAAGGCTTCCGCGAGGCGATCCGCGAGCACCTTGAGCATGATGGCGCCGTAGTCGTCGTGCTCGCGCTCGAACGCCGCGAGGCGCTCCTCCAGCCCGCCGACGCAGACCGCGAAGGCGCCGATCCAGTCGGGGACGCCGGAATCTCTCGGCGCGACGAAGTCCGCAAGGCACAGGTTCGCGTTGCCCGCGGGCTTGTGGTTCTGCTGGCGCAGGTTGTGCCAGGTCATGGCGACGCCAATTCGCTTTTCACTTTCATAGATCGCGATGTCGTCGCCGCCGACCTGTGCCGCGGGGAATAGGCCCAGCACGCCGTGCGCGCGCACCCATCGCTCGCGCACCAGGCGCGCGAGGAACTCCTGCGCCTCCGCGAAGAGCCTGCGCGCGGCCTCGCCCACCACCGGGTCCTCGAGGATCTTCGGGTACGGCCCGGAGAGCTCCCAGGCCTGGAAGAAGGGGCCCCAGTCGATGTAGGGCACCAGCTCCTCGAGCGGGTAGTCGCGCAGCACCGTGCGCCCGGGTGCCCGGGGCTTGGTCGGCCGGTAGGCGCTCCAGTCGGTCTTAGCACCCAGGCGCCGCGCCTCGGCGATCGGGTGCAGGGGTCCGGGGCCCTTCTTCGCCGCGTGTTGCGCTCGCACGCGGTCGTAATCGGCACGCACGGAGGCGACGTAGGCGTCGCGGCCCTCCGGCGAGAGCAGGCTCGCGACCACGCCGACCGAGCGCGAGGCATCCGGCACGTAGACCACCGGCCCTGAGTACCCGGGGGCGATCTTCACGGCGGTGTGCGCGCGCGAGGTTGTGGCGCCGCCGATGAGCAGCGGCAGCCTGAAGCCCTGGCGCTCCATCTCGCGCGCGACGTGCGTCATCTCCTCGAGCGACGGCGTGATGAGACCCGACAGGCCGATCGCGTCCGCCGCCTCGCGGCGTGCGGTCTCGAGGATCACCTGCGCGGGCACCATGACGCCGAGGTTGACCACCTCGTAGTTGTTGCACTGGAGCACCACGGCGACGATGTTCTTGCCGATGTCGTGCACGTCGCCCTTCACGGTGGCGATGACGAGCTTGCCCTTGGCCTTCGCGGCTTCGCCCGAGGCGGCCTTCGCGGCTTCGATGTAAGGCACCAGGTGCGCCACTGCCTGCTTCATGACGCGCGCGGACTTTACGACCTGCGGCAGGAACATCTTGCCGGCGCCGAACAGGTCGCCGACGATGTTCATGCCGTCCATGAGGGGCCCCTCGATCACCTCGATGGGGCGCGCGTACTTCCGGCGTGCCTCCTCGGTGTCCTCGACGATGTGGGCCGCGATGCCGTTGACCAGGGCGTGCGTCAGGCGCGCCTCCACCGCGCCGCGCCGCCAGGCGTCGTCCTCGCGCGCGAGGCGCGCGCCGCCCTTCACGCCGGCCGCGTACTCGATCAGGCGCTCGGTGGCGTCGGCGCGGCGGTTCAGGATCACGTCCTCGACGCGCTCGCGCAGTCCCGGCTCGATCTCCTCGTAGACGCCGAGCTGGCCCGCGTTGACGATGCCCATGCTCATGCCGGCGCGGATCGCGTGATAGAGGAACGCGGTGTGCATCGCCTCGCGCACCGCGTCGTTGCCACGAAACGAAAAGGACAGGTTCGAGACCCCGCCGGAGACCTGCGCCTGCGGCAGGTGGCCGCGGATCCAGCGCGCCGCCTCGATGTAGTCCAGGCCGTAGCGCGCGTGCTCCTCCAGCCCCGTCGCCACCGCGAAGATGTTGGGGTCGAAGACGATGTCCTCGGGCGGGAAGCCGGCCTTGAGCGTCAGCAGGTCGTAGGCGCGGCGGCAGACCGCCGTGCGGCGCTCGAGCGAGTCGGCCTGGCCCTGCTCGTCGAAGGCCATCACCACCACCGCCGCGCCGTAGCGCCGCACGAGCTTCGCCTGGCGCAGGAACTCGGCCTCGCCCTCCTTGAGGCTGATCGAGTTGACGATGCCCTTGCCCTGAAGGCATTTCAGGCCCGCCTCGATCACGCTCCATTTCGAGGAGTCGACCATCACCGGCACGCGCGCGATGTCGGGCTCGGCGGCGACGAGGTTGAGGAACGTCACCATGGCGCGTTCCGAGTCGAGCATCGCCTCGTCCATGTTGACGTCGATCACCTGGGCGCCGTTCTCGACCTGCTGGCGCGCGACCGAGAGCGCCCCGGCGTAGTTGCCCGTGAGCACCAGGCGTGCGAACGCCCTCGAGCCGGTGACGTTGGTGCGCTCGCCGATGTTGACGAAAAGCGAACCTTCCCCCACGGTGAGCGGCTCCAGGCCCGAAAGGCGCAGCATCGGCGCGCGCGGCGGTGCGCGGCGCGGCGCCACGCCCTGCACCGCCGCGGCGATGGCGTGGATGTGCTGCGGGGTGGTCCCGCAGCAGCCGCCGACGAGGTTGAGGAAGCCCGCGCGCGCCCAGGCGCCGAGCTCGCGCGCCATGGACTCGGGCGTATCGTCGTACTCGCCGAAGGCGTTCGGCAGGCCCGCGTTCGGGTAGCAGGACACGGGCATCTGGGCGAGGCCCGCGAGCTCCTCGATGTGCGCTCGCAGCTCGCGCGCGCCGAGCGCGCAGTTCAGGCCCACGGCGATCGGCTGGGCGTGGCGCACCGAGTTGTAGAACGCCTCGGCGGTCTGGCCCGAGAGCGTGCGCCCCGAGGCGTCGGTGATGGTGCCCGAGACGATCAGCGGCAGGCGCGCGCCGCGCCGCTCGAATTCGGCCTCGATGGCCAGAATCGCCGCCTTGGCGTTCAGCGTGTCGAAGATGGTCTCGACGAGCAGCAGGTCTGCGCCGCCGTCCATCAGCCCGCGCGCCGCCTCGCCGTAGGCCGCGGCGAGCTGATCGAAGCTGACGGCGCGAAAGCCCGGATCGTTGACGTCGGGCGAGATCGAGGCGGTCTTGGTGGTCGGCCCGATTGCCCCGGCGACGAAGCGCGGCCGCGCGCGCCCGTTCCTCCCGAACTCGTCCACGGCTTCGCGCGCGAGCAGCGCGGCGGCCCGATTGAGCTCGTAGGCGAGCCCCTCCATGGCGTAGTCGGCGAGCGACACGGCGGTGGAGTTGAAGGTGTTGGTCTCGACGATGTCGACGCCCGCGGCGAGGTAGTCCAGGTGCAGCTGGCGCACGAGCCCGGGCAGGGTCAGCGTCAGCAGGTCGTTGTTGCCGCGCAGCTCGCGGCCCCAGCCGCGGAAGCGCCGCCCCCGGAACTGCTCCTCGGTCAGGCGCTGGCGCTGGATCATCGTGCCCATGGCGCCGTCCAGGACCAGGATCCTCTCGGCCAGCAGCGACTGCAGCAGCGATGCGCGATCGTTCATCGGGCCCCGGAAAAGAAAACGCCCGTTCAGCTTTCGCAGAAACGGGCGCCGGCGGCGCGTCTCTTTAGCGGCATTTGTAACGCGCCCGCAAGCTGAACATCAAATCGGCGCGAGGCGCAGAGTGTGCCCACGCGCCCCTGATCTGTCAAACGCCTGGCGCGTATAATCCGAGCCCCCATGGATCACCTCGAGCCCAAGGCGGCGCAAGCTTTCCTGCGCGAGCACGCGGACGCCCTGCTGATCGACTGCCGCAGCGAGATGGAGTACCTGTTCGTGGGCCATCCGGTCGGCGCGCTGCACGTCGCCTGGAACGACGGCCCGGACTGGGAGGTCAACCCCCACTTCGTGGGGCAGGTGAAGAAGCTCGCCGGGACGAATCACAACACGCGTCCGATCGTGCTCATCTGCCGCAGCGGCAACCGCTCGCTGGAGGCGGGCGAGGCGCTCGAGCGCGCCGGCTTCACCCGGGTCTGCAACGTGCTGCACGGCTTCGAGGGCGAGCTCGACGACAAGCACCACCGCGGCACGGTTGCGGGCTGGCGGCGCGACGGACTGCCGTGGGAGCAGTGCTGAACGCCGGGTTCGAGTCGGTCGTCGCCGTTTTCCCCTGCCAGGTGCACTGGGGCGACTGCGACCCGGCGGGGATCATCTTCTATCCCACGTACTTCCGCTGGATGGACGCGGCCACCTGGGCGTTCTTCGCCTCGGTAGGCTACGGCGCGAAGCGCATGCGCGCCGAGCACCTGGCGATGCCGCTGGTCGCCGCGGACTGCCAGTTCAAGCACCCCGCCGAGCAGGACGACCGCTGCGAGGTGCACTCGCGCATTGCGCGCTTCGGCGGCAAGTCCTTCGTGGTGGTGCACGAGATCGTGCGCGCCGACGGCATGCTGCTTGCGAGCGGCACGGAAACGCGGGTCTGGGGCCGCTACGAGAGCGGGCCGGGTACGCGGATGCAAGGGGAAGCGGTACCCGAGGCGCTCAAGGCGCTGTTCGAGCGTCGGCACTGAAAAGGGACAGAGCATGAACGACATGACGCTGGACGCGGCGGGCTGGCTCGCCGCGGCGGAGCAACTGCAAGCGGACACCGTCGCGCTGCGCCGCGCGATCCACGAGGAGCCCGAGCTCGGCCTGGAGACGCCGAAGACGCTGGCCAAGGTGAAGGCCGCGCTCGCCGGGCTGCTGCTCGAATGGAAGCAGGGGTCCTCCTCTACGGGCGCGATCGCAGTGCTGCGAGGCGCCAAGCCCGGCCGCACGGTGCTCCTGCGCGGCGACATGGACGCGCTGCCCATGCCCGAGGACACGGGGCTGCCTTTCCGCTCGAAGGTCCGGGGCGCGATGCACGCCTGCGGCCACGACACGCATACGGCGATGCTCGCCTCCGCCGTGAAGGCGCTGTGCGCGCGGCGCGATGCGCTCGCCGGCACGGTGCTCTTCATGTTCCAGCCCGGCGAGGAGGGCTGGCACGGCGCGAAGAAAATGATCGAGGACGGGCTGCTCGAGAACCCTGCGCCCGAGGCGGCGTTCGCGCTGCACATCTTCCCGAACGCGCCCGCGGGGCACTTCATGGGCAAGGGCGGGCCGCTGCTTGCCTCGGCCGACGAAGTCATGATCGAGGTGCGCGGCAAGGGCGGGCACGCCTCGATGCCGCACCACGCGGTGGACCCGGTCCCCGTCGCCTGCGAGATCGTCACAGCGCTGCAGGTGTTCGTCACGCGGCGCATCGACATCTTCGACCCGGCGGTGCTCACCTTCGGCAAGATCGCGGCGGGCTCCACCGACAACGTGATCCCCGAGCGCGCCGAGCTCCTCGGCACCGTGCGCACGATCTCGGAGGCCTCGCGCAACGCGATGCATGCCGGGATCGAGCAGGTCGCCGTAAACGTGGCTCGCGCGCACGGCTGCGAGGCGCAGGTGCACATCGAGCGCGGCTTCCCGGTCACGGTATGCGATGCGCGCGCTGCGCAGCACGCCGCGCGCGCGATCCAGGGGGTGTTCGGCAGCGATGCCTGGATCCAGATGCAGGCGCCGGTGATGGGCGCGGAGGACTTCTCCTACGTGCTGCAGCGGATCCCGGGTGCGATGGTGTTCCTCGGCGTGTGCCCCGAAGGCCAGGCCTGGCAGAGCGCCTGCCCGTGCCACTCCAATCGCATGGTGCTGAACGAATCGATGCTCGCGCGCGGCGTGGCGGCGCACTGCGCGATCGCCGAGAGCTACCTGGCGGGGGGCTTCGCCGACTGACGCCAGAGCTCGAGCGCGCGCTCGATCAGCATCGCGGCCGAACCGTAGCCGGCCTGCGGGTCGAAGAGGCGCTGCAGCTCCCCCGCGGGGACGATCCTCGCGGCCTGCGGGTCGCGCTCGAGCGCCTCGCGCAGGGTGATCCCCTCGCGCGCCGCCGCTTCGCAGAGCTTTTCCGTGAGGGCGTGAGCCTCCGGTTTGCTGAGCGCTGCCGAGAGCCGCAGCGCGACCGCCTCGGAGAACACGAGGCCGCGCGTGCGATCGAGGTTCGCGCGCATCGCTTCGCGGTCCAGCTCAATGCCTTCCAGCACTTCCGCGATCGCGGCCAGGCCGCCTGCGGTCGAGGACAGCAGGTCGCGCAGCGTGAGCCACTGGCCCTGCCACTGGCCCAGGCCGCGCTCGTGCTCGGGGGCGAGCTGGGCGAGCAGCGTGGCGGCGAGCGCCGGCGCGCGGCTCGCTGCCTCGAGCGCCGCCAGGCACCCGACGGGGTTGCGCTTGTGCGGCAGGCTCGAGGAGCCGCCGCGGCCGGGCGCGTGCGGCTCGAAGGCTTCGCCCACCTCGGGCTGCATCAGCAGGCTCACGTCGCGCGCGATTTTCCCCGCCGCGCCGGCGAGGATGGCGGCTTCGCTGCCCAGGCGCGCGAATCCGTCGCGGGTGCTGTGCCAGGTGACCGGCGCAACCGGCAGATCGAGCTCCTTCGCGAGCGCGGCGGCGAGCGCGTCGCCCTTGTCGCCATAGGCCGAGAGCGTGCCGCCGGCGCCGCCGAACTGGAGCACGCGGGCTTCGCGCGCCGCGCTTCGGAAGGCGGCGAGCGAGCGGGCGAGCATGGAGAGCCACACCGCCGTCTTCCAGCCGAAGGGCACCGGGACGGCGGGCTGCAGCAGCGTGCGCGACACGGTGGGCGTCTGCCGGTGCTCGCGGGTGAGCTTCGCGGCCGCCTCTCCAGTCCGGTGCGCGAGCGCCTGAATTCGCGCGCCGGCCTCCTTGAGGCAGAGCACGAGCGCGGTGTCGATCGCGTCCTGGCTGGTGGCGCCGAAGTGAACCCAGCGCGCGGCCTCGCTCGAGACGGCGGCGACCTGCTCCGTGAGCCGCTTCACGAAAGGAATCGCGAGCGTTCCCGCGCGCCGGCCCTCGCGTGCGATCTGCGCCGCATCGAAGGTGGCGGTCGCGCAGGCGCGAGCGATGGCCTCGGCATCGGCACGCGATACGAGGCCTGCCTGAGCGCAGGCGAGCGCGAGCGCTGCCTCGAAGCGCGCCATCGCGGCGAGCAAGCGCGCATCCGACAGCGCCTCGGCGCAAATCTCGTCGCGGAAGGCGAATTCGAGCGCCATCAGTCGAGGGGCAGCCCCACGTAGTTTTCCGCGAGGCTCGCGGCCGCGGCGCGCGAGCCGGTCACGTACTGCAGCTGCGAGAGCTGCAGGCGGTGATGGAACGGCGTCTCGTCGTGAAAGCGATGCAGCATCGAGGTCATCCACCAGGAGAAGTGCTCGGCGCGCCAGACGCGCCTGAGCGCGGTCTCCGAGTAGCGCTCGAGCGGCTCGCGTGCGCCGGAGGCGTAGTGCGCTGCGAGCGCGCGCGCGAGCACGCGCACGTCCGCGACCGCAAGGTTGAGGCCCTTGGCGCCCGTGGGGGGAACGATGTGCGCCGCGTCGCCTGCGAGGTACAGGCGCCCGTACTGCATCGGCTCGACCACGAAGCTGCGCATCGCCACGATCCCCTTCTGGAAGATGCGCCCCTCGTGCAGCCGCCAGCCGTCCTCGCCCGCGAGCCGCGCGTGCAGCTCCTCCCAGACGCGGGCGTCCGGCCAGTTGCCGACCTCGTCGCTTGGATCGCACTGGTGGTAGATGCGCTGAATGCTAGGTGAGCGTGTGCTTACTAGCGAAAAACCTCGCTCATGGTAGGCATAGATGAGCTCGTCGGTCGCCGGTGGGGCCTCGACCAGGATGCCGAACCAGCCGAACGGATAGACGCGGGTGAACTCGCGTCGCGCGCGCGACGGGATCGAGGGCCGGCACACGCCGTGGAAGCCGTCGCAGCCAGCCACGAAGGCGCACTCGAGCTCGTGGCGCGCCCCGTCCGCGCTGCGGAAGTGGATCGCAGGGCTCTCGGTGTCGATGTCCTGCAGGCTCACGCCCTGGACTTCGAACAGGATTCTTCCGCACGCCTCAAGGCGCGCCGCCACGAGATCGCGGATCACCTCGTGCTGCGCGTAGACCGTGATGGCGCGCCCGCCGGTGAGCCCGGTGAGATCGATGCGGTGGCTGCGGCCCTGGAAGCGCAGCAGGATCCCCTCGTGGACGAGGCCCTCGCGCTTCATGCGCTCGCCCACCCCGGATTCGGCGAGCACGTCGACCGTGCCCTGCTCGAGGACGCCGGCGCGGAGGGTGGCCTCGATCTCGGCGCGGCTGCGCGATTCCAGCACCACCGACTCGATTCCTTGCAGGTGCAGCAGGTGCGAGAGCAGCAACCCCGCGGGGCCGGCACCGACGATGCCGACCTGGGTTCGCACGGCTAGTTCCCGCCCCAGACTTCCTCGGCGGTCTCGATCACCAGCCTGAGCTTCGCGCGCTGCGCCTCTACGGCGATCTTGTTGCCGTGCACGGTGCTGGAGAAGCCGCACTGCGGCGAGAGCGCGAGCTGCTCGAGCGGCACGTAGCGCGTCGCCTCCTCGATGCGGCGCTTCAGATGGTCCTTCTTCTCCAGCTCGCCGAGCTTGGTGGTCACCAGCCCCAGCACCACGATCTTGCCCTGGGGCAGGAAGCGCAGCGGCTTGAAGTCCCCCGAGCGCGCGTCGTCGTACTCGAGGAAGTAGGCGTCCACGCTCATCTCCGAGAGCAGCGCCTCGGCGACCGGCTCGTAGCCGCCCTGCGCCGCCCAGGTGCTCTGGAAGTTGCCGCGGCACAGGTGCACCGCGAGCGTCATGCCGGCGGGCTTTCGCGCCACCACGCGGTTGATGAACTTGGCGTAGCGGTGCGGCAGCTCGTTCGGGTCGTCGCCGCGTGAGCGGGCAGCTTCGCGCATCTTGTCGTCGCAGAGGTAGGCGAGGTTGGTGTCGTCCATCTGCACGTAGCGGCACCCCGCCCCGGCGAGCGAGGCGAGCTCATCGCCGTAGGCGCGCGCCACGTCCTCGTAGAACTCAGGCTCGAGCTCGGGGTAGTGCTGCGCGCTGATGCCCGCGCGCCCGCCGCGGAAATGCAGCATGGTGGGCGAGGGAATGCAGACCTTCGGCGTGCGCCGGGTGCAGGACTTCAGGTACTGGAAGTCGGCGAGCTGGATGTCCTTCGCGTGGCGCACCTTGCCGACGACGCGCATCACGGGCGGGGCGAGTTCCTCGCTGCCGTCGGGCTTCTTCACCAGCCTGGGCTCCTCGGTCCTCACGCCGTCCATCTGTTCGAGAAAGTCGATATGGAAATAGGTGCGGCGGAACTCGCCGTCGGTGATCGCCTGCAGCCCCACGTCCTCCTGGAAGGCGACGATCTCCCGGATCGCCTGGTCCTCCACCTTGCGCAGCTCCGCGGCGCCGAGCTCGCCGCGCGCCTTCTTCTCGCGCGCCTCGAGCAGGTATTTCGGCCTGAGGAAGCTGCCGACGTGGTCGGCGCGAAAAGGCGGACTGATGCGCTGCGACATGGGATATCCTCGGCTGGCGGAAAGTGCTGCATTTTACGACGGAGGTTCCGGCGTGGGCCGCTTCCAGCTCGACGACAAGGCGAACACGGCGATCCGCACCGTGCGCCGCGCGACGCGTCATGGGGTCAGAGTAGGTCCCGCACGACAGACGATGACCCCGACGTTTCCTAAGGCGCGAGCACCCCGAGCTTTCCTGCGGCCGTCGCGAGGGAGGAGTCTTTGGCCGCCAATGCGACGCCAAGGCGCTGCGCCAGCTCGAGATACGCGGCGTCGTACGCCGAGAGCCCGTGCCGACGAGCAAGACCGACAAGGACGGCTGGCGAGGCTGGCGGCGCGTCGATGCGTGTGACGAGCTTGGCGGCGCTCGCGATGATCTCGTCGGCAAGCGCGGCCGCAAGGACCTTCCGGCGCTCGAGAACGGCAAGGGCGTTCGCGAATTCGTAGGGCCAGACGGAGGGCACGACGACCTCGTCCTTGTCTAGCTTGTTGTAGTACCGATCCGTGTAGGGTGTCGCCTGACTGCGCGAGAACCAGGCGATTACGACCGAGTTGTCGGCCACAAACGGCACTCAGTCGCGGCCTTCGGCCAGGATCTCCTGAATCGAGATGTCCTTGGGAATCCTGACGCGGCGGGAGAGCGCCTGAATTTCCCGCAGCAACGCGGCGCGGCTGCGCTTCGAGGTGGGAGCCACGGTAACGATCTTCGCCACCGGTCGCCCGCGACGAGTGAGGACGATTTCCTCCCCTGCCTCTGCTTTCTCGACCAGTTGAGAGAGCTTCGACTTCGCCTCGTAAATTCCCACGTTCATGAAGCTGTCCATCCGAAACTAGCTAGCTAGACTATAGCACGCGACTTTGAGCGGCCGGGGATGGCCTATTGCAGGGCCGCGAAGGTTACCCTCTGGTGGCTTTCTCGCCGGCCGGCAGCCCCTTGCGCGGCGGCTGGCCGCGCGCCACGCGGCGCGCGTCGCCGATCGCCAGCAGGCGCTCGCGGTCTTCAGGCCGCACGCGGTTGTAGCGCTCGCGCCATTCCGGATCCGGCTTCCAGGCGAACGGCGTGCGCACGGTGGTGCGCGGCGCGCTCGCCGATTCGAGCAGACGCAGGCCCGTCTCCACGATGCGCGCCTGCATGTCCGCGTCCCACGGGTGTCCGCAGGGATTGCCCAGCGGGAAGTCCGAGAACACGAAGCGCGCCGCGCCGCAATGCTCGACGACGTCGAGCGCCGAGCCGAGCATGACCGTCGGGATGCCCTTCGCCTCGAGGTGCCGTGCGACCAGACTCACGGTCTGGTGGCACACGGGTCACAGTGCGGCGAGCAGCGCGGCGTCGGCGCCGTCCTCGCGCAGGCGGCGCAGGATCTCCGGCGCGTCCTTCTCGATCGTCTTCCTCTGGCTGTAGTCCGTGGGCGCGTGGTGGAAGCGGCGCGACAGGCCGCCGATCACGCCGCGCGCGACCATCTTGCGCATCGCGTCGATCGGCAGGAAGGTCTCGCGGTCGTCCACGTGCGTGGACTCGCGGTCCCAGGCGACGTCGGTGTCGAAGGCCTGCGGCGGGTTCATCGTGTCGCCCGACCAGACCTGCTTGCGACCGCGCGCGTCCCGGTTCGAGCCGTCGGGCGGGCCGGCGGTGGTGATCAGGGCGACGTTCAGCTGCGCGAGCGGCTTCGGCAGCGGCGCGAACGGCACCTCGTCGAAATGCGCCCAGACGTAGTCTTCCTCGTAGCCGAGCGCGCGGTAGTAGCGCCGCGTGCGCTCCATGTAGCCGACCGGCGCGTCCTTCGTTTCGGGGTTCATCGGGATCCTCCCTCGTGCTGCCGTGAGTGGGCGCAACACCAGCACCGGGCGGCCGGAGGAGGGTTGCGGGGCGCGAAACCGGGGCTATATGAACTGCGTTGAGTCATGGCGCGTTCCTCGGAACCGGAGAGGCAGGGGTTCTAGACCGCAGGTGCACGCCCTGGCGCGCGAGCGCCGCCTGCAGCTCGGCCACGTCCACGGCACGCGGCTCCACGCCGCGCGCTGCCGCGAGCGCAGCGGCCGCCCCCGCGGCCTGCCCGGTCACCCAGCACTGGGGGATCTCGCGCATGAAGCCGTGCGAGCTCGGGTCGCAGGAAATGTGCCGCCCGCAGGCGAGCAGCCCATCGAGCTTCTCGGGCACCAGCGCTCCGTAGGGGATGGAAAGGTTGGGGAATTTCGGCGAGATCGACGGCGTCACCCCGATCTCGTCTCCGGCGACCTCGCCAGCGGACCATTGCGCGCGCGCGATGCGCGCCACGCCCACCAGGCGGCGCGAATGGCGCACCCCGAGCTGCGGCGCGCTCAGCATGAGGAAGGCGCCCTCGAAGCCCGGCGCGTGGGCCCGGTAATGCTCCAGATGCGCCGCCATCAGGCGGTGCGAGCGCACCTCGGCCTCGGTCTGGTCGTCCACGTCGAGCGCCGAGAGGCCCGACTGGCGCGGGCCCATGAAGAGCGCGATGTCGTTGCGCCAGGACACGAACGGCCGCTCGCAGGCGCCCATCCGCTCGCGCCCGAGCGCCATGAACTGCGAGAGTTGCTCGGGGTTGGCGGTCCTGAACTCGATCCAGCGGCGCATGTCCACGCCGCCGAAGAGCCAGGCGGTGTTCATGCAGTGGTGGATGTCAGCGGCCTCGATGTCGGACTCGAACGCGGCGCCGGCGCGCGCGAAGAGGTCGCCATCGCCGGTCGCGTCCACCACCACGCGCGCGCGCAGCGCCCGGCGCCCCGCCTTGCTCTCGAAGATCGCGCCGCGCACCGCGTTTCCCTCTATCAGCGGCAGCGCCGCCCAGCAGTGCAGCGCGAGCTTCACCCCCTGCTCGAGCACCATCTCCTGCGAGGCGAGCTTGAGGCGCTCGGGATCGATGGTGGGAGACCAGGTGACCACGCCATGAAACCCGGCGGTGCGCTGCCCCCAGTGCGCCGCGAGCCCCGCCTCGCGCGAGCCCCAGTGCTCGCGCGCGGGGCCGGCGACCGCGTCCACCGGAAGCCGCGCCAGGATCTCCTCGGCAAAGCCGCGGATCACCAGGTTTCCTTGCCAATCGGTCATGCGGTCGATCCAGATCACGAGGCCCCCGGTCGAGAGCCCGCCGAGGTGGTTGTAGCGCTCGAGCAGGACCACCTCCGCACCGAGCCGCGCCGCGGCCACCGCCGCCGCCGTGCCCGAGGGGCCGCCGCCCACCACCAGCACGTCGCATCGGCCGCAGACCGGGATCTCGCGGGCGGGCTCGCGCAGCGTGCCGAGCTCGCGCTTCGCGCGCGCCGCGCGGGCGAACTGGTTGATGTCGGAGGTGAAGATCCGCTCGTCCGAGGGCTCGGACATGCGCCTCTAGAGCGGCGCGATGCGCGCGTGCAGCAGCGCCGAGCGCCCGGCGCGCGTCTCGGCCAGACAGCGCCGGATCGCCCCCGGCAGCTCGGCCGGGTCGGAAACCTGTACGCCGTAGCCGCCGGCCGACTCCGCCATCTTGGAGAAATCCATCTGCGGCGCGAGCAGCGCGTGGTAGTCCTCGAGCGCCTTCGCCTCCCCCTGCGGATGCATGCGCAGCGTCGCCTCCTTCACTGCCGACCAGCCCGCGTTGTCGAGCACCAGCGTCATGATCGGCAGGTCGTACTGGCGCGACACCGCGTACACGGTCTCGGGCGTGCACTGGTAGAACGAGCCGTCGCCCAGCACCTGCACCACGGTCGCCTCGCGCCGCGCGAGCTTCGCCCCGAGCGCGGCGCCGCCCGAGTAGCCGAGCGCGCCTCCGGGCAGGCTGAAGCGCGTGCCCGGCACAGTGCGCATCACCTGGTTGAGGACGGTGGGGGTGTTGCGCACCGCCTCGTCGAAGACGAGATCGCCGGGCTCGAGCGCCTGCGACAGCTCCGCGCAGACGTGGTGCGCGCTGACGCGGCCCGGGGTGCCGCGCTCCGCGGCCAGCCGCGCAAGCCCCGCCCGGCGCACCTCGCGCTCGGCCGCGATCGCCGCTCTGCGTCCTGCGACGCGCTCGGCGAACGCGGGCGTGGCGCGAGCCTCGAGCGCCTCGAGCAGCTGCCGCAGGATGACGCTGCTGCAGCCCTGCACGCGCAGCTGCGTGGGAAAGCCCCACATCGGCATGCGCTCCTTGATCGCGTCCACGTCGACGTGCACCCAGTAGGTGGCGGGATCCTCGCGCACGTCGCGCGGGATCCAGGGGGCGTCGACATCGATGAGCAGCCCCAGGTCGGCTTTGGGAAGGTCAGGCGCCGCGGAGAGCCCCAGAAAGCACGGCGAGTCATGCGCGATGTTGAGGAAGATCGGGCTCGACTCGAAGACGCGGATGCCGGCGAAGCGCGCGAGCTCATCGAGCAGCGGCGCGAACGCCGGGTTGCGCCCGCCGTAGCGCGTCACGAGGATCGGGTGGCGCGCCTCGATGAGCCGCGCGGCGATCTCGCCCACCGTCTGCGGGTCGGTGCCGCGCGCGCGCACCGGGCCGAAGCGCTCCTCCGGGAAGGCCGCCACCGCGCCCTCGTCCCAGCTCTCCGCCAGAACCTCGCGGGGCAGCGTGAGGTACACCGGCCCCATCGGGTCGCTGTGCGCGACCGAGTGCGCGCGGCGCAGCACCTCCTTCGCGATCACTCCCGAGTGCAGGTTGTATTCCCACTTGATGTAGGGCCGCACCAGGCCCGCCTGGTCGAACGGCTCCTGCAGGAAATGCACGTGCGCGTCGCGCGAGCCGGGCAGCTCGCCGCGCACGGTGAAAGGTGCGCGCCCCGCCATGACGAGCGCGGGCATGCGCGCGCGGCACAGGTTGTGCAGCGCCAGCGCCGCATTCGCGGTGCCCGCGTCCACGTGCAGCAGCACGCCCTGGCCGCGCCCGGTGACGAGCGCGTAGCCGAGCGCCATGTGCGCGGCGACGTTCTCGTGCGGGCAGAGCACCGTCGCCACGTGGCGCCGTCCGAGACGGCTCCAGCGCGCCATCTCTTCGATGAGCGGCGCGTGGTCCGTGCCGAGGTTGCAGAACAGCTGCCCGATGCCCGCCTCCTGCAACCCCTCCAGGAAGTAATGCGAGGTGCGCTGCAGCCGCACCTGGGGCGGCTTGTCCATGCTAGCAGTCGAAAAACACTGTCTCGTCGGCTCCGCCCAGCAGCACGTTCCACTCCAGCACGCCGGGGCGGCCCGCGACCGGCCGCGCAACGAGCGTCGCGCGCCGCTCCGCGGGCACGAGCGCGAGCACCGGGTCCTCGGCGTTGGCGGGCTCCCCGGGGAAGTAGATGCGGCTGACCAGCTGCTTGAGGAGCCCCCGCATGAAGACGTTCACCGCGATGTGCGGCGCCTGCAGCCCGCCGCCGCGCGCAGGCACGCGCCCGGGCTTGACGGTGTTGAAGCGGAACGCACCCTGCGCGTCGCTCGCCGAGCGCCCGAAGCCGCGAAAGCCCTGCTGCAGCGGCTTTTCCTGCCGGTCCTCGGGATGGGCGTATTTGCCGTGTGCGTTCGCCTGCCAGATCTCGATGAGCGCGTCGTCGATCGGCTCGCGGTCGGCGTCCAGCACCCGCCCTTCGATCCTCACGCGCTCGCCGCTCACTCCGGGCGGGGCGAGGTCCTCGGTGATGAGCCAGGTGAGCCCGATGTGCAGATACGGCCCTACGGTCTGCGAGGTGGTGGCATGCAGGCTCATCGGGGCGCCCCTATTCGCCCGGCGAGCGGTCGAGCGGCGTCGCCTCCGGCCCGCGCAGCACGATGTCGAAGCGGTAGCCCAGGGCCTGCTCCGGAATCGTCGTCTCCCAGTCGAACGCCGAGACCAGGCGCTGGCGCGCGCGCTCGTCGGGCACGCAGGTATACATCGGATCGTGGGGCAGCAGCGGATCGCCCGGGAAATACATCTGCGTGACGAGCCGGGTGGCGAACGCCGGCCCGAAAAGCGAGAAATGGACGTGCGCGGGGCGCCAGGCGTTGTAGTGGTTGCGCCAGGGATATTCGCCCGGGCGGATGGTGACGAAGCGGTAGCGGCCCTCGGCGTCGGTGAGCGCGCGGCCGCAGCCGCTGAAGTTCGGGTCCATCGGCGCATTGTGCTGGTCCACGCGGTGCGGATAGCGGCCCGCGGCGTTCGCCTGCCAGATCTCGACCAGGGTGTGCGCCACGGGCCGCGCGTTCTCGTCCAGCACCCGCCCCGAGACGACGATGCGCTCGCCGATCGGCTCGCCCGCGTGCTGCTTCGTCAGGTCCGCGTCGCCCGGCTTCACCTCGTCGGGGCCGAAGAGCGGCCCGGTCACCTCGGTGAGCGTGTGCGGCAGCAGCACCAGGGGGCGGTCGGGCGAGCGCTTCACCGTGGAGGCGTAGCTCGGGAAGAGGTACTCCGGCTGCGTGCCCGGGAAGGGCCGCCGGTATTCCCTGATCGCGGTCATCCGGGTTCTCCTACTCCGCGTCGGCCTGCTTCGAGGGCTGGGCGCGGTCGAACGCCTCGAGCTTCATGCACGCCTCGAACACCCGCATCACCCCGGGGTAGGGCGCGGTGTCGCACTGGTAGCGCTGCGCGTTGAAGACCTGCGGCACGAGGCAGCAGTCGGCCATCGTCGGCGCCTCGCCGTGCGCGAAGCGGCCGGCATTGGAGCCGAGGTCCGCCTCCAGCCTGCCGAGGCCGTCGGCGATCCAGTGCCGGTACCAGGCGTTGACGCGCTCCTCGTCCATGCCGAGGGCGCCGCGCAGGTGCTGCAGCACGCGCAGGTTGTTGAGCGGGTGGATCTCGCAGGCGACGAGCAGCGCGAGCGAGCGCACACGGGCGCGCCCCGCCGGATCGGCGGGCAGGAGCGGCGGGCTCGGGTGCGTCTCCTCGAGGTACTCCAGGATCGCGAGCGACTGCGTGAGGAGCTTCGCGCCGTCCTCGAGCGCGGGGAGCAGCGCCTGCGGGTTGAGGCCGCCATAGCGCGCCGCGCGGTGCTCGCCGCGCGGCAGGCTCACGAACGCGGGCTCCCAGGCGAGCCCCTTGAGGTTGAGCGCGATGCGGACACGGAAGGCCGCCGAGCTGCGGAAATAGGTGTAGAGCTTCACAACGCCTGGAGGATGCGGACCTTGAGCTCCGCCACGCCCTCGACTGCGGCGTGCAGCTCGTCGCCCGGCTGCAGCGGGCCGACCCCGGCCGGGGTGCCCGAGTAGATGAGGTCGCCCGGCTCGAGCGTGTAGTACTCGGAGAGGTACGCGATCTGCTCGGGCACGCTCCAGATCATCTCCGAGAGGTCGGCGCGCTGGCGCTGCTTGCCGTTCACCTTGAGCCAGAGCGCGCCCTTCGCCGGGTGGCCGATGCGCGCGGCGGGCGCGAGCGCGCTGCAGGGCGCCGCCGCGTCGAAGTCCTTGCCGAAGTCCCACGGCCGGCCGTGGTCCTTGCCCCACTGCTGCAGGTCGC
>CAZOWR010000025.1:0-20533 GCA_964583645.1 uncultured Enterobacteriaceae bacterium
CCCTGAACCGCTTCTTCGCCTTCCATGTCATCGCCCTGCCGCTGGTGCTGCTGGGACTGGTCGCGGCGCACATCCTGGCGCTGCACGACGTGGGCTCCAACAACCCGGACGGCATCGAGATCAAGAAGAAGAAGGGCCCGGACGGCCACCCCCTGGACGGCATCCCCTTCCATCCCTACTACACGGTGAAGGACATCGTGGGCGCGGTCGTGTTCCTCGCCATCTTCTGCCTCGTCATGTTCTTCACGCCGGAGATGGGCGGCTACTTCCTCGAGTACAACAACTTCATCCCTGCGGATCCGCTCAAGACCCCGCAGCACATCGCGCCGGTGTGGTACTTCACGCCCTACTATACGATCCTGCGCGCGGTGCCGCCGCTGTTCAACTCGCAGTTCCCGGGCGTGCTCGCGATGGGCGTGGCGACGCTGATCCTGTTCTTCCTGCCGTGGCTCGACCGCTGCCCGGTGAAGTCGATCCGCTACCGCGGCGCCTACTACAAGACCGCGCTCGCCCTGTTCGTCGTGGTGTTCCTGGTGCTCGGCTACCTCGGCACCGAGCCGACCACGGTCTGGGGGCAGTTCGGGTTCGACGCCTTCTTCCTCGACACCAAGGACATCGCGACCTGGGCGGGACGCCTGTGCACGGTGCTGTACTTCCTGTTCTTCATCCTGATGCCCTGGTACACGGCGATCGACAAGTGCAAGCCCGAGCCGGAGAGGGTGACATGAGACCGGTCCTGCTCCTCGTCCTGCTCGCGCCGCTCCTCGCCTGGGGCGCTGCGGTCAGCTACCGGCTCGACCGCTCGCCGCACGACCCGCGGGACCTGGTGAGCCTGCAGGCGGGCACGCGCACCTTCGTCAACTACTGCCTCAACTGCCACGGCGCGCAGTACATGCGCTACAACCGGCTCGTCGACATCGGCCTCACGGAAGCGCAGGTCCGCGACAACCTGATCCTCACCGGCGACAAGGTCGGCGACACCATGAAGGTCGCGCTCGGGGCCAAGGAGGGGAAGGCCTGGTTCGGCGTCGCGCCGCCCGACCTCTCGGTGGTGGCGCGCTCGCGCGGCGCCGACTGGCTCTACACCTACCTGCGCACCTTCTATCGCGACCCGAAAACGTGGACCGGCTGGAACAACGCGGTGTTCGAGAACGCCGCCATGCCGCACGTGCTCTGGACGCTGCAGGGGCAGCGCTTCTACGACAAGGAGAAGCATGCCTGGACGCAGCTCAGCCCGGGGGCGCAGAGCACCGTCGAGTACGACGCCACGGTGCGCGACCTGGTGAACTTCCTCGTCTACGTCGGCGAGCCGAACGCCTCGAGCCGCAGGACCATCGGCATCGTGGTGCTGTTCGTGCTCGGCGTGATCTTCATCTTCGCCTATGCGCTGAAGAAGGAATACTGGAAGGACGTGCACTGAGCCGCGGCCCCGCGGCCAGCCCGCCGGGCCCCGGGGCGGCCCGGCCTCAATCCTTGATCGGAAAGACCGCGTCATGATGCAACTGTACTCGGGGACCACCTGCCCCTTCAGCCACCGCTGCCGCTTTGTGCTCTACGAGAAGGGCATGGACTTCCAGGTGATCGACGTCGACATGTTCAACAAGCCCGAAGACCTCGCGGTGATGAACCCGTACAACCGACTGCCGGTGCTGGTCGAGCGCGACCTGATCCTCTACGAGTCGAACATCATCAACGAGTACATCGACGAGCGCTTCCCGCACCCGCAGCTGATGCCCGCCGACCCGGTGATGCGGGCGCGCGCGCGGCTCATGCTCTTCAACATGGAGGTGGAGCTGTTCTCGCAGATCGAGGCGCTCGAGTCGGGCAAGGAAAAGCAGGTCGAGCGCGCCAAGGCGCAGGTGCAGGACCGGCTGATCGAGCTCGCGCCCGTGTTCACCAAGACCAAGCACATGCTGGGGGACGACTTCAGCATGCTGGATGTGGCGATCGCGCCGCTGCTCTGGCGCCTGGACCACTACGGCATACGGCTGGGCAAGTCCGCAGCGCCGCTCATGAAGTACGCCGAGCGCATCTTCTCGCGGCCGGCGTTCATCGAGGCGCTCACGCCCTCCGAGAAGGTGATGCGGAAGTAGGGCGCGTGTCGGCCGAGATCCCGACCAAGCCGTACCTCTTGCGCGCGTTGTATGAGTGGTGCGTCGACAACGGCTACACGCCGCACCTCGCGGTGAAGGTGGACTCGCGCGCGCAGGTGCCGAGCGAATACGTGCGCGAGGGCGAGATCACGCTCAACATCTCGCCCACGGCGGTGCACAAGCTGCAGATGGGGAACGAGCTGATCGAGTTCTCGGCGCGCTTCGCGGGAGTCGCGCGCCAGCTCTCGGTGCCGGTCGCGGGCGTCTACGCGCTCTACGCCAAGGAGACCGGGCACGGCATGACCTTCGAGGTGGAGGCGGCGAAGCCGTTGCCGCAGGCCGAGGCCGAGCGCGGGCCGGGAATGGCCTCCAACGTCGCGCCGATGCCGCCGGCGCAGGCGCCGGCGTCGCTCCCCGCGCCTCCGCCCGAGCCCACCAAGCCCTCCGGCGGCAAGCCCCAGCTCAAGCGCGTCAAGTAGCGGCGCCCTATTTCGCGCGCCAGCCGCCGTCCACCACCAGGCTGTGCCCGGTGATGTAGGCGGCCTCGTCGGAGGCGAGAAAGCAGACCGCCGCCGCGACGTCCTCCGCCGTGCCGCGCTTGCCTGCGGGCACGAGCGCGCGCACCTGCTCGTCGCTCACCGCCACGCCGCGGCCGCTCATGTCCGGCACGCCGGGGCCGAGGATCATCTGCGAGTGCGCTCGCAGCGCCGTGGGGATGGCGCCGGGGCAGACGCAGTTGACCGTGATGCCGCGCGCCGCGTACGCGACCGCCATCTGGCGCGTCAGGCCGACCACCCCGTGTTTCGCGGCGATGTAGGCGGCGCCGCCCCCGGTGCCGTTCAGGCCCGCGACCGAGGCCATGTTGATGATGCGGCCGCCGCCGCGCGGCAGCATCTCGGCCAGCGCGCGCTTCGAGCAGAGGAAAACTCCAGTGAGATCGATGTCGAGCACCCGGCGCCAGACCGCCTCGTCCATCTCCTCGATGTTGAAGTAGCCGTCCAGGATGCCGGCGTTGTTGACCATGATCTCGAGCGGCCCGAGCGTCGCGATCGCGGAGGTGATCGCGGCGTCGACCTCCGGTGACCTGCTGACGTCGGCGCCGAAGGCGGGGGCCCTGCCGCCGCGCGAGCGTGCGAGCCCGGCGGTCTCCTCGGCTGCCGCCGGGTCGAGGTCGATCGCGGCCAGCGCGGCGCCGCGCGCGGCGAGCTCGAGCGCGATCGCGCGACCCAGGCCGGAGCCCGCGCCGGTGACGGCGGCCATGCGCTGCCGGAAGTCCATGTGCAATTCTAGTCCTGCGCGGCGGCGGTTAACATTGCGCCATGGCACTGCTCTCGGCTCGCGTGGCGCGAACGCGCCTTTCCGCATCCGCGTTGGCGGCGCAGCGTGCGCGCGAGCTGCGCGCGAAGGGCGTGGACATCGTCGAGCTCGCCCAGGGCGAGCCGGACTTCAACACCCCGGACCATGTCATCGAAGCCGCGTACCGCGCCATGCGCGCCGGCCAGACGCACTACACGCCGGTCGACGGCACGCCGGAGCTGAAGGACGCGATCGTGCGGAAGTTCCGGCGCGAGAACGGGCTCGACTGCAGGCCCGAGAACGTCTCCGCCGGCGCGGGCGGCAAGCAGGTGCTGCACAACGCGCTCGCCGCGACGCTCGATGCGGGGGACGAGGTGGTGATCCCCGCGCCCTCGTGGGTGGCCTACGCGGACATCACCGCCTACCTCGAGGGCGTGCCCGTCTGGGTGCCGACGCGCGAGGCGAACGGCTTCAAGCTCTCGCCGCAGGAGCTCGAGCGCGCGATCACTCCGCGCACCAAGTGGCTGATCCTCAACTCGCCCTCCAACCCGAGCGGCGCGGTGTACGGCGCCGACGAGCTTCGAGCGCTCGCCGCGGTGCTCGAGCGCCAGCCGCAGGTCTGGATCCTCGCGGACGACATGTACGAGCACGTGCTCTTCGACGGGCGGCGTTTCGACACGCTCGCCGCCGTGGCGCCGCAGCTTGCGCCGCGCACGCTCACGCTCAACGGCTGCTCCAAGACCTTCGCCATGACCGGCTGGCGGCTCGGCTACGCCTGCGCGCCGGTCGAGCTCGTGCGCGCCATGGCGCGGCTGCAGGCGCAGAGCTCGCTCAACCCCTCCTCGGTGAGCCAGGCCGCCGCGGTCGCGGCGCTCACCGGGCCGATGGACATCGTGCGCAGCCGCTGCGCCGAATTCCAGGCGCGGCGCGACGCGATCGTGCCGCGGATCGCCGCGATCCCGGGCTTGCGCTGCGCGCCGCCGCACGGCGCCTTCTACCTCTACGTGTCCTGCGCCGGGTGGCTGGGAAAACGCACGCCTCAGGGGAAGGTGCTGGAGAACGACGCCGACGTCACGGCGTACCTGCTCGAGTCGGGCGTGGCGGTGCCCAACGGCACGGGCTACGGGCTCTCGCCGTACTTCCGGGCGTCGTTCGCGACCTCGCTCCCCGTGCTGGAGGAAGCGTGCCGGCGGATTGACGCTGCGGCGCGCGGGTTAGGCGCATAATTCTCGGCGGGCCGGCTTAGCTCAGCGGGTAGAGCAGCGGTTTTGTAAACCGTTGGTCGGCGGTTCGATTCCGTCAGCCGGCACCAGTCCCGTCCCGTCCGGAGCATCGTGACCGCCATAGACGCGCTCGTCCTCACCGCGCTCTTCGCCCTCATGATGCTCAGCGGGCTGCGCGACCGCCGCATGGCCTCGCGCGGGCTCGACGAGTACTTTCTCGCGGGGCGCACGCTGAACGGCTGGCAGGCGGGAATCAGCATGGCGGCGACGCAGTTCGCCGCCGATACGCCGCTGCTCGTGACCGGGCTCGTCGCGGCGGGCGGGATCTTCGCGCTGTGGCGGCTCTGGATCTACGCGCTCGCGTTCCTGCTGCTCGCCTTCGTCATCGCTGCCTGCTGGCGGCGCACGGGCGCGCTCACGGACGCCGAGCTCGCCGAGCTGCGCTACCGCGGGCGCGGGGCGGCGGCCCTGCGGCTCTTCAAGGCGCTGTACTTCGGTACCGTGTTCAACTGCGTGGCGCTGGGAATCGTGCTGCTTGCGGCGACGCGCATCGCCGAGCCGTTCCTGCTCTGGAACGAGTGGCTTCCGGCGGGCGCGTTCCGGCTCGCCGAAACGCTCTCGGCGCCGTTCGCCGATGCGCTCACCGCGACGCCGCGCGAGCGCCCGGAATTCGCGGCGCGGGCGGCGAGCAACCTCGTATCCCTCGCGCTCGTCGCGCTGGTGACGCTGTTCTACTCCACGCTCGGCGGGCTGCGCAGCGTCGTGCGCACCGACCTGTGGCAGTTTGCGCTCATGATGGCGGGCAGCCTCGTCTATTGCGGGCTCGTGGTGCACGCGGCGGGAGGGCTCGACGCGATGGCCGGCCGGTTGCGCGCAACCTTCGGCAGCGGCATCGGACCCGGCTCGATGTCCGTGTCTGAGCTGCTCGCCTTCACGCCCGCGGCGGCGCACGGCCTCACGGGCCTTGCGCTGGCGGTGATCCTGCTGCAGTGGCTGATCCAGGTGAACGCGGACGGAACCGGGTACCTGGCGCAGCGCGCCATGGCCTGCCGCGACGACCGCGAAGCCCGGCGCGCCGCGGTGGTCTTCACGTTCGCGCAGGTGCTGCTGCGCAGCCTCCTCTGGCTGCCGGTCGCGCTCGGCCTGCTGCTGCTCTTTCCGCCCGCACCGGCGCTCGCGCCCGGCGAATACGTGGCGCTGCGCGAGGCGACCTACGTCCGCGGCATGGCCGAGCTGATGCCGGCCGGACTGAAGGGCGTGATGCTGGCAGCGATGATCGCGGCGCTCGCCTCCACGGTGGACACGCATCTCAACTGGGGTGCCTCCTACTGGGCCAACGACATCTACGCGCGCTTCCTGTGCCGCGCGCGCGGGCGCGAGCCCGGCGGCAGGACGCTGGTCTGGGTGGCGCGTGGCTCGAACGTGCTGCTGCTCGCGCTCGCGCTCGCCGTCATGACGCAGCTCGATTCGGTGAAGACCGCCTGGGAGGCGAGCCTGCTGCTCGGCGCCGGGGTCGGCGTGATGCTGGTGCTGCGCTGGCTCTGGTGGCGCGTGACGGCGCCGGGCGAGCTCGCCGCGATCCTCGCCTCGGCGGCTTTCGTGCCACTCGCGCTGGCGGCGATACCGGAGGAGCTCGCGCCCGCGCGCCTGCTCGTGGTTGCCGCCGGCTCCACGGCGGCGGGCGTCGCCGCCTCGCTCTGGGTGGCCCCGGCGCGTGCCGCCGACCTGCGCGATTTCTACCTCCGCGTGCGGCCCGCGGGCTTCTGGAGTCCGGTCGCCGCCGCCGCCGAAAGGGACCCGCGCGAGCCCCTGCGCGCGCTGGGGCGAGGGCTCGGGGCGACCCTCGCCTGCGCGTTGACCGTGTTCGGCCTGCTGGTGGGCCTGGGAACCTGGCTCGTGGAGGCCACTCCCCCCGCCTGGCTGCCGCAGCGCGGCACGTGGATCGCGCTCTGTCTCGCCGCCGCGCTCGCGGCCCTGCCGGTGTGGCTGCGGCTCGGCTTCGCCCGATCTGCCTAGGGAAGCGCCCGCCGCTCCTGCGCCGCCTTCTGCCGCTCGTGGGCCCGCGCTTCGGCCGGCGCATCCGCCTTCACGTCGCGCAGTTGCCGCTCGCTCGCGTTTTCCAGTCGCTGGCGCTCCTGCAGCTGCCGCGACTCGACTTCCTGGCGCCGCTCGGGCGGCGTGTGCTGCAGCTCGAGCGCTTGCCGCAGCCGCTGACCGAACGCATCGGATTGCTGGTCCCGGCGCAGGACCTCCCTCTGCGCCTCCTGCTCCTGCGCGAGGGCGGCGATGGGAATGAAGAGAAGGGCAAGAAAGAGCGGCTTCACGGAGCTGCGACGGCGAGCCGGCTGCAAAGCTCCCGCAGCTCGCCGCGCTCCGTTGCGCTGATCCCCGCCGGATCGAAGCGATAGCGCTGATGCAGCCGCAGCGCTTCGCGCAGCCGCCCGGCCTTCTCCGGCACCAGCCCCGGTGCGACGCGCGCGACCCACGCCGCGTGCGACTCTGCCGCCTCACGCGCAGGGAGAGACTTCTCCACCGCGTAGAACTCCGAATCCTCCCCGGGCCAGCGGCGCCGCGCGGCGCCAGCGATCAGATCGTCCTTCTTCGCCCGCCGCGACCCGCGCGTCACGCTCCAGACGAGGTACACCGCGAGCACCACGAGCACCCCGTACCACCAGTCGCTCAAGCTGATCTCGCCGCGCTGCGACCAGCGGAAGCCCGCCCAGCGCAGCAGGTCGCCGAGCCCCTCCCAGAGCGGCGCCCGCGCCTCCTCCACCTCGAACCACGCCGCGGGGGTCGTGTCGAGGTCCACCCACCGCCCCTCCACCCAGGCGCGCGCCCAGGCGTGCGCGTGGCGCGCGCGCACCACGAACGCGCCCTCGAGGTTGCTGCGCTCCATCACCGCGAAGCCGACCGCGTAGCGCGCGGGGATGCCCGCGGCGCGCGCCAGCAGCGTCGCCGCGCTCGCGAAGTACTCGCAATGCCCGGCGCGCGTGCGCGTGAGGAAGTCCCCGAGCGCGGTCTGGCCGGCTGCAGGCGCGCGCTCGCGCCAGGTGGCGTAGGTGAAGCTGAGCAGGTGGCGCTCGATGCGTCTCAGCGCCTCGGCCGGCGCAAGGCCCGCGAGGCCGAGCTGCGCGGCGACTTGCCGGAGCACCGCCTGCTCCTCGGGCGGCACGACCGTGTCCTCGGACGAAGGCGGCGCGTAGATCGCCATGCCGTCGGAGGCGAACGCCTCGTACTGCACCCAGTCCACGGCGAGCCGCGCGTGCACGCTCCCGAGGGTGTTGGCGCGCGTCGCGGTGGCGGGCAGCGAGCCGAGGCGCACGACGCCCGCCGGCAGCGGCAGGAGCGCGCCGCCCGACTCGAGCTTCACCGCGATCCGCGTGCTCCACTCCGGCGCCCCCGGCGAGAGCACCCAGGTGACGTTGTCCGCCTCGGACTCGCGCGCCTCCATCGGCGCGCCGCGCGCGATCCAGGTGTTGCCCGCGAACGCGTTGTAGCTCGCGCGGTGCAGCAGACGCACGCGCGCGGCCTCGCGCTCGGGCGCATAGACCCGCGCGAGGATGGTGTCGTACTCCTTGACGCGGCCGATCGAGCCCATCGCGGTGCGGGTGCGGAAGGGATCGAGGTCGAAGCCGCGAAAGCCGAGGTCGAGCACCCACTCCTCGAGCCGCGCCTGCAGGTGCACCAGCCCCAGCTGCCCGGCGTAGCCCAGGCCTGCCGCGGCCGCGAGCATGAGGGCGGCGGCGCCGAGGCGCGCCTGGCGCGGGCGGGCGGCGCAGAGCATGAGCGCCGCCGCCACCACGACCCCGGCGTAGTACCCCTCGCCTCTCTGGTTGGCGACCCCGGCGGCGAGCAGCGCGAGCGCGATGTACACCATGCTCGCGTCCACCGGGGGATCCGTGATCGAGGGGTCCTCGCGCTTGAGCTTGCGCATGTAGCGGAACAGCGCCGAGAGCGGAATGCGCCCGCTCTCCGAGAGCGTCTGCGCGGCGAGGATCGGGGCGAGCGCTACCGGCAGCCAGACGAAGGCCTGCAGCACGCCGCGCGCGACGCCGCGGTTGGCGGCGAGGAGCACCGCCAGGAGCACGAAGCCGATCGTGGAGAGGTCGGCGATCGTGGCATGCTCGCCCGGCCCCAGCTCGAAACGCAGCTTCAGCCGGCGCGCCCCCTCGAGCAGCACCGCGAGCAGCGCGCCGGCGACGAGGTTGTCCGACTGCCAGCCCCAGAAGACGAGCACCGCGCCGATGAGGAAGGGTGGGGCGCTCACCTCAGCCTCGTCAGCCCCTGCTCGATGCGACCGGGGTGAAGCACCACGAGCCAGGGCGGGGCGCCCGCGGGAGCGGCGCCCTCGGCGCACACCAGCAGCGCGCGCACCTCGGTGCCGTGCGCGCGCAGCCGCGCGACGAAGTCGCGCCGCGCCTCGTCCCAGGAAAGCAGGATCAGGATGAGGCTCGAGAGCCCGGCGCCCCGCCGCACGACCGCGCGCGCGAGCGCGGTGAACTCCGGCGCGGGGCTCGGGGCCACCGCGGCGAGCGTCTCGAGCAGGTGCACCGCCTGCATCTGGCCGCGCCCGGCGGTATAGGTGCGCACTTCGCCCCCCACGAACATCAGGTCGAGGAGGCACTCGTGCGTGTCGATGGTGTAGACGAAGGAGGCGGCGAGCGCCACGGCGTCCTCGAAGGCGGCGTCCTCGCCCGCGGCGCTCGCGGTATCGAGCACCAGCGCGTGGCGCTCGAAGAACTCGTCCTGGTACTCCTTGACGATCGGCTTGCCGGTGCGCGCGAAGCTCTTCCAGTGGATGCGCTGCAGCGGATCGCCCGGCCGGTAGTCCCGCAGCGCGAGGAACTCCTCCGAGTCCCCGATCGAGGCGGCGAGCGACACCCCGCCGGGCTGGAACCGGCGCTTGCCGGGGAGCGCGAGCCGCGGCAGGCGGTAGCGCCGCGGCAGCGCGATCACCCGCGCCGGCAGCGCCACGCGCTCCAGGCCACGCACCAGGCCCAGGGGGTCGGCGCGGCCCACGCTGAGCCCCGCGAGCTCGATGCGGCCGCGACGGCGCGGCGTGAAGGCGAGCTGCGCGGTGTGGCGCTCGCCCGGGGCGAGCGGCGGGATCTGCGCCTCCTGCGCCGCGCGCGGCAGGCGCCGCTCGATCAGCCAGCGCCAGCGGAAATAGCCGACGCTGCGGTCCCACCAGTTGCGGCGCTCCTCGCCCGGCTCGCGCGTGCGGCGCCACTCGGCGAACCCGGGGCGCGGATCGCGGAAGCGCTCGCGCACGACCGCGCCGGCGAGCGGTCGCGCGCCGCGGTTCGCGAGGATGACGCGGTAGCGGAAGGGCTCGCCCGCGGTGGCGTAGCGCGGCAGCTCGCGGCTCGCCTCGAGCCTGGCGCGCCAGGCGAGGCTCGCGGCCCAGGCGAGCGCGAGCAGCGCCGCGAGGAAGGTGAAGGCGCGGTAGGTGACCGTCTGGTTGGTGTCCAGGCCCGCGGCCGCGCTGGCGCCCGCGGCGCCGAGCGCGAGCCACCCGGCGAGGGTGAGGCGCTCGCGCAACCAGTGATCGAGCGCGCTGGTCAGCCGCAGCGCGCGGTAGATGAAACGCCTCACGCCGGCACCGGCACCCCGCGCACGATGTCGGCCACCAGCGCGGCACCCGATGCGCCCGCGAATTTCGCCTGGGGATCGAGCACCATGCGATGCGCGAGCACCGGCACGGCGAGCTCCTGCACGTGCTCCGGGCGCACGAACTCCTCGCCGTCGAAGAGCGCGAGCGCCTTGGCGGCGTGCGCGAGCGCGAGCGAGGCGCGCGGGCCGCAGCCGAGCAGCACCTCGGGCGCGGCACGCGTGCGGCGCACCAGCTCCACGACGTAGCGGCGCAGCTCCTCGGCGACGCGCACGTGGCGCACCCGCTCCTTGAGCGCGACCACCTCCTCGCGCGCCGCCACCGGGCGCAGCGCCGCGAGCGGGTGGCCGAGCTCCTGCGCCGCGAGCACCTCGGCCTCGGTGTCCGCCTCGAGGTAGCCGAGCGAGAGGCACATCGCGAAGCGGTCCATCTGCGCCTCGGGCAGGGGGTAGGTGCCGCGGAACTCCACCGGGTTCTGCGTCGCGACGACGAAGAACAGCTCGTCCATGGGGTGCGTGCGGCCCTCGACCGACACCTGGCCCTCGGCCATCACCTCGAGCAGCGCCGACTGCGTGCGCGGCGAGGCGCGGTTGATCTCGTCGGCGAGCAGGATCGAGGTGAACACCGGCCCGGCGCGGAACTCGAACACCTGCTCCTTCTGGTTGAACACCGAGACGCCGAGGATGTCCGAGGGCAGCAGGTCGGGCGTGAACTGCACGCGCGTGAAGCGAGCACCGATAGACGCGGCGAGACTTTTGGCCAGGGTGGTTTTTCCAGTGCCTGGGAAGTCCTCGATCAGCACGTGGCCGCCGGAGGCGAACGCGGCGAGGAGCTTGCGCACCGCCTGCCGGCTGCCGCGCATGACGCGCTCGATATTGCCGCCGATGCGGCCGAAGAGGGCCGCGGCGTCGGACGCGGACAGCAGCGGCGGCGTGGCGGCGTCCACGCCGGATCAGGCTTCCTGGAGCTTCTTCTCGCGCAGCGAGCGGGCGAAGCCGAGCACCGCGCGCGCGAGCGCGACGCGATCCTCGATCGTGCGCATGATGGTGGGCGCGACCAGCGTCTCGATGCCGCTCGCGCGCACGCTCTCGGCCTGCGCCTCGTCCTCGGCGTCGATGACGAAGCCGTCGATGAGCCGCAGGTACTCGAGCGCCACGCGCCGGGCCGAGGCCTCGTGGCGCAGCTCGGCCATCATCTTGCCGGCCGAGCCCCTCAGCGCCCGCCCGCCGACGATCGGCGTCACCGCGATCACCGGCGCGCCGCGCTTGCGCATCAGCTCGCGCATGCCGGGAACCTCCAGGATCGGCCGGATGGTGTGGTAGGGATTGGCCGGGCCGATGACCACCGCTTCCAGGTCAGGCGCATCGAGCGCGTCCGCCACCTCCGGCGGGATCGTCGCCGCGTCCGCCCCGGCGTACTGGAAGCCGCGCACCGCGGGCTCGCAGCCGAGCGTCGTGAAGTACTCCTGGAACGGGACCGCCCCGTCGTCGGTGAGCACGTGCGTGCGCACCTGGTCGTCGGTCATGGGCAGCACGCGCGCGGTGATGCCCAGGTGCTCGCAGAAATGGCGCGCGATCGCGGTGGGCCGCATGTCCTCGGCGAGCCAGGCCGCGCGCAGCAGCGGCGCGGCGAGCGACTTGTCGCCGAGGGTGAGCTGCGCCGGGCCGCCGAGGCGCTTGAGCATGCCGAACAGGGCGTGGCTCTCGCCCGCCGGCTCCCAGGCCGCCGCCGGGTTGGCGATCCCGGCGAGGGTGTAGAGCACGGTGTCGACGTCCGGCGAGAAGGCGAGCCCGAGATGCTCGTAGTCATCGCCGGTGTTGACCAGCACCGCGAGCGCCTCGCCGCACAGCCGGTACAGGCCGTCGGCGAGCTTCGCCGCGCCGACCTGCCCGGTGAGCGCCACCACGGTTCCCATCGCGCTAGTGTATCCCCGCCCGGCTACAGCCGCGCGGCGAGCTCCGCGCCCTCGCGCATGGCGCGCTTCGCGTCGAGCTCGCCCGCCTCGCGGGCGCCGCCGATCAGGTGGCGCGCGGGCAGCTCGCGGCGCGGCTCCTGGCCGGCGCAGACGACGATGGTGTCCGCGGCGACGCACTCCTCGCGGCCGTCCACCGTGACGTGCAGGCCGGCGTCGTCGATGCGCCGGTAGGCGACCCCTTTCAGCATGCGCACGCCGTTTCTCGCGAGCTCGGCGCGGTGCACCCAGCCGGTGCTGCGGCCGAGCGTGTGGCCGAAGGGCGTCTGCGAGCGCTTGAGCATCGTGATGCGGTGCGCCGGGCGCGAAGGCGCGGCGCCCTTGCCGTCGAGCCCGCCCGGCGCCGAGGGCGAGCGGTCGATCCCCCAGCGGCGCGCGAACGCCTCCGGCTCGAGCGCAGCGCGGCCGCCCCGCTCGAGGAGGTAGAGCGCGACGTCGAAGCCGATGCCGCCCATGCCGATGATCGCCACGTTCTCGCCCACCTCGGCCTGCGCTCCGAGCACCTCGGCGTAGCCCTTCACCTTCGGATGCGCGATGCCGGGGATCGCCGGGCGGCGCGGATCGATTCCCGTGGCGAGCACGACCTCGTCGTAGCCCCGCAGGTCTGCCTCCCGCGGCGAGGCATTCAGGACGACCCGGGCGCCCGCGCGGCGCAGGCGCTCGGCGTAGTAGGCGATCGACTCGGCGAACTCCTGCTTGCCGGGGATGCGCTTGGCGAGATTGAACTGGCCGCCGAGCTGCGCCGAGCGCTCGTAGAGCACCACCTCATGGCCGCGCTCGGCCGCGACCGCGGCGCAGGAGAGCCCGGCCGGGCCCCCGCCGATCACGGCGATGCGCTTGCGCGCGGCAGCGGGCGCGTAGGCGAGCTCGGTCTCGCGGCCCGCGCGCGGGTTGACCACGCAGCTCGCGGGCTGGCCGATGAAGTAGTGGTCGAGGCAGGCCTGGTTGCAGGCGATGCAGATGTTGATGCCGGCGCGGTCCCCGGCGCGGGCCTTCGCGGCGAACTCGGCGTCCGCGAGCATGGCGCGCGCGAGCGACACCATGTCGGCGTCGCCCCGCGCGAGGAGCTCCTCGGCGCTCTCGGGCGCGTTGATGCGGTTGGAGGCGACGACGGGGATCGCCACCGCCTGCTTGAGCGGGCGCGCCGCCCAGGCGAAGCCCGCGCGCGGCACGGCCTGGGCGATGGTCGGAATCCTCGCCTCGTGCCAGCCGATGCCGGTGTTGAGCAGCGTCGCGCCCGCGGCCTCGATCGCGCGCGCGAGCGCCACGGTCTCCCAGCCGGTGAGGCCGCCCTCTACGAGGTCGAGCGCCGAGATGCGGTAAACGATGATGAATTCGGGCGAGGTCGCCGCGCGCGCGCCGCGCACGATCTCGCAGGCGAAGCGCATGCGGTTCTCCAGGCTCCCGCCCCAGTCGTCGGCGCGGTGGTTGGTGCGCGGCGCGAGGAACTGCGTGATCAGGTAGCCCTCCGAGCCCATGATCTCGACGCCGTCGTAGCCCGCCTCGCGCGCCAGCTTCGCCGAGGCGACGAAATCCGCGATCGTCTGCTCGATCTCCGCCCGGGTCAGCTCGCGCGGCGTGTTCGGATTGATGCCCGAGCGGATCGGCGAGGGCGCGACGATGCTCTTGTGGTAGCCGTAGCGGCCCGAGTGCAGGATCTGCAGCGCGATGCGGCCCCCGGCGTCGTGCACCGAGCGCGTGATCACGCGGTGGCGCCGGGCATCCTCGGGCGTGCTCATCTGCGCGCGGTGCGGTCCCAGCTCCCCGGCGTCGTTCGGCGAGAAGCCCCCGGTGACGATGAGCGCCGCGCCGCCGCGCGCGCGCTCGGCGTAGAACGCCGCCAGGCGCTCCATGCCGTCGGGCCGCGCCTCGAGCCCGGTGTGCATCGAGCCCATGAGGAGGCGGTTGGGCAGCGTCACGCCCGGCAGCTCGAGCGGGCGAAAGAGGTGTGGATATCGCATGAGAGAAAATCGGGGTCAGGCCCCATTTTCTCAGGGAAACGCGGGCTGACCCCGTTTTTCAGTTGCGGGTGACGAGGGCGGTGCCGGCGAGGATGAGCGCGCCGCCGGCGAAGGCCGAGGCAGGGAGGGTCTCGCCGAGAAAGAGCCAGCCCCACAGCACGCCGAAGAGCGGGATGAGATAGGTCACGGTGAGCGCACGCGTCGCGCCGAGGTCGGCGATGAGGCGGAAGTAGAGCGGGAAGGCGACCGCGCTCGCGAGCAGCGCGAGCCCGAGCAGGTTCGCGACCGCGAGCGCGGTGGGCGCCGCCGCGGCCGGCACGAGGGGCAGCAGCGGCAGCAGCACGAGCGCCGCGGCAAGCTGGTTGCCCGCCGCCATGCCGCGCGGCGTCGCGCCGCGCGCGAATCGCTTGATCAGCACTCCCACCACCCCGTAGGCGCAGCAGGCGCCCAGCGCCGCTGCCACCGCCCAGAAGAAGCGCGCGTCGGCGACCGGCCCCGCAGGAGCCGCCACGAGCGCCACGCCCGCGAGCCCTGCGGCGAGCCCGAGGAGGCGGCGCAGGCTCACGCGCTCGTCGCCGAACAGGGCGCCCCAGGCGAGCCCGAACATCGGCGCCGTGGCGTTGAGGATGGAGAGCAGCGAGGCCGGCGCGTGCATCGCGGCAAAGGAGTACAGCGCGAAGGGGAGCGCGATGCCGATCGCGCCGACGATGAGATAGAAGCGCGCGTGGCGGCGCAGCCCGGCGTCGACGCCGGTGAAGCGCAGCCAGGCGAGCAGCGCGAGGCCGCCCAGCAGCACGCGTAGCTCCGCGGTCCAGACCGGACCGAAAACCGGCGCCGCGACCCGCATGAAGGGAAAGGCGCCGCCCCAGATCGCGGCGAGCAGCACGAGGCGCGCGGTGTCCGGGGCCGTCACGCCGCCATCATGGCCGGACCCGCGGCCCCCGGCTGGCCGTTTTCGGACTCGACGCCGCCAGGTCCGGAAATGGCGAGCAGGCCGCGCCGGACGGGCCCATACTGCGCGCATGACGCTCGACCCCCGCACCTGCTACCGGGCGATGCGCGCACGCGACGCGCGCTTCGACGGGCGCTTCTTCGTCGCCGTGTCCTCCACGCGCATCTACTGCCGCCCGGTATGCACGGTGAAGCCGCCGCGGCGCGAGAACTGCCGCTTCTATCCCAGCGCCGCGGCGGCGGAATCGGCCGGCTACCGGCCCTGCCTGCGCTGCCGGCCCGAGCTCGCCCCCGGCAACGCGAGCGTGGACGCGACGACGCGCCTCGCGCAGGCGGCGGCGAGCCTGATCGAGGACCGCACGCCGGAGGACGGCAGCCTGGAGCGAATCGCGCGCCGCCTCGGCATCACCGGCCGGCACCTGCGGCGCGCCTTCGGCGCCCAGTTCGGCGTCTCGCCGGTCGAGTTCGCGCAGACGCAGCGGCTGCTGCTTGCCAAGCGGCTGCTCACCGACACCGCGCTGCCGGTCACCGAGATCGCGTTCGCGAGCGGCTTCGGCAGCGTGCGCCGGTTCAACGCGCTCTTCCGCAGCCGCTATCGCCTGCGGCCGAGCGCGCTGCGCCGCGCCGCATCGGGCGCCGCCGCCGACACGCTCGAGTTCGAGCTCGCCTTGCGCCCGCCCTACGACTGGGCGGCGATGAGCGCCTTCCTCGCGGCGCGCGCGGTCGCCGGCGTGGAGTCGGTGCAGGAGGGCCGCTATCGCAGGACCGCCTGCGTCGTCGCGGAGGGCAGCGAGCATCGCGGCTGGATCGAGGCGGGGATGTCGTGGAAGAAGCCCGCGCTGCGCGTGGCCGTCTCGGCCTCGCTCGCGAAGGCGCTGCCGCCGGTGCTTTCGCGCGTCAAGGCGCTTATGGACCTCGCCTGCCACCCGCTCGAGGTGGCCCAGGCGCTCGGGGAGCTCGCGCGGGCGCACCCGGGCCTGCGCGTGCCGGGCGCGTTCGACGGCTTCGAGGTCGCGGTGCGCGCGATCCTGGGCCAGCGGATTACGGTCGCGGCGGCACGCACGCTTGCGGGCCGCTTCGCGGCGGCGCTCGGCGAGCCGCTCGACACGCCCTTCGACTCGCTGACGACGGTCTTCCCCACGGCCGAGCGCGTCGCCGGCGCGCCGCCCGGGCGCATCGCGCGCCTCGGCGTGCCCGGGGCGCGCGCCCGGACCGTTCTGGCGCTCGCCCGGCTCGTCGCCCGGGGCGAGCTCGTGCTCATGCCGAACGCCGACCTCGAGGCGACGCTGGAGAAGCTGCGCTCGATTCCGGGGGTCGGGGAATGGACCGCGCAGTACATCGCGATGCGCGCGCTCGCCTGGCCGGACGCGTTCCCGCATACCGACCTCGGCGTGATGAAGGCCTTGGGAGAAAAGGACGCGCGCCGCGTGCTGCGGGCGGGAGAGGCCTGGCGCCCTTGGCGCGCCTACGCGGTGATGCACCTGTGGCAGTCCCTTGCAAAGGAATGAACATGCGCTACTACGATACCTTCGAGAGCCCGATCGGCGGCATGCTGCTCGCCGCGACCGAGCGCGGCCTGTGCGGCGTCTACTTCGACCGCCAGAAGCACCATCCCGGGCGCGGGCGCGACTGGAAGCACGACCCGGAGAATCCCCACCTCAAGCGGGCGAAGCGGCAGCTCGCCGAGTACTTCGCGGGCCGGCGCAAGACGTTCGATCTGGCGCTCGACCCTGCCGGCACCGGCTTCCAGAAGGCGGTGTGGCAGGCGATCTCGGGCGTGGGCTATGGCGAGACCATCAGCTACGGGGAGCTTGCGCGCCGCGCCGGCTTCGCCGAGGGCGCGCGCGCCGCGGGCGCGGCCACGGGCCGCAACCCGATCGGCATCGTCGTGCCGTGCCACCGCATCGTGGGCGCGGACGGCAGCCTCACGGGGTACGCCGGGGGCTTGGCGAAGAAGCGCGCGCTGCTGCGGCTGGAGTCGGGGACGCCGGACCTGCTCTCAGCCGCCTAGCGCGGCGAGGTAGGGCTCGCGGTCGATGTTCCCGCCCGAGGCGATGAGGCCGTAGCGCTGTCCCTTGCGCGCGCCCTCCTTGAGCAGCGCCGCGAGGGGCGCGGCGCCCGCGCCCTCGATCAGGTTGTGCGTGTCGCTGAAGAGGTGCCGCATCGCGGCGCGCACCTCGTCTTCCGACACGGCGACGATGCGCTCGGCGCCCGCGCGGATCGCATCGAGCGCCTGCGGCACCGGCACGCGCACCGCGACCCCGTCGGCGAAGGTGTCCGCGCTCTCGGTCTCGACCGGCTTGCCGGCCGCGAACGAGAGTGCGTAGCAGGGGGCGCGCTCGGAAACGACGCCCACGACGCGCGTGCGCAGCCCGAGCGCGTCGCGCCAGGCGATCACGCCGCAGATGCCCGAGCCGCAGCCGATCGGGACGTAGACTTCGTCGAGATCGGCGATCGCCGAGAAGAGCTCCATGGCGTAGCTGCCGACTCCGGCGACGAGCTCGGCATGGAAGGGACCCACGAACTCGAGCCCCTGGTCGGCGGCAAGACGCGCCGCGTGCTCGCGCGCCTCGTCGAAGTCGCGGCCGTGCTCGATCAGCTCCGCGCCCCAGGCGCGCATCGCCGCGTTCTTGTCGCGGCTGTTGCCGAAGGGAACCACGATCACCGTGCGCACCCCCAGGCGCCGCCCGGCGAAGGCGAGGCTCTGGCCGTGGTTGCCGCGCGTGGCGCTCACGACCCCGGGAAGCGGGGGCTGCGCGCGCTTGAGCGCGTCCATCAGCACGAGGCCGCCGCGCACCTTGAAGGCGCCGGTGGGCGTGTGGTTCTCGTGCTTCACCCAGACTTCCGCCCCGGCGCGCGCGCACAGCAGCGGCCAGGCGTACTGCGGGGTGGGCGGGATCACCGCATGGACGAGCCGCGCCGCCTGGTCCAGGTCGCCGCGGCCGAGACCGAGGATCATTTCGGGCGCTTGTCCACCACGCGCTTCGCCTTGCCGATCGAGCGCTCGATGGCGGAGATCGGCGCGATCTTCACCTCCGCGGTAATCCCGATGGTGGACTTGATCGCATGCTGCAACGAGGCCGCCGAGCTCGCCTCGGCGGCCCCCGGGGCGAGCTCGACCACCACCGTGAGGTGGTCGAGCGGGCCATCCTTGCTTATTTCGAGCACGTAGTGGGGACTGAGCCCCTTTTGCTTCAGGATCAGCTCCTCGACCTGCGACGGGAAGAGATTCACGCCCCGGATGATCAGCATGTCGTCGGAGCGCCCGGTGACCTTCTCCATGCGCCGCATGCTTCGCGCCGTGGGCGGCAGCAGCCGCGTCAGGTCGCGCGTGCGGTAGCGGATGACCGGCAGCGCCTCCTTGGTGAGCGAGGTGAGCACGAGCTCGCCCGTTTCGCCCTCGGGCAGCACCTCCCCGCTCGCCGGATCCACCACCTCGGGATAGAAGTGGTCTTCCCAGAGCGTGAGGCCGTCCTTGGTCTCGATGCACTCCTGCGCCACGCCCGGCCCGATCACCTCCGAGAGCCCGTAGAGGTCGATCGCCTGCAGCGAGGTGCGCGCCTCGATCGAGCGGCGCAGCTCGTTGGTCCAGGGCTCGGCGCCGAAGATGCCGACCCGCAGCGAAGACTTCTTCGGGTCGAGCCCCTGGCGCTGCATCTCGTCGGCGATCGCCAGCATGTAGGAGGGCGTCACCATGATGATCTCGGGCCGGAAGTCCTGGATCAGCTGCACCTGGCGCTCGGTCATGCCGCCCGAGACCGGGATCGTGACCAGGCCGAGGCGCTCCGCGCCGTAGTGCACGCCGAGGCCCCCGGTGAAGAGGCCGTAGCCGTAGGCGTTGTGCACCTTGTCGCCGGGCCGCGCGCCGGCGGCGCGCAGCGAGCGCGCCATGAGTTGGCTCCAGGTGTCGATGTCTTTCGCCGTGTAGCCGACGACGGTGGGCTTGCCGGTCGTGCCGGAGGAGGCGTGGATGCGGACCACCCTGCCCATCGGCACCGCGAACATGCCGAAGGGATAGGTCTCGCGCAGGTCGGCCTTGGTGGTGAAGGGGAACTTCGCCAGGTCTTCGAGCGACCGCAAGTCCGCGGGCTTGACCCGCGCGGCGTCGAGCTTGCGCCGGTAGTGCGCCACGTTGCGGTAGGCGTGGCCGAGCGACCAGCGCAGGCGCCGCAGCTGCAGCTCGCGCAGGCGCTTGCGCGAGGCCTTCTCGATCGGCTCGAGCGGAAATGCCCGCATGGCACGTCAAGAATAACGCAACGGCAGTAGAATTGAATCCGCTTCCCGGGTTCTCCGGAGGGAGGTCGCCATGCCAACCCGCCCGATCAGGGAGATCGTCGCCCAGCGCAAGCTCGTCTCGGCGCCGCCCGAGCTCACGGTGCGCGAGGCCGCCGGCGTGATGGCGCGCGAGCGTGTCGGCGCGCTGCCCGTGCTCGAGGGCGGGCGGCTGATCGGCATCTTCACGGAGCGCGACGCGCTGTTTCGCGTGCTCGCGCGGGGACTCGATCCCGAGTCCACGCGCCTTGCGCAGGTCATGACGCCGGACCCGGTCACCGTGGCGGCCGAGCGCCCGCTCAACCACGCGCTGCACCTGATGTACGACGGCGCTTTCCGGCACGTCCCGGTCGTCGACGCCGGCCGGGTCGTCGGCGTGGTGTCGGCGCGCGACGCGCTGGGACCCGAGATGGCGCAGTTCGAGGCGGAGCTCGAGCAGCGCAACCAGCTCTCGCAGCGCATGTAGTCCGAGCCAGGGGAGGCCGATGAGCTACGAATTCATCCGCGTCGAGCTGAAGGGCCGCGTCGGCCTGGTCACGCTCGACCGCCCGAAGCAGCTGAACGCGCTCAACGCCCGGCTGATGCAGGAGCTGGGCGCGGCGCTGCAGGGCCTCGACGCCGACGACGGCGTCGGCGCGATCGTCATCACCGGCAGCGAGAAGGCCTTCGCGGCGGGCGCCGACATCGTCGCCATGAAGGACTACGACTTCATGGACGTGCTCAAGTCCGACTACGTCACGCGCGACTGGGAGCACGTGACGCGCGTGCGCAAGCCCGTGATCGCCGCGGTCGCGGGCTACGCGCTCGGCGGGGGCTGCGAGCTGGCGATGATGTGCGACCTCGTGATCGCGGCCGACACGGCGCGGTTCGGCCAGCCCGAGATCAACCTCGGCACCTTTCCGGGGTCGGGGGGCACGCAGCGCCTGCCGCGCGCCGTGGGCAAGGCGAAGGCGATGGACCTGGTGCTCACGGCGCGCATGATGGACGCGCAGGAGGCCGAGCGCGCGGGCCTGGTGTCCCGCGTCGTGCCCGCGGCCAGGCTCATGGAGGAAGCGCTGGCGGCTGCCGAGACCATCGCCGGCTACTCGCTGCCGGTGGTGATGATGGCGAAGGAGGCGATCAACCGCGCCTACGAGACCACGCTCGCCGAGGGC
>CAZOWR010000026.1:0-20299 GCA_964583645.1 uncultured Enterobacteriaceae bacterium
CGCGGCGCTGGATCTCGGCGTTGCCGCGCTGCACCGAGTCGAAGTCGAGGTCCTCGGCGTTGGCGCCCGCCCCGAGCGAGGAGGCCGCGCCGCCGCCCATGCCGATCAGCATGCCGGGGCCGCCGAGCTGCACCAGCAGCGCGCCCTCGGGCAGCGGCGCCTTGTGCGACTGCGCCGCCGCGATGCTGCCCACCCCGCCCGCCAGCATGATCGGCTTGTGGTAGCCGCGCAGCCGCTCGCCGTCGAAGGCCTCGAAGGTGCGGAACCACCCGGCGAGGTTCGGCCGGCCGAACTCGTTGTTGAACGAGGCGGCGCCGATCGGCGCCTCGAGCATGATCCCGAGCGCCGAGACGATGCGGCCGGGCTTGCCGTAGTCGCGCCGCTCCCAGGGCTCCACGCCCCCGGGGATGCGCAGGTGCGAGACCGTGTAGCCGACGAGCCCTGCCTTGGGCTTGGCGCCGCGGCCGGTCGCGCCCTCGTCGCGGATCTCCCCGCCCGCCCCGGTCGCCGCGCCGGGGAACGGCGCGATCGCCGTGGGGTGGTTGTGCGTCTCGCACTTCATCACCGTGTGCGTAAGCTCCGCGTGGGCGCGGTAGACGCCGTCGCCGTTCGGAAAGAAGCGATGCGCGATGCGCCCCTCCATGATCGCGGCGTTGTCGGCGTAGGCGAGCACCGTTCCCTGCGGGTGCGCGGCGTGCGTCTGCCGGATCATGGCGAAGAGCGACTGCGGCTGGCGCTCGCCGTCCACGATCCAGTCGGCGTTGAAGATCTTGTGGCGGCAGTGCTCCGAGTTCGCCTGCGCGAACATGGTGAGCTCGGCGTCCGTCGGATCGCGCCCCAGCGTGTCGTAGGCGGCGCGCAGGTACGCGATCTCGTCCGCCGAGAGCGCGAGCCCCAGCTCCCGGTTCGCCTCCGCGAGCCTGGCGCGCGACACGCGGGCGAGCGGGCGCGCCGGCACGTGGCGGAACAGCGCGGCCGCCGCCTCGAGCGAGCCGAGCACGGTCTCCGTCATGCGGTCGTGGAGCTGCGCGGCGAGCTTCGGATGCGCCTCCTGCGGCAATCTCCCCTCGAGGAAGAAGGCGGTGCCGCGCTCGATGCGCCGCACCGCCGCGAGGCCGCAATTGCGCGCGATGTCGGTCGCCTTCGAGGACCAGGGCGAGATCGTCCCCAGGCGCGGGACGACCAAGAACAGCGTCCCCCGGGGCTTGCCTTGCGGAGGCTCGCCGTACTCGAGCAGGCGCTCGAGCAGCTTGCGCTCGGCGGCCTCCGGCTCCCTTTCGACTTCCACGAAGTGCCGCAACTCAGCCGCGAGGCCGCGGATGCCGGCGTGGACCTGCTGGAGGCGGGGGAGAAGCTTGGCCAGCCTGAAATCCGAGAGCGCGACCGCGCCGCGGAAGCTGAGAACCGTTGGCATCGTGCAGCCGGTAAAGCCGGATTATACCGGCTGCCGCAGCCTACTTGCGCACCACCGGGTCGGTGAGCTTGCCCGAGATGTTGAGCGCGGCACGCAGCGTCTGCGTCGGCGTCTTCACCTCGGCGGCGATCTTGCCCGAGAGCGCGCCGCCCGGGTCGATGTCGAGGCCCGCGACGGCGTTCATCGCCCCGGAGGAGACCTTGACCTCGCGCAGCTGCACCGTGCCCTTCTCGTACACGCCCTGCGCCGAGAGCTCCTGGAAGAGCGTGCGGCCGGCCGCCTGCGCGCCGCCGGTCTGCAGCGCGCGCGTCAGGTCGAAGCTGCCGAGCACGCCCCGCTCGATCTTGAAGCCGCCCTCCAGCCGCGCGCTCTCGAAGAGCCGAGCCGGCGCTGCGCCGCTCATGCGGTAGGCGCCGCGCCCTTCCACCTTGCCTTCCGAGACCAGCGTGGGGGCGAACACCGCGACGTTCACACCGCGCGTGCGCACCTCGCCCTCGGCCGACCAGCTCGCGCCCCAGCGCACGCGCGCGCTGCCGTTGATCACGCCGTCGAAGGCGCGGCCGTCGAACTCGCTGATGCTCAGGCCGTCGCGGGTCGCGCTGCCCTTCATGCTGAAGTCCGCGAGCGAGAGCGCCGGCACGAACGGCACCGCGAAGCTCGAGGCGCTCGCCTCCACCCCGATCTCCGAGCCCCTGGGCGACAGGCGCAGCGTCAGGCCCTCGGCGCTCTTCGCCGTCACCGACTGCGGCGCGCCGTCGCCGCCGATCAGCACCTCCACGTCCAGCTCGGGCAGCGCGATCGGCCCTTCGAACTTCGCCTTCTTCATCACGATGCGCTCGACGCTGAAGTTCTCGCCCTGCAGCTTGCCGAGCAGCGCCCCGCCCAGCCGCTCCTGCCCGAGCGTCAGGCCCTCCAGCTCGATGCGGCCGAAGGCCTTGCGCGCGCCGAACAGCGCGCCGATCGCGGGATAGCCGCGCGCGGCGCGCACCCTGACCGCGTCCCCGATCGCCACGCGCTCGAAGCTGACCTGCACGCCGGTGAAGAGCGAGAGCCGCGCGCCGCCGATCTTCACCGGCATGCCGAGGGCCTCGGATGCGCCCTTCTCGTAGTCGCCTGTCGAGAGGGGCATCACGTGGACCACGCCGACCCCCGCGAGCAGCGCCACGAACAGGCCAATCGCCGCCGGCTTGCCCCAGTTGACGCGCTTCTTCGGCTGCGCCGTGAGCGCCGCCGCGACGTGCTCCTTTTCCTTCTCGCGCTCCTGCGCCGCGCGCTTCGCTTCCCTGCCGATCTTCTTCTCGTCGTGCTTGACGTCCTCCATGTCGAGGTCCTCGTCCGAGACCTCGATGTCGTCCGTGCCGGGCGCGGCGGCGGCCTTCTGCGCCGCGGGCGCGGCGAGCGCCTCCTTCGCCTTGCGCTTGCGCTCCTCCTCCTCCTCCTGCTGCGCGCGCTCCTCGGCCTCGCGCGCCGCGCGCTCCTCCTCCTCGCGCCGGCGCCGCTGCTCCTCGTCCTTCCTGCGGCGCACCTCTTCCTCGCGGCGCCTGGCCTCCTCCGCCTCGCGCTGCCTGCGCTCCTCCTCCTCCTCCTCCTTCGCGCGCCTGGCGGCGGCCTCCTTCGCCTTGCGCTCCTCCTCCTCCTTCGCCTTGCGCTCCTCCTCCTCCTGCTGGCTGAAGGCGTCGAGGTCGGCAAGCAGGTCGCCGACTCCGCCCGCCGCGGCGGCGGGCGCGGGCGCCTTCGCCTTGCGCTCGGCTTCCTCCTTGGCGCGCCGCTCGTCCTCTTCCCCGCGCCGGCGATCCGCTTCGTCGCGCGCCCGGCGCTCGGCTTCCTCCTTGGCGCGCCGCTCGTCTTCTTCCCCGCGCCGGCGATCCGCTTCGTCGCGCGCCTTGCGCTCCGCCTCTTCCTTCGCCTTGCGCCCGGACTCCTCCCCGGCGCGGCGCTCGTCCTCTTCCCTGCGCCGGCGATCCTCCTCGTCGCGCGCCTTGCGCTCCGCCTCTTCCCTCGCCTTGCGTTCGGCTTCCTCCCTGGCGCGGCGCTCGTCCTCCTCGCGACGCCGGCGCTCGTCCTCCTCGCGGCGCTTGCGGTCCTCCTCCTCCCGGGCGCGACGCTCGGCATCCTCGCGCGCGCGGCGCTCCTCTTCCTCCTTGCGCCGCTTCGCTTCCGTCTCCTCGCGCGCCTTGCGCTCGGCCTCCTCCTTGGCGCGGCGCTCCTCCTCTTCCTTGCGCCGCCGCGCCTCCTCTTCCTCGCGCCGCCTGCGCTCCTCCTCCTCCCGCGCCCGGCGCTCCTCGTCCTCCTTGCGCCGCCTCGCCTCCTCCTCCTCGCGGCGCCTGCGGTCCTCTTCCTCGCGGCGCTTGCGCTCCTCCTCCTCCCGCGCCCGGCGTTCCTCGTCCTCCTTGCGCCGCCTCGCCTCTTCCTCCTCGCGGCGCTTGCGGTCCTCCTCCTCGCGCGCCTTGCGCTCGGCCTCGACCTTGGCGCGCTCCTCCTCGAGCTTGGCGCGCATCTCGGCCTCGAGCTTCTGGCGCAGCTCCTCGGCCTCGCGCTTCGCCTTCTCCTCGAGCTCCCTGCGCGCCTGCTCGGCGGCCTCCTGCGCCCTGCGCTCGGCCTCCTCGCGGGTCGCCTTGAGCTCGGCTTCAAGCCGCGCCTTCTCCTTCGACTCGGCGTCCGCCCGCGCCTTGGCCTCGGCGGCGAGCCGCAGCGCCATGTCGCGCGCCTGGCGCGCCTTCACCTCGGCCTCGGCCCGCGCCTTGGCTTCCGCCTCGGCCTTCGCCTTCGCCTCCGCAGCGGCACGCGCCCTCGCCTCGGCTTCGGCCTTCGCCTTCGCGGCCGTTTCGGCCTTGGCCTTGGCTTCGGCCTCCTCGCGAGCGCGGAAGTCGAACTGCTCCTTCTCCTTGGCCTGGCGCTCGGCCCCGGCGCGCGCATTGGCGGCAAGATCCAACGGCGGCGGCTTGGGCGCGCCCACAGGGGCCTTCGGCGGCGAGGAGATCGCCGCAGTGAAGTCCAACTCCTCCCCGGGGTCCTTCTTCGGTGGCGGCGGCGCGCCGCGGGGCGGCGGCGCGTATCGCGGCGGCGGCGAGGGCGCCTGCTGCACGCCCGAGGACACTTCTCGGATGAAGCCGTCCTTGTCGAGCTGCTCGATGAGGGCGTCGAACTTCTCGGGCGGAATCTTCTCGAACTTGCCCGCCACGTCGACGAGCGCCGTCTTGCCGTCGATCTCCTTCAGCACGTTGCGGTCGGCGCGCGACAGGTGGCTGGTCTTGCCGGAAGCCTCCTGCACGCCCTTGCCGGTCTTGGAGAAGATCGCGGTCGGATTGAAGGGCAAGCGGGGTCGGGGACGGTCGCGGTACGGGTCGGCCCGTATTATAAGCACGCCCTACGCAGAGGCACGCCCGTAGCCGCCCCCGCCCGGGGTCTCGATGACGAAGACATCCCCCGCAGCCATCTCGATGCGATCGAAGGGCCCGAGCTCGACACGGCTGCCGTCGGCGCGCAGCACGTAGTTGCGCCCCCGGGCGCCGTCGCCGCCGCCCGCCAGGCCGTGCGGCGCCACCCGCCGGTGCCCGGAGAGGATCGCCGCAGTCATCGGCTCGAGGAACCGCACGCGCCGCACCGCCCCGTCGCCGCCGCGCCAGCGCCCCGCCCCGCCCGAGCCGCGGCGGATCTCGAAGCTCTCCAGCCGCACCGGGAAGCGCCACTCGAGCACCTCGGGGTCGGTGAGACGCGAATTGGTCATGTGCGTCTGCACCACGTCGGCGCCGGCGAACCCCGGGCCGGCGCCCGCGCCGCCGGCCACGGTCTCGTAGTACTGGTAGCGCGCGTTGCCGAAGGTGAAGTTGTTCATCGTGCCCTGCGAGGCGGCGAGCGCGCCGAGCGCGCCGTAGAGCGCGTCGGTGATGCCCTGCGAGGTCTCGACGTTCCCGGCGACCACCGCCGCGGGGTAGCGCGGCCGCAGCATCGAGCCTTCGGGGATCGCCACCTCGAGCGGCCGCAGGCACCCCGCGTTGAGCGGGATCTCGTCCGCGACCAGGGTGCGGAAGACGTACAGCACCGCCGCCATGCACACCGCCGCCGGGGCGTTGAAGTTGTCGGGGCGCTGGGGGGAGGTGCCGCCGAAGTCGATGCGGGCGCTGCGCCGCTCGGCGCCGATGCGGATCGCGACGCGGATGGTGGCGCCGTTGTCCATCGGATATTCGAACGCGCCGTCTTTCAGCACGCCGATCACCCGGCGCACCGACTCCTCGGCGTTCGCCTGGACGTGGCGCATGTAGGCGCGCACCACGTCCAGCCCGAAGTAGGCCACCATCTCGCCGAGCGCCTGCGCGCCCGTGGCGTTGGCCGCGACCTGCGCCTTGAGGTCGGCGAGGTTCTGCTGCGGGTTGCGCGCCGGCCAGCGGCCCGAGCCGAGCAGCGCGAGCGTCTCGCGGCTGCGCAGCCGGCCGCGCTCCAGCAGCAGGAAGTTGTCGATCAGCACGCCCTCCTCCTCCACCGTCCTGGAGCCCGGCGGCATCGAGCCCGGGGTGAGGCCCCCGATGTCGGCGTGGTGCCCGCGCGAGCCCACGTAGAAGAGGATTTCCCGTCCCGCCGCGTCGAACACCGGCGTGATCACGGTGACGTCCGGCAGGTGCGTGCCGCCGTTGTAGGGGGCGTTCAGCATGTAGACGTCGCCGGGCCGGATCGCGCCCCGGTTCTCGCGCATCACCGTCTTCACCGACTCGCCCATCGAGCCCAGGTGCACCGGCATGTGCGGCGCGTTGGCGATCAGGTCGCCCGCGTCGTCGAACAGGGCACAGGAGAAATCCAGCCGCTCCTTGATGTTCACCGAGTGGGCCGTGTGCTGCAGCGCCAGGCCCATGCGCTCCGCGATCGACATGAAGAGGCTGTTGAAGATCTCGAGCATCACGGGGTCGGCCGCGGTGCCGACGGCGGCGCGGCCGGCGCGCGGCACGCTGCGCTCCAGCACCAGGTTGCCCGCCGCCGTCACCTCGGCGCGCCACCCCGGCTCGACCACGGTCGTCGCGTTGGCCTCGGCGATGATGGCGGGGCCGTTCAGCCTGCTGCCCGGTCCAAGCGCCGCCCTTCGGTAGAGCGGGGTGTCGTGCCATTGACCGGCCGTATACATGCGCACGGTCTCGAGAGGTTTCGCCTCCTTTCCGGCACCGAGGCCGCCGGAAAGGAGGCGATCATTTTCAAGGCCCGGCTCCTCCGCTCCCCCGTTCGCCTCCACCGAGACCGCCTCGGCGATGATCGCCTTCTCCGGCATCAGGAAGGAGAACTGCCTGCGATAGGCCGCCTCGAACTCCCGCTTCATCTCCTGCACCGTGCCGGCGTTCACCGCGAGCGCCGTATCGGTCCCCTCGTACTTGAGGTGCACGCGCCGCGCGACCGTGATCCGCCCGGCGGCCACCCCCTGCCCGAGCAGCTCTGCGCGCGCCGCGATCGCGAGCCCCTCCAGCTGCTCTTCGAGCGCGCCGCGCCCCGCTTCCTCGAGCGGCGCTTCGACCGATTTCTCCCGCAGCGCGGCCTGGTCGGCGAGCCCCATGCCGTAGGCCGAGAGCACGCCCGCGAGCGGGTGGATGAGGACGCGGCTCATGGCGAGCGCGTCGGCCACCAGGCAGGCGTGCTGGCCAGCGGCGCCGCCGAAGCAGCACAGGGTGTAGGCGGTGACGTCGTGGCCGCGCTGCACCGAGATGTGCTTGATCGCGTTCGCCATGTTGCCGACGGCGATCTGGACGAATCCCTCGGCGATCGCCTCGAGGCTGCGGCCGTCGCCGATGCTCGCCTGCAGCTCGCGGAACTTCCGCTCCACGATGTCGGGGTCGAGGGGCTGCGCGCCGTCCGCGCCGAAGACGCGCGGAAAGTGCGCCGGCTGGATCTTGCCGAGCATGAGGTTGGCGTCCGTCACCGCGAGCGGCCCGCCGCGCCGGTAGCAGGCCGGGCCGGGATCGGCGCCCGCCGAATCGGGGCCGACGCGGTAGCGCGCGCCGTCGAAGTGCAGGATCGAGCCGCCGCCCGCGGCGACGGTGTGGATGCTCATCATCGGCGCACGCAGGCGCACGCCCGCCACGCGCGTCTCGAAGGCGCGCTCGAACTCCCCCGCGTAGTGCGACACGTCGGTGGAGGTGCCGCCCATGTCGAAGCAGATCACGCGGCCGAAACCCGCGGCGAGCGAGGTGCGCACGGCGCCCACGATGCCTCCCGCCGGCCCCGAGAGGATCGAGTCCTTGCCCTGGAAGCGGCGCGCATCCGCGAGGCCCCCGTTCGACTGCATGAACATGAGGCGCGTGCCGCGCAGCTCGGCGGCGACGCCCTCCACGTAGCGCCGCAGGATCGGCGAGAGGTAGGCGTCCACCACCGTGGTGTCGCCGCGCCCCACCAGCTTCATGAGCGGGCTCACCTGGTGCGACACGGAGATCTGGGCGAAGCCCGCCTCCTTCGCGATCTCGGCCACCCTCGCCTCGTGCGCCGGATAGCGGTAACCGTGCATGAAGACGATCGCGACCGACTTGATGCCCGTGTTCCGGATTTCCACGAGATCGGCGCGTGCGAGCGCCTCGTCGAGCGGACGCACGAGCTCGCCGCGCGCGCCGATCCGCTCCTGAACCTCGACCACCCTCGCATACAGCATCTCCGGGAGGACGATGTTCAGATCGAACAGGCGCGGGCGGTTCTGGTAGGCGATGCGGAGCGCGTCCCTGAAGCCTTGCGTGACGAGCAGCGCCGTAGGCTCGCCCTTCCTCTCGAGCAGCGCGTTGGTCGCCACCGTGGTGCCCATCTTCACGGCGTCGATGCACGCCGCGGGGATGGGCTCCCCGGGTCCGATGCCGAGCAGCGCGCGAATCCCCGCGAGCGCCGCGTCCGGGTAGCGCCCCGGGTTCTCGGAGAGGAGCTTGAGCGTCTCGAGCGCGCCGTCGGACCGGCGCGCGACGACGTCGGTGAAGGTGCCGCCGCGGTCGATCCAGAACTGCCAGCGGTGCGAAGGCTGCGCGTGCGCCATTTACAATCGGCATTCTAAAGTGACCGCTGCTCCCGCCCCGGCCTCCGCCGGGCTGACGCTGCTGCTCGGCCTCGTGATCGGCCTCGCCGCGCTCGGCATGGACCTGTTCCTGCCGGCGGTGCCGGCGATCGCGCGCGCCTTCGATGCGTCTCCCGGCGCCGCGCAGTTCTGCGTCACCACCTATCTCCTCGGCCTGGCGGGCGGGCAGCTGCTGTGGGGTCCGGTGTCGGACCGCTACGGGCGCAAGCCGGCGCTGCTCGCGGGCCTGGCGCTGTTTCTCGCCGCCAGCCTGGCCGCGGCGACCGCGCAGTCGCTCGCGGCGGTGGCCGCGCTGCGCTGCGCGCAGGGCATCGCGATGTCGAGCGGCTCGGTGATCGCGCGCTCGGTCGTGCGCGACCTCTATGCGCGCGAGCATGCCGCGCAGCTGCTCGGGCGCATGACCGTGGTGTTCGGCCTGGTGCCGATCTTCGCGCCGCTCGCCGGCGCGCAGGCGCTCGCCTGGGGCTGGCAGGCGGTGTTCTGGCTCTACGCAGCGATTGCGGCGGCGCTGCTCGCTGCGGTCGCGCTCGCCCTGAGCGAGACCGCGCCGCCCGAGCGTGCGCCGATCGCGCCGGGGCGTGTCGCGGCGAGCTTCGCGCGGCTGCTCGGCGACCGGCGCTTCGTCGCGCCCCTCGCCACGCTGCTCTGTGCGCTGGTGGGCATCGTCGCCTTCGTCTCGAATTCCTCGCTCGTCATGGTGCAGGCGCTCGGCCTGTCACCCGCCGGGTTCAGCTTCGCCTTCGCGGCGATCATGGTCGGCCACCTCGCCGGCGGCTTCGCCTGCAGCCGCCTGGTGCACCGCCTCGGCATGGCGGGCCTTCTGCGCGCGGGCGCGGCGCTCGCGCTGGCCGCCGGCGGCACGCTCGCCGCGCTCGCCTTCGCCGGGGTCACCCATTGGAGCGCGATCGTGGCGCCGATGCTCGCCTATGTCATCGCCCTCGCCTTCATCGTGCCCAACGCCACCGCGGCGGCGCTCACCCCCTTCCCGGCCATGGCGGGCGCCGCCTCCTCGCTGCTGGGCGTGCTGCCCTTCGCGCTCGGGGCGCTCGCGAGCGCCGCGCTCGGCGCCGCCTTCGACGGCAGCGCTCGCCCGATGGCGGCGGCGGTCGCGCTCGCCGGGGCAGGCGCCTTCGCCGCGGAGCGGCTGCTCTATGCGCGCCTGCCGCGAGGAGCGGTGCATGGATGAGGTCGAGTGCGTGGTGCTGGGCGCGGGCGTGGTCGGGCTCGCGGTGGCGCGCGCGCTCGCGCTCGCCGGGCGAGAGGTGGTGATCCTCGAGGCCGAGGATGCGATCGGCACGCACACCAGCTCGCGCAACTCCGAGGTGATCCACGCCGGGATCTACTACGCCGCCGGGTCGCTGAAGGCGCGCTCCTGCCTGGAAGGAAAGATGCGCCTCTACGAATACTGCAGGAGCCGTGACGTGCCGCACCGGCGCTGCGGCAAGCTGATCGTGGCGACCGCGGCGTCGCAGCTCGATGAGCTAGAGGCGATCCGGCGCAAGGCGCTCGCCAACGGCGCCGTCGACCTCGTGCCGCTGACCTCGGCGCAGGCCATCGCTATGGAGCCCGAGCTGCGCTGCGTCGCCGCGCTGCACTCGCCCTCCACGGGGATCGTCGACAGCCACGCGCTGATGCTGGCGCTGCTGGGCGAGGCCGAGGCCGCCGGCGCGATGCTGGCGCTCAGGAGCCCGCTCGAGCGCGCCGCCGCGACCGGACGGGGGTTCGAGCTGCGTGCCGCGGGTGCGGCGATCCGCGCGCGGCTCCTGGTCAACAGCGCCGGGCTGCACGCGCCCGCGGTGGCGCGGCGCATCGAGGGCTATCCGGAGGAACTAGCGCCGCGCCAACTCTACGCCAAGGGCAACTACTACTCGCTTGCGCGGCGCGCGCCGTTCTCGCGCCTGGTCTACCCGGTCCCCGAGCCGGGCGGCCTGGGCGTGCACCTCACGCTCGACCTCGCGGGCCGCGCGCGCTTCGGCCCGGACGTGGAGTGGGTCGAGGAGGTGTCCTACGGTGTCGACCCGACTCGTGGCGAGCGCTTCTACGCCTCGATCCGCCGCTACTGGCCGGGGCTGCCCGAGGGGGCGCTCGCCCCCGACTACTGCGGCATCAGGCCGAAGACCGCGGGTCCGGGCGAGCCGGCGCAGGACTTCCAGATCCAGGGACCGGCCGAGCACGGCGTGCCGGGGCTGGCGAACCTGTTCGGCATCGAATCGCCCGGATTGACAGCGTCGCTCGCGTTGGCCGAATATGTCGCCGCCCTGCTTCACCCATAACCCGGGAGAGATCATGAACACGCGTAGAACCCTGCTCGCCGCCGCCCTGGCCGGCGCGCTCGCCGCGCTCGGCGCGCCCGCCGCGCAGGCGCAGACCAAGTGGGACATGCCCACGCCGTACTCCGACGGCGAGTTTCACACCCGCAACGTGCGCAGCTTCGTGGAGGACGTGAAGAAGGCGACCGGCGGCAAGCTCGACATCGCGGTGCACTCCAACGGCGCGCTCATCAAGCACCCGGACATCATGCGCGCGGTGTCCACCGGGCAGGTGAACATCGCCGAATTCCTGCTCGGCCAGTTCGGCAACGAGGAGCCAGTGTTCAACGCCGACAACGTGCCCTTCCTCGCCGCGGGCTACGACAATGCCTGGAAGCTCTATGTGGCGCAGAAGCCGGCGCTCGAGCGCAAGCTCCAGGGACGCGGCATGAAGCTGCTCTACTCGGTCGCCTGGCCCGGCCAGGGCATCTACACCAAGGAGCCGCTGAAGTCGATCGGCGATCTCAAGGGCAGCAAGTTCCGCACCTACAGCCCGATGACCGCGCGGCTCGCCGAGCTGCTCGGCGCGAGCCCCACCGTGGTGCAGGTGCCCGAGGTGCCGCAGATGTTCGCCACCGGCGCGATCCAGGCCATGATCACGTCCTCCGCCACGGGAACCTCCACCAAGGCCTGGGAGTTCGTCAAGAACTACTACAAGACGAGCGCCATGCACCCGAAGAACGCGGTGGTGGTGAACCAGCGCGGCTTCGCCGGGCTGCCCAAGGACCAGCAGAGCGCGCTCGTCAAGGCCGCCGCCGCCGCCGAGAAGCGCGGCTGGGAGATGTCGCGGGCGCGCGAGCGGGAGGGCAACGAGACGCTGGCGAAGAACGGCATGAGCGTGCGCGATCCCGACGCCGCGATGAAGTCCGCTTTCGAGAAGGTGGGCGAGCAGATGGCCGCCGAATGGCAGAAGGCGGCCGGCGACGACGGGCACGCGATCATCAGGGCCTACCGCGGCAAGTAGCTTGCGGCGGTTCCTCGACCGCCTGTACGCCGCGAGCGGCGCGGCGGCGGCGGTCTGCCTCGCGTCGATCGCCGTCGTGATGCTGGCGCAGGCCGGGATGCGCGAGGTGGGGCTGCTGCTGCGCGGCGCCGACGACATCGTGGGGTGGCTGTGCGCGGCTGCGGCCTTCTTCGCGCTCGGCCACACCTTCCGGCGCGGCGAGCTGGTGCGCGTGGGACTGCTGATCGAGCGCTTCGCGCCCGCGGCGCGCCGCCGCATCGACCTCGCCTGCCTCGCCCTCACCGCGACGTTCGCGGGCTACATGGTGTACGCGGTGACGCGCTTCGTCTGGCAGAGCTGGAAGTTCGAGGAGGTGGCGCAGGGGCTGATCCGGATCCCGATCTGGATCCCGCAGATGAGCTTCGTGCTCGGCGCCCTGGTGCTGTTCGTCGCGGTGCTCGACGAGCTGGTAGTGCTCGCGCGCGGTGGCAGGCCCGCCTACGAGATCGCGGAAGCCGAGCGCCGCGCCAACAAGGACTTCACCGAGACGCTGTGAGCACGCTCGCCGTCGCGGGGATCGTCTTCGTGCTGCTGCTGGTGCTGCTTGCGGGCGGGGTCTGGATCGCGATCGCGATGGGCATCGCGGCATGGTTCGGGCTGCAGTTCTTCACCTCCAGCCCGCCGGAGGTCAACCTGTTCCAGGCGTTCTGGGGCTCGAACGCCTCCTGGACGCTCGCCGCGCTGCCGCTCTTCGTCTGGATGGGGGAGATCCTCTTCCGCACCCGGCTCTCCGACGAGATGTTCGAGGGGCTCGCGCCCTGGCTCGCCTGGCTTCCCGGGCGCCTGATGCACGTCAACATCTTCGGCTGCGGCATCTTCGCCGCGGTGTCGGGGTCCTCCTCGGCGACCTGCGCCACCATCGCCAAGGTGGCGCTGCCGGAGCTGCGCCGGCGCGGCTACGACGAAAAGGTGTGCCTGGGGTCGCTGTGCGGCGCCGGCACCCTGGGGCTGCTGATCCCGCCCTCGATCATCATGATCGTCTACGCGGTGGCGGCGGAAGTGTCGATCCTCAAGATGTTCGTCGCCGGCGTGCTGCCCGGAGCGATGCTGGTGCTGCTCTTCTCCGGCTACATCGTCGCCTGGGCGCTGCTCAACCCGGACAGGACGCCGCAAGAGGTCGAGCGCATGAGCTTCACGGAGCGCGTGCGCCGCGCGCGCAACCTCATCCCCTGCCTCGTGCTCATCGGCTTCGTCATGGGGGTCATGTTCACCGGCTACGCCACCGCCACCGAAGCCGCGGCCTTCGGCGTGCTGGGCGCGCTCGGCATCGCGTGGTGGAGCCGCTCGCTCAGGCGCGAGAACTTCTGGGCGAGCCTGATGGGCGCGACCCGGCTCTCCTGCATGATCCTGTTCATCCTCGCGGGCGCAGCTTTCTTGAGCTCGGCGATGGCCTTCACCGGCATCCCGCGCGCGCTCGCCGAGTGGGTGGCCGGGCTCGGCGCGAGCCCCTACGCGCTGATCGCCGTGCTCGCCCTCATCTACCTGGTGCTCGGCACGGCGCTGGACGGCATCTCCATGATCGTGCTCACCACGTCGATCGTGCTGCCGATGATCGAGGCGGCGGGCTTCGACCTCGTCTGGTTCGGCATCTTCATCGTCATCCTGGTGGAGATCGCCGAGCTCACCCCGCCGCTCGGCTTCAACCTGTTCGTGCTGCAGACCATGAGCGGGCGCGACTCCAACTACGTCGCGCTCGCCTCGCTGCCGTTCTTCTTCATGATGGTGCTCGCGCTGGTGGTGGTGATCGCCTTCCCGCAGATCGCGACCTGGCTGCCTGACCTGCTGCTCGGAGCGACGAAGAAGTAGGCGCGCGATGATCCTCGTGCACCACCTCAACAACTCGCGCTCGCAGCGCGTGCTGTGGCTGCTCGAGGAGCTGGGCCTCCCTTACGAGGTAAAGCGCTACGAGCGCAATCGCCAGACCATGCTCGCGCCGCCCGAGTTGCGCGCGGTGCATGCGCTGGGCAAATCGCCGGTCATCACCGATGGCGACCTGACGCTGGCGGAGTCCGGCGCCATCGTCGAGTACCTCGTGGAGCGCTACGGCAACGGGCGGCTCGTGCCGCCGGCCGGCTCGCCCGAGCGGCTGCGCTACCGCTACTGGCTGCACTTCGCCGAGGGCACGGCGATGCCGCCGCTGCTGATGAAGCTCGTGCTCGACCGCATGGAGAAGGCACCGATGCCTTTCTTCGCGCGTCCGATCGCGCGGGCGCTGGCACGCCGCGCGAAGGACGCTGTCGTGCTGCCCAACCTGCAGCGCAACCTCGACTTCATGGAGGCGGAGCTCGCCAAGCGAGACTGGTTCGCCGGCCCGGAGTTCAGCGCGGCGGACATCCAGATGAGCTTTCCGCTGGAGGCCGCCGCCGCGCGCGGCGGGCTCGATGCGTCGCGGCCGAGGCTGATCGCGTTTCTCGAGCGCATCCACGCCCGGCCGGCCTATGGCCGGGCGCTCGAGCGCGGCGGAAAATACGAGCTGCTGCGCTAGCGACCATGCCCGATCCCATCTACCTGACGCAGGACATCCGCGCCATCGAGGATGCGGCGGGCGAGGCATCGCCTCCCCTCATGGAGCGCGCCGGCGCGGCCGCCGCCGACCTTGCCGCGCAGCTCGCCGGGCAGAGCGCCAAGGACGTGCTGGTGCTCGCCGGACCCGGCAACAACGGCGGCGATGCGAAGGCCGTGGCGCGGCTGCTCAAGGAGCGCTTCTTCCGCGTCTGCCTCGCAGAGAGATTCGACGACATCCCGCAGGACGTGCGCTGGGGCCTGGTCGTCGATGGCCTGTTCGGCATCGGCCTCAGGCGGCCGATCGAAGGCGCCCACGCGCGCCTCGTCGACTACGCCAACGCCCAGTCCTGCCCCGTGCTCGCGCTCGATATCCCGAGCGGCGTCGCCTCGGACACCGGGCGCGTGCTCGGCCACGCGGTGCGCGCGACGCACACCATCACGTTCATCGCGCTCAAGCCCGGCCTCCTCACCCTCGACGGGCCGGACCACTGCGGCGAGGTGAGCGTCGCGGCGCTGGGGCTCGAGCCCGGCAGGCTGGTCCCTGCCACCGGCTGGGTCGCCGCGCCCGCGCTTTTCGGCAACGTGCTCAAGCGCCGGCCGCGCAACTTCCACAAGGGAATGGCGGGCTCGCTCGCGGTGCTCGGCGGCGCGGGCGGCATGACGGGCGCGGCGCTGCTCGCGGGGCGGGCAGCGCTCAAGCTCGGCGCGGGCCGCGTCTACGTGGGGCTGCTCGAGGAGCTCGCCGCAGACCCGGCCGCGCCCGAGCTGATGCTGCGCCACCCCGACGACGCGCTCGGCCTGGACCTGGACGCGGTCGTGATCGGGCCGGGACTCGGCGACGGCGAGCGCGCCGGGGCGCTGCTCGGGGCGGTGCTCGCGAGCGACATCCCGTGCGTGCTCGATGCCGATGCGCTCAACCTGCTGGCGGCGAGCGAGGACCTGCGCGCGGCCTGCGCGCGCCGGCGCGCCGAGACGCTCGCCACCCCCCACCCCGCGGAAGCGGCGCGCCTGCTCGGGGCGAAGACGAGCGACGTCCAGGTCGACCGCCTGGCCGCCGCGCGCAGCCTGCGCCGGCAGCTGAACGCGCACGTCGTGCTGAAAGGGGCCGGCAGCGTGATCGTGGCACGTGACGGGCACTGGTTCATCAACACCTCGGGCAATCCCGGCATGGCTTCGGCCGGCATGGGCGACGTGCTGGCGGGGATCCTCGGGGCGCTGCTCGCGCAGCGGCTCTCCGGCGAGGCGGCGCTCGTGCTCGGCGTGCACCTGCACGGCTGCGCCGCGGACGATTACTCCCGATCGGGAATAGCCGTGGGCCTGACCGCGAGCGAGACCGTCGAGCCGGCGCGCAGGATCTGGAACGGGTGGCTGCGAGGCTAGGCGCATCCGGCAGGATGCGCGACTACGCCGAGGCGTATGCGGGCTTCCGCTGGGAGCTGCCCGCCGCGTTCAACTTCGCCGGCGACGTGGCGGACGCCTGCGATCCGGACAAGCTCGCGCTCCTGTGGCGCAACGCGGCGGGCGAGGAGCGCCGCTACACGTTCGGGCAGATGCGCGAGCTCTCCTCGCGCCTCGCCGGGGCGCTCGCAGCGCGCGGCCTGGCGAAGGGCGACCGCGTCATCGTCATGCTGCCGCGCATCCCCGAGTGGCAGATCGCGATGCTCGCCTGCCTGCGCCTGGGCGCGATCCCGATTCCCTGCATCGAGATGCTGACGCAGAGGGACGTGGCGTTCCGCGCCGGGCACTCCGGCGCGCGCGCGGCGATCACCACGCGCTCGAGCACGGCCAAGTTCGGGCCGCTGCCGATCCGCGTCGCGGTCGGCGGCGCCGAAGGCTGGCTCGACTTCGAGACCGAGCTCGGCCGCGGCCCGTCGGAGTTCCCCGCCGTGCCGCTCGGCATGGAGGAGCCGGCGGCGATCTACTACACCTCGGGCTCGAGCGGCAGCCCGAAGGGCGTGACGCACGCCGCGCGCGCGCTCTTCGCCTGGCGCTACTCGTCGCGCTTCTGGCACGACCTGGGTCCCGCCGACCTCATGTGGTGCACCGCCGACACCGGCTGGAGCAAGGCCGGGACGGCGATCCTCTTCGGCCCCTGGAGCTGCGGCGCCGCAGTGCTGTTCTACGACGGGCCGTTCGAGCCGCGCGAGCGCCTGCGGCTGCTGGCGCGGCACCGCGTCACGGTGTTCTGCGCCGCGGCGACGGAGCTGCGCCGGCTCGTGAACGAAGACCTCGCTGCGCACGACCTCGGTGCGCTGCGGCTCGCGGTGTCCGCCGGCGAGACGGTCAACCCGGAGATCGTGCGCCGCTGGAGGGCCGCGACCGGCGTGCCCCTGCTCGACGGCTATGGCCAGACCGAGACGCTGATGACGGTGCTCAACTACCCCGCGCTCCCGGTGAAGCCCGGCTCGATGGGCAAGCCGATGCCGGGAATCGAGGTCGCAGTGCTGGAGGGCGGCCAGCTCGGCATCCGCGCGCCCAACCCGCAACTGATGCTCGGCTACTGGAACGAGCCCGAACGCACCGCGGCCGGCTACGCGGAGCACGGGGGCGCGCGCTACTGGCTGACCGGCGACGTGGTGCGCATCGACGAGGACGGCTACCTCTTCTACGAGGGGCGGGCGGACGACATCATCAGCTCGGCGGGCTACCGCATCGGCCCGATGGAGGTGGAGAGCGCCCTCATCGAGCACCCCGCGGTCCAGGAGAGCGCGGCCGTGGCCAAGCCCGACGCCGAGCGCGGCGAGATCGTGAAGGCGTTCGTGGTGCTGCGCGCCGGCTTCACCGGCTCGGAGGCGCTCGCGCGCGAGCTGCAGGAGCACGTCAAGCGCCTCACCGCTCCCTACAAGTACCCGCGCGCGATCGAGTTCGTCGCCGAGCTGCCGAAGAACGCCTCCGGGAAGCTGCTGCGCCGGGTGCTGCGCGACCGGGAATACGCCGCGCGGCGCTGAGCCGCGCGGCGCACCCCCGCCGGGAGATCACAGACCGGCGGTCACCCCCGCCATCTCATCGGCGCTGAACGCGCGCAGCGTGGTGGTACGCACGTTGCCGAGCTTGCCGATCGCCAGCAGGCCTTTCATCGCGGCCTCGTCGTTCGGCGCTTCCAGCACGATGACGATGTCGTGCGCGCCCATCGTCCAGTACTGCGCGATCTTCTTGGCGCCGTACTTGTCGAACGTCGAGATGCTCGCCTGCGCCCGCTTCACCGATTCGGTGACGGTGCGGATTCCCTGGTCGGTGAAGTTCACCAGCACCACGTACTTGTTGGCCATGGCTTTCCCCCGGAAGTGAGATTGAACGCGATGGGCTGTCTGCCCGCCCCGGCGGATGCGCCGGGGGCGCCTGCATTCTGCGCCTGCCATGGCGACGCGGCAATGACGCCCGGGCGCGAGTATCCTTGGGGCGGGGGTAGCATGGATCGGCCGGCACCGGGGCTCGCGCAAGCCAACCCCGGACTGAGGGAAGCAGTTCGATCGTCGCCGCCGTTTTCGCGACTGGGCGAAGCGGCGCTCGACCTGCTGTGCAGTCGCATGGTGCCGCTGCGTCTTTCGGCCGGCGGCATCGTCTTCGAGCAGGGCGAGGGCGGTGACGCCATGTACCTCGTGGTCCGCGGCCGGCTGCACGGGGCCGGCGAGATCGGCCCCGGCGAGCTGGTCGGCGAGATGGAGGTCCTGGTCGGGGGCCGCCGCGCCGAGCCGGTGCTCGCCGCGACCGAGGTCGAGCTCGCGCGCCTGGACAAGTCCGACCTGGAGATGCTCTCGCGCGAGGCGCCCGAGATCGTGCTGGCGTTGGGCGAGCGCGTGCGCGCGCGCCTGCGCAAGGAGCAGCTCGGCCGCCTGCTCACCGGAGTCTTCGGCAGCCTCGAGGAGACCTCCCTGCAGCGCATCGAGCGCGAGCTCGAGTGGGTGGAGCTGCGCGGCGGCGAGACGCTGTTCCGGCAAGGCGACCCGGCCGACTGCATGTACGTGGTGGTGAGCGGCCGCCTGGTCGGCGTGCGCGAGGGCAGCCCGGGCCCGCAGGTGGTGGTCGAGCTCGGCCGCTGGGACACGATCGGCGAAATGGGCTTCTTCACCGACGCGCCGCGCACGGCGACGATCCAGGCGCGGCGCGCGAGCCACCTGGTGCGCTTCACGCGGCCGGTGTTCGAGCGTCTCAGCCACGAGCGCCCGCAGGCGATGCTCTACATCACGCGGCTCCTCATCAAGCGCCTGCAGCGCGCCTCGGGCTACGTGCGCGAGTCCTTCGAGCGCTCCAACCTGGTGGTGCTGCCCGTGAGCCCGCGGGTCGACGCCGCGGGCTTCGCCGAGCGCCTGGTGAAGGCGCTGCGCAGCCACGGCGAGACGCTCTACGTGAGCGCCGGGCGCCTCGACGCCTTCCTCGGGGTGCCGGGCCTCGCACAGACGCCGTCCTCGAGCCCGCTCGCGCTCGCGCTCGATGCGGGCCTGGACGACCGCGAGTCCGGCTTCCGCTACGCCGTGTACGAGTGCGACGCCGCCGACACGCCATGGACGCGGCGCTGCGTCGAGCGCGCCGACCGCATCCTGCTGCTCGCCGACCCTGCTGCCGATCCCCAGCGCTCCACGCTCGAGCGCGAGCTGCTCGGCGGAGAGCCGGGCCTGATCGCGGCACGCCGGCAGCTGGTGCTGCTGCATCCCCAGACCACCGGGCTGCCCTCGGGGACGCTGGCCTGGCTCGCCTGCCGCAGCCTCGATGGGCACCACCACCTGCGCTGGGACCGGGACGCGGACTTCGAGCGCCTCGGGCGCTTCCTCACCGGCAACGCGGTGGGCGCGGTGCTCGGCGGGGGGGGCGCGCGCGGCCTCGCGCACGTCGGCGTGATCCGGGCGCTGCGCGAAGCCGGCATCCCGATCGACCTCGTCGGCGGCACGTCGATGGGCGCGCTCATCGGCGCGCAGCCGGCGCTCGGCTGGGACGACAAGGAGATGCTCGAGCACAACCGCGCCGCGTTCGTCGCGCGCCGGCCCGTGCCGCTGAGCGACTACACCCTGCCGGTGTATTCGCTGCTGCGCGGGCGCAGCATCGAGCAGGGCCTCATCAGCCGCTTCGGCGACGTGCGCATCGAGGACCTCTGGATCAGCTACTTCTGCGTCTCGAGCAACCTCACCCGCGCCAAGCCGAAGGTGCATCGCGAGGGGCCGATCTGGAAGGCGGTGCGGGCGAGCATCGCGCTCCCCGGCGTGTTCGAGCCGGTGGTCGAGGGCAAGCACCTGCTCGTCGACGGCGCAGTCCTCAACAACCTGCCGGGCGACGTCATGCGGCGCCTGGGCGGCGGTTGGGTGATCGCGGTGGACGTGAGCCCGGAGCGCGACCTCGAGGTGCGCGAGGAGCATCCGCCCTCGCCCTGGCGCGCGCTGCTGGGGTGGCTCTTCCCCTTCGCGCGCGCGCGCTGGCACCCCAACATCTTCGACGTGATCATGCGCACCACGCTGCTGGCGAGCATCCAGCAGACCGAGAACGTGAAGAAGACGGTCGACCTCTACCTCCAGCCGCCGGTGAAGCGCTTCCGCATGAACCAGTTCCGCGCGCTCGACGAGATCGCCGAGGCGGGCTACGGACACGCCCGCGAGGCGCTCGCCGAGTGGCTGCGGCAGCGGCCCGAGCTCGCCCAGCTGCTCGGCCGCGCCCCCTCCCCTGCCCCCTAGTCGCAGCTGTAGAAGGCCTTGCGGCGCTCGAAGCTGATGGCGTCGAGGTCCTGCGGGTCGCGCGTGCCGCCCCTGCCGTCGGCGATGCGGCGCTCGAGCTCGGCGAGCCGCTGCTCGCGCTTCGCCGTCGCCGGGTCGCGGTCGAGCTCGGCAAAGCGCTGCTCGCCCGCGCGGTAATCGGCCTCGCGCCCCTCGGCCTTCGCGAGCGCCATGGCGCGGCGCAGCCTGAGCTTCTCGCAGTAGACCGGCTGGTGCTCGCGCAGCAGGGCGATGAACTCCTGCGCCGCGGCCGTGACGCCATGCGCCGCGGGCGCGGCGAGGAACACGACCAGCACGGCTGCTCTCAAGCGGCCTTCACCCGCGCCCTGGGCTCGGGGTAAG
>CAZOWR010000027.1:0-20165 GCA_964583645.1 uncultured Enterobacteriaceae bacterium
TGCAGCACCGCCGCCAGGCACGGTTCGTACAGCGCGATCAGCAGCCGGTTGAGCGGGTTCCTGCGCTCCTCGGGGATGCGCCCGCGGATGAGATAGCCCATCAGCACCGGGATCAGCGTCACCGCGAGCCCCGCCGCGGCCGCCATGGCGTAGGTCTTGGTGTAGGCGAGCGGCGAGAACAGCCTGCCCTCCTGCGCCTGCAGCGCGAACACCGGCACGAACGAGAGCGTGATGATGAGCAGGGAAAAGAACAGCGCCGGTCCCACCTCGGCCGCCGCATCGCCGATCACCTTCCAGCGCTCCTCGCCGGCGAGGCGCGCATCGGGGTGCGCGTGATGCCACGCTTCGATCTTCTTGTGCGCGTTCTCGATCATCACGATCGCCGCATCCACCATGGCGCCGATCGCGATCGCGATACCGCCCAGCGACATGATGTTCGCGTTCACGCCCTGGTGGACCATGACGATGAACGCGATCAGCACCCCGAGCGGCAGCGTGACGATGGCGACGAACGACGAGCGCAGGTGCAGGAGGAACGCGAGGCAGACCAGCGCCACGACGATGAATTCCTCGACCAGCTTCTCGGCGAGATGCCGCACCGAGCGCTCGATCAGGCCCGAGCGGTCGTAGGTTTCGACCAGCTCGACGCCCGCGGGCAGGCTCGCCTTGAGCTTCGCTAGCCTCGCCTTCACCGCGCCGATCGTCTCTAGGGCGTTCTTGCCGTGGCGCATGATGATGATGCCGCCCGCCACCTCGCCCTGGCCGTCGAGCTCGGCGATGCCGCGGCGCATCTCGGGCCCGACCTGGATCCGTGCCACGTCCTTGAGCATCACCGGCGTGCCCGCCTCGGTCGTCATGAGCGGGATGGCCTCGAAATCGGCGAGCGTCTTGAGGTAACCGCTCGCGCGCACCATGTACTCGGCCTCGCCCAGCTCGAGCACCGACCCGCCGGTCTCGCGGTTGGCGTTCTGCACCGCCTGGATGACGCGCCCGTGCGCAATCCCGTAGGCGCGCAGCCGGTCCGGGAAGAGCACGATCTGGTATTGGCGCACCATACCGCCGACGGAGGCGACCTCGGCGACATCGGGGACCGCCTTCAGCTCGTAGCGCAGGAACCAGTCCTGCAATGCGCGCAGCTGCCCCAGGTCGTGCCGGCCGCTGCGATCGACCAGCGCGTACTGGTAGATCCAGCCTACGCCGGTCGCGTCGGGCCCCAGCGCGGGCTTCGCGCCCGCGGGCAGGCGCGACTGCACCTGGTTGAGATATTCCAGGACGCGCGAGCGCGCCCAGTACGGGTCGGTGCCGTCCTCGAACAGCACGTACACGAACGAGTCGCCGAACATCGAGTAGCCGCGCACCGTCTTCGCGCCGGGCACCGACATCATCGTGGTGGCGAGTGGATAGGTCACCTGGTCCTCGACGATCCTCGGCGCCTGCCCCGGGAACGGCGTGCGGATGATCACCTGCGTGTCGGAGAGGTCGGGGATCGCGTCGAGCGGCGTTCGCAGCAGCGACACCACGCCCCACGCGGTGACCAGCGCGGTCGCCATCAATACCAGGAACCGGTTGGAGATCGACCAGCGGATCAGGGCGGCGATCATCGCTTCGCCCCGGGCGCGATGCGCTCGATCAGGTAGTCGCCGTCCCTGCTCGGCTCGGCCCGCAGCTCGAACTCGACCGCGTCGCCCTTCTTGAGGCCCGAGAGCTGCGCCTTGTCCCGGACCAGGAATCCCATCGTCATCCGGGGCCAGTTGAGCGAGGCGATCGGCTCGTGGTCGAGCTCTACGCGACCCTTGGCGGGATCGATTCCCATCACACTGCCGCGCCCCTTGTGCCCGCCCTTGCCCGGCTCGCCGTTGCCCTTGAGCCGCGCCAGCGTGCCGCCGAGGCTCCCCTCGGAATCGATCAGGAACTGGCCCGAGAGCACCACCTTGGCGCCGGCGCCCAGCCCCCTGCGGATTTCGGACTGGCCGCCGTGCTCGATGCCGACTTCCACCTGCATCGGCACGAACTTGCCCTCCCCTATCGCGACGACGACGACATTGCGCTCACCGGTGCGGATCACCGCCTCGCTCGGGACGAGGACCGAATCGCGGCTGCGGCTGCCCGAGAACGACAGCGTGGCGAACATGCCGGGCTTGAGCCGCGTCCCCGGATTCGCCAGCTCGATGCGCGTCTTCAGGGTGCGCGTCGCCACGTTCACTTCCGGCAGGATCGCTCCCACCCGCCCTTCGAACGCGACGCCCGGATACGCGGCGACGCGCGCCTGCACGCTGCTCCCGGGTCGCACCCAGCCGGTCTGCGCTTCGGGCACCTCGGCGTTGACCCAGACGGTGGAGAGATCGACGAGCCGAAACAGCGTCTGGCCGGGCATCACCGTCATGCCTTCGCGCACGCCGAGCTCGGCGACCACGCCAGAGATCGGCGCGTAGCGCGTGAAGCGCGAGCGCGTCCTGCCTTCGCGCTCCACCGCCTCGATCTCCGCATCGGTCATGCCGAGGAGCAGCAGGCGCTGGCGCGCGGCGCCGACGAGCGCCTTCAGCGCGGGGGATTCGCTCTCGCGCAGGAGCAGATACTCTTCCTGCGCGCCGATCCACTCGGGAAACAGGATCTCGACCAGCGGCGCGCCTTTCGCCACGCTGTCGAGCGGCGCCCGTGCGTGCAGCTTCTCGACGTAGCCGGAGGCGCGCGCCTGGAGCTGGACGACGCGGCGCTCGTTCCAGGCGACGGTGCCGACGGTCTCGAAGCGCTGATCGAGCGAGCCCCGCTTCGCTTCGGCCGTGCGCACGCCGAGGTTCTGCACCACGCGCGGATTGATGCTCACGGTGTCCGAATCGCCCTGCTGGTCGGCATATTTCGGCACCAGCTGCATGTCCATGAAAGGTGACTTGCCGGGCTTGTCGAATTTCTGCTGCGGGAACATCGGGTCGTACCAGTAGAGCGGATTGCGCCCCGCCTCGGCTGGCGCACGCGCCTGCGGCGCGGAAGCTTCCTGCGCGGGCATCGCCATCATGCGGTGCACGGCGTAGCGATAGCCGCCGAACGCGGCGCCGCCGAGGGCGACAACCACCGCCGCCGCAATGAGAGTTCGTTTCATTTTCCGGCCTCGTGGGGGAAGAGGAAGCTCAGATTGGCCCAGGCCCTGGCGCGATCGGCTTCGGCGGCGATCGCCCCCAGCTCGGCCTCGGTGATCGAGCGGTTCGCCTCGAGCACCAGCGCGGGCTCGCCGCGCGCCCCTTGGTAGGCGGCGAGCGCCGCCCGCCCGCGGTCGCGCGCAAGCGGCAGTATCACGCTCCGAAAGCGCTCCATGCGCTGTGCTGCGGTTTGGTGGTCCGCAAGCCACCCGCGGACTTCGGCCTCGTGCATGCGCCGCGCGTCCTCGCGCTGCGCGCGCGCCTGCTCGGCCTCCGAGAGCTTCGCGGCGATGTCGCGGTCCTGCCGGCGCCCCGTCTGCCAGGGCAGGTCCATCGCGACCATCACGCTGATCATGTTCGAGAACGCCGGCGCACGCTGCGCGTAGCCGACTTCCAGGGTCCAGTCCGGTTTCTTCGTCGTCCTCGCGAGCTCAACCTCGGCGCGCGCCAGGTTTTCCCGCTCGTCGAACATGCGAAGCATCGGATGCTCGTTCAGTTGCGCGAGGGGCGCCTCGCTCCCATGCGCAAGGCGCGCGGTGTCCGGCGACGCCCCGAGCGCCCTGCTTGCGTCAGCGCCGAGCCAGGCCGCGAGCGCGATGCGCGCGCGCCGCACCAGGCGCTCCTGCTCGATCACGCGGTCGCGCGCCTGCTCGAGCGCGCCGCGCAGCATGACACCCTCGGCGGCGCTCTGGCGGCCGCGCGCCACGCCGGCCGCCGCGAGGTCGGCCTGGTCGGCGAACTGGCGCGCGAGCGTCTCGAGCGCCTCGCGCGTGCGCTCGGCGAAGTGAACATCGAACCACGCCAGCGCGATCTCGCGCTGAACCATGGCGCGCTGCGCGGCGAGGCCGGCCTGCTCGACGTCCCGCGCCCGTTCGGCGCGCGCGTTGCGCGCGGTCCGCTTCGCCGCATTGGGGACTTCCTGCATCAGTCCGATGGAGCGCATGGTCATGAAGTCGCGGTCGTAGCGGAACCGGTCGCCGGTGGTGACGGGCAGGTTCTCGATGCCCAGGCGCAGCCTGGGATCGGGCAGCTCGGCGGCGCGCGCGGCTTGGTGGTCGGCCGAAGCGACCATCGCGCGCTGCGCAGCAAGGCGCGGCGCCTGGGCTTGGCCCGCACGCAGTGCCTCCTCCAGCGAAAGCGGCTGCGCGAGCGCAGGACTTGCCACGAGAGTGGCCGTGAGCACGAACAGGCGAAATGCGGTCATGCGAATCTCCATGCGGTGTAGAACGCGCGCGCGGCGGCGCGCGCCGCGGGACCGACTCGGTACGGGGATGAGCGCCGCCGGGAGGCGGCGAGGAAATCAGATCAGGAAGGAGTGCAGCAGGATGCGCAGCGGCACGGCCAGCACCGGCGCGGCCTCAGGATCCGCGCGCAGCCCCAACGGCGCATCGGCGCGGGGAACGATCAGCACCGCTGCTTCGGCGGGCGGGAAACCGATCGGTACAGCCGCCGCCGCAATCTGCAGGTCGGCGGTGCAATGTGCGACGCAGCGGTTGGTCGCGAGCGGCAGCTGGCTCGCCATGCCCGTCTCGCATTCGCAGGCCTGCTCGCTGCCGGACTGCACGACCTGCGCCAACGCCCTGCGGTCCATCTCGCAGAAGGCGTACGCGAGGTTCGCCTGGGCGAAGCCAAGCGCCGCGAGCAGGAACATCGCGATCCAACGCCTCGGCTTGGAGAACATCCGCATAGAGGGGCTATTGTACGTCCGTCGCTCGGTGCGATGGCGGCGCTACTTCAGCCCGAGCACGCGGTCGAGCGACACGGCGCCCGCACCGCGGCCAATCAGGTAGAGCAGGAGGCCCGCCCACGACAGGTGCGTGGCCCACGCCGCCGGGTAGACGAAGACCTGGATCACGGCGGTCATCCCGAGCAGCGCGAGCGCCGACAGGCGCGTCGCCAGTCCGAGCGCGAGCAGGAGCGGAAACAGGTGCTCGGCGTAAGCGGCCATGTGCGCTGCGATCTCGGGCGGCAGGAGCGGCACCTTGTACTCGTCGGCGAACAGCGCGATCGCGTTGTCGGACACGCTCAGCCAGCCCTCCACCTTGGTCCGGCCCGACAGGTAGAAGATCCCCGCGATGCTGAAGCGCGCAGCCAGCGCCAGCAGCGAATGGCCTATGGCAGCCTCGAGCCATCCCACGCAACGGTTCCATGTCCCACGCACGCCTGCATCCGCGCTTGCCATCATCGGGCTCCCTCCCTGTATCCGTCTTCCTGTCCGGGCGTGGTCATGGCGCCGAAGGCGCCCGCCTCCAGGAGCCGCTGCATCAGTCGCGCGAGATCGGCACTCGGCTCGCGCGCCAGCGCCTCGAGCGCGGCCGCGGCGAGATCGCGGCCCGCGGCGCAGGCGTCGAGGAACGCGCACCCCGCGGCATCGAGCTCCAGGTGCTCCACGCGCGCGCGGGGTCGCAGGACGAGCGCCCCTTCTCCGCGCCAGTCGATGGCTGCCGCAGCCGCGGGCGCTTCATCCGCCGCTTCGCGGTTGCGCCGCCACAGGGTGTACGCGGGCAGCTCCGCGAACCACGCCCAGCGCGCCGAGGCGTGCGGGCGCATGACGGTGCCGCCGAGCGCCTCGCGCTGCAGCTGCGCCAGCGCTGAGCCGCGGACCGGCTCCTCGTCCCGGGCCGCGTGCGCCTCGCTCCAGAAGCGGTCCAGGCGCGCGACCCCGGGCAGGTACGGCAGCTCCGCCGCGGGCGCGAAAGCGGCGAGAAACTCCGCGAAATCGGCGCCGTAATCGAGCAGCGAGGCACGCGCAGGCAGCCTGGCACGCGCGTACACCGCGGCGGCGGCACGAAACCACTCCTCGCCCACCAGCCGGTTGACCACCGGATAGTTCGCCTGCAACGCGTCGATGCAGCCCTTCATCACCGTATTCCGATACACGGCGAAGCCCGGCTGTGCGACGAGCGCCGCGAGCGGGCCGCTTTGCGGCCCCGACTCGAGCAGCGAGGCGGCGAAAGCATCCTCGAACGCCGCGAGCCTCACGCTGCCTTCCTCCGCGGCCCGCGCAGGACGGCGTCCGCCCGCGCGCGCTCGGCGAGCAACGCGTCGAACGCGGGCAGGTTGTCGTCGCGCTCGATGAGCGTGGGTCGCGGTCCGATGCGCGCGATCAAGCGCTCGTAGAGCGCCCAGACCTGCGGCGCGACCGGTGCGTCGTGGGAGTCCACCAGCAGCCGCTCGCCGAGCGCCGGGTCCGGCGAGTGCCCCGCGAGGTGAATCTCGGCCACGGGCGCCGCCGGAAACGCGTCGAGGTACGCCTCCGCGGAGGCACCGAGATTGCGCGCGCTCACGAACACGTTGTTGACGTCCAGCAGCAGCGCGCAGCCGGTGCGCGCGACCAGCTCCGCGAGGAAATCGATCTCGTCGTACTCGTGCTCGTCGATCCGCAGATAGTGCGAGGGATTCTCGATCGCGATCGGCCGGCGCAACGCGTCCTGAAGCCGGGCGACGTTGTCCGCGACGCGCAGCAGCGCCTCGCGGCTGCGCGGAAAGGGCAGCAGGTCCGGGCGGTAGGCGCCCGCCCAGCTCGACCAGGCGAGGTGCTCGGAGACGAGCGCCGGCTGGAAGCGCCGCACCAGCGCCGCGAGTTGCGCGACATGCGCCGCATCGGGCGCCGCGTCCGCCGCGAGCGATGCCGCGACCCCGTGCAGCGACAGGGGGTGGCGCCCGCGGATCGTCTCCAGCCATGCGAGGCGCGGCCCGCCCTCGAGCATGTAGTTCTCGGGGTGGACCTCGAACCAGATGCCGTCGGCGGGCGCGGCGAGCGCCTGCTCGAAATGGGGCGGCTTGAGCCCCAATCCCGCGGACAGGCCGGCAGCCATGTCTGCGTGGTGGCGCCGCTTCAGCTCTTGATTTCCGTCAGGGAGCCCGTTCCCTTCGGCGTTTTCACCGACGTGCAGGTGCCCTTGGCAACGTACTTCCACGCATTGCCCTGGTAGTCCACCTTGGAGGTGCCGGAGCAGGTGGTGCCGGGGCCCGCGGCGCAATCGTTCTTGCCGGCGAGCGAGATGCCGTAGCACTTCTCCTTGTCGCCCTTGGCGGCGCCCTTGTCCTGGGCGTTGGCCGCGCCGGCGGCGAGCGCGGCAAGCGCAAGAACGGCGATAGCGGCAGTCTGACCCTTCATGGATTTTCTCCTTTCGGTGTGGTTTTGGGGGCGACGCGCCGGTCAGCCGTCCACGGGCGCCGGCGATTCCGTCGCCGCCTTGGTCGGCCCGGCCCCGGGGGCCTTACACCTGCCGCGCAGGTGCCCCACGGCGAGATAGCTGGTGCCGAGAATGTAAGTCCGGTGCAGATGCAGGTCCGGGCAATGTGCCGCGAGCCGTGCCCAGGGCGCACGCAGCCCCCGGTAAGTGGTGAGGTAGTGGCGGGAACGCCACAGCTTCCAGAGGTTGAGCGGCGCCGCCCACCAGCCGAGGATGCGCGCGCCCGCAACCACCACCCGCGCGCCGGGGCGCGAGCACTCGAGCAGCCGCTCGATCGCCCGGTCGGACTGCAGCACGTCGTGCGTGTAGCAGAAGAGCAGCGCGTCGGCGACCCTGCCGGTGGAGGCCTCCTCCACGGGGGACACGATCAGCTCTACGTTCTCGAGGCCCGCTTCCTCGATGCGCCGGGACGCGGCCGCGGCCATTTCGGGCGACTGCTCGATGCCGAGGACGTGCCCGTCCGCACCGACCGCCCGCGCGAGCGCCGGCAGCATGGACCCCGTGCCGCAGGCGACGTCGAAGACCGTGTCTCCGGGCCGCAGCGCGAGCAGATCGAGCGCGGCGATGCGGATCCGGTCGAGCCAGCGGCAGGATTCGTCGTAGCCGCCGGCGAGCGCGCGGTAGCTGGCCAGGGCGACGGCGCGATCCGGGGCAGAGCGGGTGTGGGCGAGCATCAGGCGCCTCGCGTCACGGCAAGCCGCAAGGCGAGCGGCGGCAGGATCAGCCATTGCGCGACCGGCGACAGGCCGAACTCGAAGCCGAACGCGCGCAGCACGGGCATGAGATCGGAGTAGGCCCAGCCGTGCCGCGCCACGGTGTTCATCCATTCGCTGAAAGCCGTGTAGCCGGCGCCAGCGAGCGCCGTGAGCAGCGCGATTCTCGGGAGCCGCCATAGCGCGAGCTGCGGCGCCCGGGTGGCGATGAGGGAGACCGCGAGCGCCGATGCGCCGATGGCCATGTCGCCAAGTGTACAGTGCACGACCGAGAACGCGATGAACCCCGCCGACGCCTCGTGCCAGAGCGTATAGAGCGGAAGGTGCGCGATCTCCCAGGCGAGACTCAGTACCGCCAGCCAGGGCAGATAGCGCACGCCGATGAGCCTCAGCGTGTCCCGGTCGGCATACCAGCGCCGCAGGCCGTCGGCGTCCATCAGCCGATCTTGCCGAGGATCGGAAACGTCTCCAGCAGCCAGAAGCTGAACGTGGTGAGGCGGCCGGTCACCATGGCGATGCCCATCAGGATCATGATCACGCCGGCCGCGAGCTGCAGCCGGCGCCCGAGGCGGCCGAGCGTCTTGAGGCGGCCCGCAAGCTCGCCGGTGAAGAACGCGAAGAGCAGGAACGGCACTCCCAGCCCCAGCGCGTACGTCGCGAGCAGAACGACCCCGCCGGACACGGAGTTCTGCACGGCGCTCACCGTGAGGATCGCGCCCAGCACCGGCCCGATGCAGGGCGTCCAGCCGAAGCCGAACGCCAGTCCGAGCGCGAGCGCTGCCGCAGGCCGGCCGCCGCGCAGCCGCGGATGAAAGCGGAACTCGCGGTTGAGCCAGGAGCCCGCGCGCAGGAGTCCGAGCATGGCGATGCCGAAGACGATGACGACGCTTCCACCGACGAGGTTCGCCTCGTAACGATACCGGAGCAGCAGGCCGCCCAGCGCGGTGGCGCTCGCACCGAGCCCGATGAAAACCAGGCTGAAGCCGGCCACGAAGAACGCGCTCAGCGCGAGCGCCGAGACGCGCGCCGCCGTCTCGGGGCGCAGCCGCGTCGCGTGCAGCGAGTCGCCCGCGACGTAGGAGACGTAGGCGGGCACGAGCGGCAGCACGCACGGCGAGAGGAACGAGACGGTTCCGGCGAGAAAGGCGGTCGTCAGGCCGAGCGCGGAGATTTCGCTCATCCGTCCTTGCGCCCGAAATGACCGCGGATGCGCTGCAGCTCCTCGGGCTTGTCCCATTGCCGCGGCCCGACCACGCGCCAGAGCTCGCGCCCCTCCCGGTCGACGAGCAGCGTCGTCGGAATGCCGATGACACCGAGCTTCTGGAACGCCTGCATGTCCTGGTCGACGTAGATGCGCAGCGCGCGAAGACCCAGCTCGTCGTAGAACCTCCTCACGATGGGCACGCCCTCGCGGTCCATCGACAGCGCGACCACCTCGAACGCCGGACCGCCCAGCGCCGTCTGCAGGCGGTCGAGGGCGGGCATCTCCTCGCGGCAGGGCGTGCACCAGGTGGCCCAGACGTTGAGCAGGACCACGCGGCCCCGGAACTCGGCGAGCGAGCGCTGCGCGCCCGTGCCGTCTGCGAAGCGCAGGTCCGGAACCTCCCGGGGCGCGCCGGCCTTTACGGCGGCCGGCGGCGGCTGGGCGGTACCCCGGGGCGAGGTCAGCGCCCGGTACACCCCGCCCGCGGCGAGCGCGAGGACGGCGACGCCCAGCCACCCGATCGCGGCGCCTCGGGTCATCGCGGCTCCCCGCCGCGCAGCCGCTCGATAAGCGGGCGCAGCTTCGTCTGCAGCACCTCGGGCGTCACCGGCCCGATGTGCTTATAGGCGATGCTCCCGTCGCGATCCACGACGAAGGTCTCGGGAACGCCGTACACGCCCCAGTCGATCGCGACCCGGCCGTCGAGGTCGGCGCCGGTGCGCGTGTAGGGGTCGCCGAGCGAGTCGAGCCAGCGAGCCGCGTCCTCGGGGCGGTCCTTGTAGTTGAGCCCGTGGACCGGCACGAAGCGCTCGCGCTGCAGCTCGAGCAGCAGCGGGTGCTCGTCCTTGCACGCGGCGCACCAGGAAGCGAACACGTTGACCAGCGACACCTCGCCCTTCAGGTCGGCGCCGGAGAGCCCGAGCGCGCGCCCCTTGACCGGGGGCAGCGCGAACTCCGGCACCGGCCTGCCGACGAGCGGCGAGGGCACTTCCCTCGGGTCGAGCGTCAGGCCGACCGCGAGGACGGCGACGATCGCCGCGAAGAGGAGGAGCGGCAACAGCGCCGGAAAGCGCAGCGCCTGCTGCGGCTGGCGCGCGGCGTCGTTCACCGGCCCTCGCCCCGCTCGGCGATCTGCCGCCAGCCGCGCCCGCCGTCGCCCGACAGGTACACGCCGCGACCGAAGGTGGCGATGGCGTACTCGGCGCGGCGCGCCGGATTCTGCGCGATGTAGGCGACTGCATCCTGGGTCAGCGGCGGCAGATCCACCTGCGCCGGCAGACCGCCGGCGATCGGAACGCGGGCGAGCCGCGCCCGGCCGTTGTAGGCGCCGTACCACAGCTGCCTGCCGTCGAGATCGAAGCACACCGCGAGGCCCTCGGTCCCTGCCGCGAGCGCGGTGAAGCGCTCGCCCGAGTCGCGCGACAGGTAGATGCCCTTCGAAGTCGCGACCGCGACCGTAGCCCGGTCCTCCGGGTGCACCGCGAGCGCGTGCGGCTCGCCCTCCAGCCCAGCGGCGCGCGCCGCGTTCCACTGCAGACCGTCGTTGAGCGTGAAGTGCAGGCCCGTCGCGCGCAGGCGCGAGCTCGGCGCCGGGTTCCAGGCGTAGATCGCGTTCGTGTTCCAGCCGGCGGCGAGCAGGTGAAAATCGGTCTCGCCTTCGAGGCCGCGCTTTTCCCAGGTCTTGCCCGCGTCGCGGCTCAGGATCAGCCCGAACGGGTTGACCAGGCCCGAGCCGCGCGCCGGATGGCCGCTCGAATAGAGGTGCTTCGCCGTAGCAGCGAACCCCATGTAGTCGTGCTGCGGGCCGGGCGCCTTGGACCACTTGCCTCCCTCGTAGACTGCGAGGCCGTGATGGCTCGGGATCATGAGGCGCTTGCCGTCCGCGCTCCAGGCAAGGCCGTGCACGTGGGTCAGCGTTCCTTGCGCCTGCGCGACCGTTCCCGCTGCGGCGAGCAGGGCAAGAGTGGCGAGCCGGAGGATACTCATTTTTTTCCCTTGGGCGAGGCGCTATCGAGCAGGCGGCGCACTTCCTCCAGCGGCATCGCCCCCTGGTAGCGCGACCCGTTCTCGAGGAACCAGGTCGGCGTGGAGTTCGCGCCGAGCCTGCGCCCGAGCGCGACGAGCTTCTCGACCGGCGTCTCGCAGTCCGGCTTCGCGCTCGGGCGGATGTCGAGCAGCATCAGGTCCTCCCACGCCTTGGCGCGATCCTTCGAGCACCACACCGACTTGGTGAGCGGCACCGACTCGGGCTTGATCACCGGGTAGAGGAAGATGTGCACCGTGATGTCGTCGAGCGCCGCCAGGTCCTTCTCGAAGCGCTTGCAGAAGGGGCAGTTGGGGTCGGAGAAGATCGCGATCTTGCGCCGCCCGCTGCCGCGCACCGTGGTGATCGCCCACTGCAACGGCAGCGACTCCCACTTGGTCGCGGCAAGCTCGCGCTTGCGCTCCTCGGTGTAGTTGCGGCCCGTCTTCGCGTCGATCACCTGCCCCGCAATCAGCACGGCAGCGCGCTCGTCGACGTAGAAGACCTGCGGGCCCTCGGCGTCGCGCACCACCACTTCGTAGAGCGCCGTGCCGGCGATGCGCCGCACGGCCTCCAGCTTGCTCTCGCCGCTCAGCTTGGACTCGATCAGCCGGCGCACCTCGGCCTCGCCGGCGGCCGCAGGCGGCGCGAGCACCAGCAGCGACGCGATCGCCAGCCACCGCATCATCGCTGCGCTTTCATTTCAGCCTCACCTCCACCCACTGCTCCTGCGGGATGTAGCACACGGCGGTGTCCGAGCACCCCTGCGAGGTCACCTTGAGGCGCGCGCCGCGCCTCAGGTCGGCGCCGGGAAGCGGCACCCGGATCCGCACCCGGTCGCGATAGATCTCGGTACGGCCGAAGAACGGGTCCTGCTTCACCTTGCCCGGCGGCAGCACGGCGTCCGCGATCTGCTTCCCGGACTCGGTCTCGAAGCGGAAGCGCTCGCGGTACATGTAGTAGCCCTTGGCGATGCGGAACTCGATCTCGGCGCTGCGCGCATCGAGCGCTCTCGCCGACAGCCGGAAGGCTTGCGCGGGCTCGAGCAGCTCGCGCGGCTGCGCTGCGGTGGCGGCGGCCGCAAGGACCAGCGCCGCCGCCCAGCGCCAGACCGTCGTCGGCGATCGGCCCATGGCTCAGCAGCCCTCCCGGATGAAGGCCGAAATCTCGCCGGGCCGGGAGAACACCGCCTGCGCGCGGTCGCCCTGCATTCCCTGCCCTACCAGCACGGGCGCCTCCGGCTCCGGCCCGCTCGGGCTCGAGTCGGTCTTGAAGCGCAGGTTGAATTCCCAGTACGGCCGGGTCACGTCCTCTCCGTTCGTCACGAAGTAGGTATCGCGGCAATGGCGGATGGCCTTGATCCGCGCGCTCTGCGGCGCCCGCTTGAGGCCGGGCAGCGTGCTGCGCGGCGTCCTCGCGGCCGGTTCGCCGTGCGAGGCGGCCCGCAGGAAAGCGACGAGGTCCGACCGCGCGCGCGCGTCCCCAATGCCCTGGACGAGCATGTAATTCCCGGGCACGAGCGCTTGCGTGTCGTGCAGCCACGCATCGAGCGTCTTCCCGTCCCAGACGATTCCCGAGCGCCGCAGCGGCTCCGAGTAGCGCGCGAACGCCTCGAGCGAGCCCGCCTTGCGGCCCCACAGGCCGGCCAGGCTCGGCCCGGTGCGCTGCGCACCCGGCTCCAGCGAGTGGCACGCCACACAGGCGCGGAATGCGCGCGCACCGCGCTCGGCGTCGCCCGCGCCGTGCGCAGCCGCGGCCACCAGGGCCGCGAGACTGCCAGCGAGGTACGCCGAGAATCTCACGGCCTGTCAGTCATTGGACCAGTGGGTACCCGGGCCATGGCCACCGCCAAGCAGCATGAGGGCAACCACCAGGATCACGAGAGCGACGATTGCGCCGAACATCTTCACCCAGCGCGGCGTGCTCATGGCCGGCCCGGCGCCGGGCGCCACCCCGAGCTTGGCTTCGGCAAGCTGCTTGCGCACGCCGTACCGAGTCAATCCCTGCGGCTTGTACACCGCCAGCGTGGCCGCGGTAAGCAGTATCAGCAAACCGCCTGCGGCGTGGACCACAAGAGATGTTCGCAGCCCGATGAGATCGGCGCTGGAGAATGTGGTCCCCGCCGCCGCGTCGGCCAGATCGCTGATCGGCCCCAGCTTCAGCAGCAGGACGATCGTGGCAACAGCAGTCAACAGGAGCTTGAAAAGGATCCAGTAGTGCCTGAGCAAGCCCCACGCGGTACCCAGTGCCTGGATGAGCCCGGTCGTCAGGGAGGCGAGGCTCAGTGGCAGGATCACGAACCAGGCGCTCAGACCCATCGCGAGCGAGGCCGCACGCACCATCTGCTCGTCCCGGCTGATCAAACTGGCAAGGGCGTGAGCCAGGAAAACGGCGAGCGCGCCCAGCCAGCCTACCGAGGCGGTGACGTGGGCGGTCAGCGTGAGCTTGCGGAGCTGGGCGGTCATGGTCATGGCCGAGAAATCAACCCGCCCGCTCGCCGATCAGCAAACGCAAATCGTGCGCCACCGATTCCGGCGTCGCCCCGGAGGACCTGACGTACAGCCGCAAGCGCCCCCTCTTGTCAAACACGAAAACCTGCCCGGAGTGGTCCACCGAGTAACTCCCGTACTGGTTCGCCGGTTGGGCCTGGAAAAACACCTTGAACTCCTTCGCGGTGCGCGCGATCGTCTGCTCGTCTCCGTACAGGCCGAGGAATGCCGGATGGAATGCCGGCACGTACTGCGCCAGCACCCGCGGCGTATCGCGCTTCGGATCCACCGTCACGAACAGGCCCTGGACCTGGGCTGCGTCGCTGCCGAGCGAGCGCACGGCCTCGGCGAGCATCGCGAGGGTCGTCGGGCACATATCAGGGCAATGCGTGAAACCGAAGAACAGCATCACCACCTTGCCGCGGAAGTCGGCGAGCGTGCGCCGATTGCCAAGGTGATCGGTCAAATCGAACCCGCTCCCCCAAGGGACCCCAGTCACATCGACCGACTCGAACTTCGGCCGCCAGGCATCCGGGGGCCAGGTCGCGAGGGCGGCGAGCGCCCCGACCGCGAGCGTCACGGCGGCGACGGCGTACGGCAGGATTCGCGGCAGGGCCATCCAGCGACTACCTGCGGGTACCGCGCTCGGGGCCGCGCCACTGCTCGTTCGGCGCGCCGCCCATCATGCCGCCGCCCATCATCCCGCCCCCCATCATCCCGCCCCCCATCATGCCGCCGCCCATCATCCCGCCATCGTCCATCATGGGGCAGCCCATCCCAGAACTCGAGCCGCGCATGCCGATCACCTCCTTCGCGCCGGCCTTGATCTCCCTCGCTTGCGCCTTCACGTCGCGCCAGGCATCGCGCACGTCGTCGATCGCGCCCGCGTAGGCGAATCCGCCGCCGGCGACCGCCAGCAGCACGAGGGTGAGCTTCAGTCTCGCTTTCACGGTTTCTCCTTTCATGCCACCTTGATCACGGCCATCATTCCCGCCGCCTGGTGCTCGAGCACGTGGCAGTGGAACATCCAGTCGCCCGGGTTGTCGGCGACGAAGGCGATCTCGGCGCGCTCCTGCGGCGGGATCAGCACGGTGTCGAGCCATTCGCGGTGGCGCGTGGGGCGACCGTTGCGCGACACGACGCGAAACACGTGCCCGTGCAGGTGGATCGGGTGGTGCCACTGCGTGTCGTTCACCAGGTCGAGGACGTAGCTGCGGCCGCGCCCGAGCGTGAGCATCGGCTCGTGAGCGCGGTGGTCGTCGCTCATGGCCTCGCCGTTCACGGTCCAGGCGAGGCCGCGCCGCGAGGCGAAGCGCGGCATGCGCCCCATCATGCCGCCGCCGAACACCACCTGGTGGCTCTCGGCGCGCGCCAGATCCGGCTCCGAGAGCGAATTGGGCCGCAGCACCGGCAGCGGCGTCCCGGCCTTCCCGCCGCGCAGCCGCTCCTTTGCGTAGGCGAGATCGAGCAGCCGGTAGGCGCGCGTGCGATAGAAGTCGTCCACGACCGCATGGCGGCTGCCCGGCTCGCCGGTCGCATCGAGCAGCACGTCGGCGCGCATCGCGGGGCCGAGCACGACGCGCCCGTTCTCCGGGCGGTGCGGCTCGACCGGATGCGCGTCCAGCCCGATCATCCAGGGCTCGTGGCCGCGGAAGTCCAGCGCGAAGATGCGCGCGTTCGCCGCGTTCACCAGGCGCAGGCGCACGCGCTCGCCCGCGCGCAGCTCGAACGCCTCGCGGATCGCGCCGTTCACCGTCACCGTGTTGCCGATGCGGCCGGCGTGGCTCACGTCCATGAAGTTGCGGAAGTCCTCGACGATCGCGGCGTCGCGATCGAGCCGCCAGTCGCCGAGCATCCACACCACGTCGCGGTCGACTTGAGGGGGCTCGTCATCTTCGACGATGAGCGCGCCGTAGAGCCCGCGCCCGACCTGCTCGGGGCTCCCCAGATGCGGGTGGTACCAGTACGTGCCCGCGTCGGGCAGCCCGAACTCGTAGAGGAACCTGCCGCCGCCCGCCTTGATCGGCGGCTGGGTGAGATGGGGCACGCCGTCCATCGCGTTCGGCAGCCGGATACCGTGGAAATGCACCGTGGTGTCGTCGGGGAGCAGGTTCTCGACCTCGATCCGCAGCCGCTCACCGCGCTTGAAGCGCAGCTCCGGGCCCGGCACCGCTCCCTCGTAGGCCCAGACGGCGGTGCTCGCGTGCTCCGCGCCAACGAGCGCGGCGCGGGCTTTGCCCGCGCGCAGAGTCCGCGCCTCGGTCCGCGTGGGTGCCGGCAACAGCGCGAGCCCCGCGCCGGCCGCCGCGGCAGCGAGGAAGCCCCGCCGCGTGAGCTGGCTGCGCTTCATCGCCGCGTCGCCCCGTCCAGGAGCCGCTCGGCCGCAAGCGCGAGCACGATCGCGATGACGGCGACGACGCAAGCCCAGCCTCCTGGCCGCAGCAGCGCGGCCGCGCCCGCGCCAGCCAGAATCGAGTAGCCCGCGCTCGAGGCGCGCACGCCGAGCGGATGCAGTCCCGAGAGCCGCTGCGGCACTGCGGCCAGGACGCATGCCAGATTCACGACCAGCCCGAGCAGCGCAAACGCCAGCATCGGCCATCCTGAAACGTCGTGCGCGACGAAAAAGGGGTAGGCCACGGAAGCCGCGGCGAGGGTTGCGACCGCGGCGAAAACGCCGCGCCAGAGAGTGGCCGCGCCTGCGGCGTAACGCCGACCGTCGGCGAGCGCACCGAGGCCCGCCGCACCCACCGCGGGGCAGAGGAAAGCGAGGCCGAGCGTCGCGCCGAGCGCACCCGAGGCGAGCTGCAACGCCGCCGGTGAGGCGAGCGTGCGCACGCGCGACTGTTCAACGATGATCAAGCTCCCGAGCCCTTCCACCGGGGCTACCCCGGCATCAACGCACACGCGCGGACGAAATCCGCGCAGTTCCGGTCAGGCGACCGGCGCAAATCAGGCGGACGAGGATTTCGGAGGCGCCGTGTCGGGAGCGCGGGCCTGAGAGGTCGAAGGGGCAAGTTGCGCTCGCAAGACAGCGTCGAGCCGAAAGCGCGGCTCGGCACCAAGGGAAGCCGGGGCCATGCACGCCGAGCCTCCCATCGCGCACTCGGGGCCGGCAGCGACATCCCCGCAGCAGCCCTCGGCAGTCAGGTCCGCGTGCAGCACCGAGCAGTCGGTGCTCGTCTGCGCGGCGACGGCCTGTGCCAGCGGAGCGGCAGCAAGCGCCGCAGCGAGCAACAGAATCAGCCAGTTGCGGATCGTAGCCATTGCGTGGCGAAGACTAGCCGGAGCCCGTTCCTGGCGTCAATGAGGACGATTTACCTCTGACCGGCACGGGTGCGCCCGGTTCCCGCGCCGCCGCGACGAGGCCGTTCCGGTCACGCCGGTGCCTCGGGCGGGTCGAGGCCGATCACCCACTCGCTTCCGCCTTTCACATGGTGCGGAGGAATGACGAGGTTGGTCGGCGCCGGCGAGCCCTTGAACACCCTCCCGGCGAGGTCGAACCGCGAACCGTGGCACGGGCAGTAGAAGCCCCCGGGCCAGCCGCCCTGGATCGAGTCCGGCTCCGGCGCGTAGCTCGGGATGCAGCCCAAGTGCGTGCATAGCGAGAGGGTTACGAACAGCTCCGGATCGACCGAGCGCGTCGCGTTGCGGGCGTAGGCGGGCTGCTGGCTCGCGACCCGCGAATCGGGGTCGACGAGCTGCTCGCCGAGCGTTTTCAGGCTCGAGAGCATCGCGGGCGTGCGCCGCAGCAGCCATACCGGCTTGCCTCGCCATTCCACCGTCTTCAGCTCGCCCGGATTCAACGCTGCGACATCGACTTCGACCGGGGCCCCCGCCGCCCGCGCGCGCTCGCTCGGCCACAGGCTCGCCACGAACGGAACGCTCGCGCCCGCCAGCGCCAGCCCGCCGGCCGCCGCGGCCGCGCCGGCGAGCAGCTGGCGACGCTCCTCGTCCTCCGGGGACTGCAGATGCTCGATCGTGCTCATCGGTGCGCCTCCAGGGTAAACCCGCGCCCATTGCCCCAAGGCAGGAACATCGGCGTGCGGGCAGCGTAGTCAGCGTACGTCTTGCCGAACGCGCCGCCGAGCTCCTCGTCCTCGCGACGCGCGAGCCGCGCGTACATCACGATCAGGATCGGGCCCATCACAAGCGTCGGCAGCGTGGGCCGCTGGATGTTGGGGCCCAGATACCGCCTGAGCACCCACAGGCCCCAGCCGAAGACGGCGGAGACGATCGCCCAGCGCAGCGCCAGCCAGGGCACTTTCATCCTCTGGGATCGATTTCCTTCGGCGGAGCGCTCTGTGCGGCGTTGCCGGCGCCCGCGTCCTTGCCACCCATGCGGTTCGCGCAGACGCCGAGCGCGCACATCGCCGCGCACGGCAACAGCGCGAGGACGAGCCCCGAAAGGCCCGCGGCGACCAGCGAATCCCAGCCCAGGACCAGCCCTGCGCCCACGCCCGCGACTGCCAAAACGCCGAGCGTCGTCCCCTGGCTGACTCTTCCGCCCAGCGTGAGAACTGGATTGCAGCTCCGTCCCGGCGCTTCCACTTCCACCGCTTGCGATTTCTCCATACGCGGATCTCCTTCGCGCTCTAGGATCTCGAGAACAGGCAGTTGCGCATCATGCCGCCGTCCTCGTGCTCGAGGTTATGGCAGTGATACATGAACAGGCCCGGCTCGGTCGGCGCGAGCAGCACCCGCACGCGCTCGCCGGCGAAAATCGCGAACGTGTCCTTGAAGCCTGCGTCGATCACACCCTCGCGCAGGTCCTCCGGCATTCCCTCCCGGCTGCGCTCGATCACGCGGAAGCGCACGCCGTGAATGTGGATCGGATGCGGCATCGGCATCCCCATCGCGTCGTTGGAGAACGTCCAGACGCTCGCTTCTCCGACCGGCAACCGTTCGTCCTCGGCGACCGCCATCATGTCGTGCGTGTCGAAGACCCTGCCGTTCATGAAGCCGCGCATCATGCGAAACGCGAGCTGGGTGCGCAGCTCGTGCCTTCCGTTCCTCGGCGCAGCCTCCGGTTCCGGAAGAGCGAGCGCCGCACCCCTCGCACGTGCGCCGGGTGACACCGTGAAGCGCGCGACGTGAAGCTCCGCGCCCTGCTCGGGGCCCATCATCCCGCCGCCCATCATCCCGCCGCCCATCATCCCGCCGCCCATCATCCCGCCACCCATCATCCCGCCGCCCATCATCCCGCCACCCATCATCCCGCGCATCATGTCGCCCATGCCACCCGAAAACGGCCGGCTGACGAGGGCGAGCTCGGCGCCGTCGCGCCGCGCGCCGAAGTCCTCGAGCAGCTCCACGCGCTCGAACGGGAAGAGCGTCACGTACGGACGCTCCTGAATTCCCTCGGCGCGGCTGAACAGGCCGCTGTCGGCCGCGATGGCGCGCAGCGGCCGGCCGTCGGACCAGGCAAGCTTGTAGATGCGCGCGTTGGAGACGTTGGCGATTCGCAGCCGGTACGGCCGCGGCGCGACCTTGAAGGCCGCATCGGCGACGCCGTTCACCAGCACCTGGTCGCCGAGCACGCCCGTCATCTCGTCCATCATCATGCGCGTGAAGACGAGCTGGTTGTCGCCGCCGATGCGCCGGTCCTGCAGCACCAGCGGCAATTCGTGCGCGGGCAGCCCCGCTTCGCGCTCGCGCGGCTCGCGCACGATCAGCAGGCCGGCGAGGCCGTAATACACCTGCCGCCCCGTCAGACCGTGCGGATGCGGGTGGTAGAGATACGTCCCCGCCGGATTGCGCACCGTGAATTCGATCGTGTAGCTCTCGCCCGATGGCACGGCCTGGTGGGGATGGCCGTCCGCCGCGTCGGGAACGATCATGCCGTGCCAGTGAACGACGCTCGGTGCGCCGCTCCGGTTCACGAACTGGATGCGCACGTGCTCGCCGCGGCGAAGCTCGAGCGTCGGTCCGAGGTGACCCGGTGACGGGCGAATCGCGTCGCTGCGTCCGCGCAGCACCTCGCCCGTGTAGCGCAGCACCCGCGTCGCGGGTCCGGCGCGAAGCGAGATCCTGTCCGGCGCGGCGACGAGCCTCAGGACCACATCCGGATCCGCCGCCCCGAGAACCGGGCGCAGCGTCGCGGGCATCGCAAGCGCTCCGCCGCCGAGGGCGATGGTTTTCAGAGCATCGCGTCGCGTCCACATGCTGCACCTCCTCGCACTTTCGATTCCTTCCTGTTTTTCCGTCTTCGGAATGAACGCGCGGCGCGCAACCTGCCGCGCGACCCTGGCATGCCGGCACGGCCGGCCGCGGCCTAGCTCAGGTAGCGGCCGAAGAGGACGTGGACGGGAAAGCGGGAACCGGGGCCGAGCCCGGGAGAGAAGCGGGACTGGCTAGCCCGGATATTTCATGAGTAGTGGATAGCCTCGTTCGCGTCGTGAGGCGG
>CAZOWR010000028.1:0-19638 GCA_964583645.1 uncultured Enterobacteriaceae bacterium
GCGGCTCTCCCAGTCGGCGCGCCAGGCCTCCAGCTGCGCGAGAAACGCTTCCCGCTCGGCCTGAACCGCCGCGGCCGTCCACCACTCGACGCGCTCGGCGATCAGGACGGGCGTGACGCCCGGCTCCACGCGCGCCGCGAGCTGCTCGACCTCGGGGTTCGCCAGCGCGACGCAGCCGTCGCTCGCAAGCGGCGCACGCGCGTAGGTGTCCGAGGGCACGCCGTGGATCCAGATGCCGTAGCCGGTGCGCCCGGCAAGCCGGTCCCACTCGTTGGGGTAGCTGAGCGGCAGCGCCCCCCAGCCGTACAGGTCCGGCAGCTTGCGCCCCGGGATGCGCGAGGTCACGTGATACACGCCGACCGGGGTCTTCTGGTCGCCCTCACGCTGCTTCTCGATGCCGCGCTTGCCGAGCGTCGAGTAGTAGTCGAGCGCCAGGCGCGGCGCGCCGTTCGCGTTCTCGAACACGTAGACGCGCGCGCGGCTGGCATCGACCACGATCGCATGCTTCTGGGTATCGGCCAGCCGCATCAGATAGCGCGGCAGCCGGTCGGGTGCCGGCCGGTCCCTGCGCGCCGCCTCCCGCGCACGGGCTTCGGCGCGCAGCTCCTCGAGACGCTCGGGCGCGGCATGCCCCGTGTTGCCGAGCGCCGCGATCGGCCGGACCCGTGCGAGCAGCAGATCGCCACGCACCAGGTGCGCCAGCCTGAAGTTCGGGTGCTGCGCCACCAGCGCGTCGAGCTCGCGCAGCGCCGGGGCGAGCCGGCCGCGGGCCACCTCGTCGAGCGCGCGCTGCAGCCCTGCCTCGGCAGCGCCCTGCGAGAGCGCGCCGCACGCCGGCAGCGCCAGGACGGCGAGCGCGAGCATCCGCAGGACCGCAAGCTGCCGCGCGATCACCGGCGACTCTCCTACTTCGCCTGCTCGATGCGCGTCACGGTGAGCGCGCCGCCGAGCTTCTGCGCTTCGAACTTCACCTTGTCGCCCGCCTTCACCTGCTCCAGCATCGCCGCGTCCTTCACCTGGAACACCATGGTCATCGGCGGCATCTCGAGGCTCTGGATCGGGCCGTGCGTGATGGTGATTTTCTTCGCGTCCTTGTCCACTTTGCGGACTTCGCCGTCGGCGAGCGCAGCGGCCCGGTGGTGGGCATCCTCCGCGAGCGCCGGAAGCGCCAGCAGCAGCACGGACAGTATTGCGGCCAGATAGCGGCTCATTCTCGTCATCGTTTCTCCTCTGCGTCGAAGTCGAAAGATCCCCTGTCCATCAATGTCCGGAATGGCCGCCGGGTTTGCGCGCCCGGACCGTCCGCCCCGAGTTCCCCGCCGGCGCGGCCTTGGCGCGCGCCGCCGCCGGCGGCTCGCCCGCCCAGGCGTAGGCCACCGTGCCCGGCCGGTGCTGGTACCAGCCCGGGTCCTGGTAGTCGTTCTTCGCCAGCCCCTCGCGCACCTTCACCACCGTGAACATGCCGCCCATCTCGAGCGCGCCGAAGGGACCGGTGCCCGTCATCATCGGCAGCGTGTTGTCGGGGAGCGGCATCTCCATCTCGCCCATGTCGGCCATGCCGCGGCTGCCCATCGCCATGTAGTCGGGAACGAGATTCGCGATCTTGCGTGCCGCCTCGCGCTGGTCGACCCCGATCATGGTCGGCACGTTGTGCCCCATCGCATTCATGGTGTGGTGGGACTTGTGGCAATGGAACGCCCAGTCGCCCGGCTCGTTGGCCACGAACTCGATCGCGCGCATCTGTCCGACGCCGACGTCGATCGTAACCTCCGGCCAGCGCGCGCCCTTCGGCACCCAGCCGCCGTCGGTGCCGGTGACCTCGAAATCGTAGCCGTGCAGGTGGATCGGGTGGCTGGTCATGGTGAGGTTGCCGATGCGGATACGCACCCGGTCGCCCTTTCGCACCGCCAGGGAATCGATCCCCGGGAAAACGCGCGAGTTCCAGCACCACAGGTTGAAGTCGAGCATCGTCGCCACGCGCGGCGTAGCCGAGCCCGGCTCGATGTCGAAGGCGTTCATCAGGAACACGAAGTCCCGGTCCACTCTCATGAACGAGGGATTCTTCGGGTGCACCACGATGAAGCCGTGCATGCCCATCGCCATCTGCAGCATCTCGTCGGCGTGCGGGTGGTACATGAAAGTGCCCGACTTCTTCATCTCGAACTCGTAGACGAAAGTCTTGCCCGCGGGAATCTGCGGCTGCGTGAGCCCCCCCACGCCGTCCATGCCGTTGGGCAGGAGGACCCCGTGCCAATGGATCGTCGTGTGCTCGGGCAGCCGGTTGGTCACGAAGATCCTCAGCTTGTCGCCCTCCACGCATTCGATCGTGGGCCCGGGCGACTGTCCGTTGTAGCCCCACAGCTGCGCGGTCATGCCCGGCGCGATCTGCCGGCGCACCGGCTCGGCGACGAGGTGGAACTCCTTCCAGCCGTTGCGCGTCCGCCATGGAAGGGTCCAGCCGTTCAGTGTCACCACCGGGTGGTACGGGCGGCCATCGGCCGGCTCCAGCGGCGCCTGCGTCGCGGGCTTGTCCTGGGTCTGCGCCTCGGGGAGCGACGCGGCCTGGGCGCGCGACAGCAGCGCCGCGCCGAACAGGCCCGCGGCCGAGCGGGCGAGAAAACTTCTGCGTGAGGTCATCGGTGCTCTCCCTTCAGCGCCCGGCGGTCATCGCCGCCTGCAGGTCCGATTCGGCGACCCAGAAGCCGCGCAACGCATCCATGGAAGCGTTCACCGCGGCGACCTGCTCGCGCGCATCGGCGAGCAGCGCGAAGACGCTCATCAGCATGCCGTTGTAGCGCAGCAGCACCTCCTCGGAGATGCGCTTCCTGAGCGGCACGATCTCGTCGCGGTAGTGCCGCGCCAGCTCGAAGGCGGTGCGGTAGGCGCTGTACGCCTCGCGCACCTCGGAGCGCGCCTGGACTGCCGCGTCCGTCGCGCGGTTGACGGCCTGCATGTAGAGGTGTTCGGCGCGCGCGCTGCGCGCCCCGCCGAAGTCGAAGATCGGGATGCGCAGCTCGATCTCCCAGCCGCGCTGGTGGCCCCGGCCGGTCTCGTCGTTGTGGTGGTAGCCGAGCTCCGCGAGGTCGATGAAGCGGGTCGCGCGGGTGAGCCCCAGCGACCCGGCGAGCGACTCGGCGTCGCGGCGCGCCGACTGCACGTCCAGGCGCTGCGCGAGCGCCTGCGCCTCCAGCTCCCGCGGCTCGCGCGCCTCGCGCGGCAGCTCCGGCAGGCGCTCGGGCAGCCGGTAGGCCGCGTCCCCGCCCGACAGGCCGAGGGCGCGCGTCAGCCGCTCGCGTGCGGCGAAGCTCGCGTGGCGCGAGCGCACCAGCTGCGCGGTCGTCTCGGCGTAGAACGCCTGCTCGCGCGCCTGGTTGAGCTTCGACCAGTTGCCCGCTGCCGCCATGCGTCGCGCGAGCTCCGCGCCCGCCTCGGCGGCCTCCTTCGCCTGCGCCAGGTAGCGCTCGGCCTCCGCAGCGGCCACCGCGTCGAACCAGGCCTTGCGCGCCTCCAGCGCCACGCGCAGGGCTTCGGCTGCGGCACGCCCTTTCGCCGCCTCGAAGCGCTTCTCCTGAGCGCGGGTGGAGAGGGGAATCGTGATGAGGCCGAGCAGCTCCACGAAGACGCTCCTCTCGTACTCGGTCTCGCCGCCGCGCCGCAGGCGCGCGAACGAGAGCTTCGGCCCGCTCCAGCGGCTCGCCTGCACCAGGTCCGCTTCCGCGATGCCGAGCTCGGCGTAGGCGGCCTGCAGGCCCGGGTTGTTGAGCAGCGCGATCTGCGCTGCGGCCTCGGGCGAAAGCGGCTGCGCGAGCAGCTCCTGCACCCGCGCACGCACCGAGTCCGCGTCGCTTTCGGAACGCACCCAGCGCGCCTGCTGGCCGGTGCGCTCGCGTACCGTGGTCTCTACCGTCCCGAAGCCCCCGTCCTCCGAGAACGTCGCGCAACCACCCAGCAAGACGGCCGTGACCACCGGCGCCGCAATTGCAAATCCGTGCTGCATGAGTCCCTCGTTCGAACAGGCAAGCGCGATACCACGCACACGCGCAAGCACGCGGAGCCTTGGCAGCGGCCCCGCCACGCTGTCGGAAACGTCAGGAATGAAGGGGAGGTCGCTCGACCTGCTCGGGCACGAAACCCGGGCCGGCGCGCTTGCCGAAGGGGATCGGCCCGGCACCCGCCGGAGTTCCGAGGCCTGCGTCGGCTGCCGGCGTCACGAAGGAGAGCCCGGCGCAGTGTTCGGCGCAGTAGCTGCAGGTCGCAGCCCGCCCATCAGAAGACGAGCCATCGTGCCCCTCGTGATGCGCGGAAGAGTCATGGCCCTCGTGCGACGCGATGGCTTCAGGCCCGCCATTGGACGCGCACAAGCCGATGGTCACCGACGCGACCGCGCGCAGCGGCAGCAGCGCAAGGAGGAGCACGACCAGCAGGATTCTTGCCCGGGACTGCATGAGGCGATTATGACACGCGACCACGGCGCAGGTTCAATGCACCGGGCGCCCTCGGCCCTTCCAGGATCGGGCACTCGGGCCGCTCGTCGCCGTGGCAATGCTTCGCGAGGTGCTCGAGCGCCCCGATCGTCGCCTCGAGCTCACGCATGGCGATCTCAGGCGAGGTCGCGCAGCATCTCCCGCGCGCAGTTGTGCCCCGGGGCACCCGTGACCCCGCCTCCCGGATGGGCCCCGGCACCGCAGAGGTACAGCCCCTTGATCGGGGTGCGATAGTCGGCGTAGCCGAGGAGCGGTCGCGCCGACCACAGCTGGTCGAGCCCCAGCGCCCCGTGGAAGATGTCGCCGCCGGTGAGCCCGAACTCGCGCTCGAGATCGGCCGGGGAAAGCGCGCCGTGCGCGATGACGCTCGCCCTGAACCCCGGCGCGTGCGATTCCACCACCTCGAGGATGCGCCCGACCGCCTCGTCCTTGCGCGCCGCCCAGTCCACCTCCGGGGCGAAATGCTGGCAGAAAAGGCTCGCCACGTGCGCGCCCGCGGGCGCAAGCGAGTCGTCCAGCGTGCTCGGGATCACCATCTCCACGATCGGCCGGCGGGCAATCCCCTCGGCCCGCGCATCCAGGTAGGCGCGGTCCATGTACTGGAGCGAAGGCGCGAGGATGATGCCGCTCGCGTGGTGCGCTCCGGGCTCGGGGCGGCAGGAAAAGCGCGGCAGGGCAGAGAGCGCCACGTTCATGCGGAAGCTCGCCGAGCCGCAACGATAGCGCTGCATGCGCGCTGCGAACTCGGGGGGCAGCGCGCTGCGCTCGACGAGCTTCAGGTACAGCAGCTTCGGATTCACGTTCGCGGCGATGGCGCGCGCCGCGAGCTCCCGCCCATCCTCGAGCTTGACCGCGCCCTCGCCCACGCGCTCAACCGGTGCCTCGCACTCGATCTCTACGCCCAGGCGCCGCGCCTCCCTCGCCAGCGCCTCGCTGATCGCGCCCATGCCCCCGATGGCATGGCCCCAGGCGCCGCGCCTGCCGTTCACCTCGCCGAAGCAGTGGTGCAGCAGCACGTAGGCAGTCCCGGGATGGAAAGGGCTCGCGTAGTTGCCGACCACCGCGTCGAACCCGAACACCGCCTTGGGCGCCTCTGATTCGAACCAGGCGTCGAGCAGGTCGGCGGCGCTTCGCGTGAAGAGCTCGAGCAGGTCGCGCCGCCCCTCCATGTCGAGGTAGCCCGCGAGCCGCGCGGCGCGAAAGCCGCGCCAGAGATCGAGCAATCCGCCCCCTACATTCGGGGGCGTCTCCAGGACGAGGCCGCGCAAGACGCCGGCGACGCGCCCGATCATGCGCCAGTACTCCGGCAGGCGCTCGGCGTCCCGTGCCGAGAACTTGGCGAATTCGCGCTGCGTCGCTTCCAATCCGCCGCCGACGGCCAGGCAGCCGCCCTCGAGCGGCAGGAAGTTGGCGAGCGGGCGCTCCACGATCCTCAGGCCGTGCTCGGCAAGCCGCAGCTCGCGGACCACCTTCGGCTGCAGCAGGCTCACGGTGTAGGCCGCGACCGAGTTGCGGAACCCCGGGTGGAACTCCTCGGTCACGGCGGCGCCGCCCACCACCGCGCGCCGCTCGAGCACCCTGACCTTGAGCCCGGCACGCGCCAGGTAGCAGGCGCAGACCAGGCCGTTGTGCCCCGCGCCGATGACGATCGCGTCGTAGCGCACGCGGACTACTCCACGGTCACCGACTTCGCGAGGTTCCTCGGCTTGTCGACGTCGGTGCCGCGCGCAAGCGCGGTGTGGTACGCCAGGAGCTGCAGCGGCACCACGTGGGCGACGGGCGAGAGCAGCCCGTAGTGCTCGGGAAGCCGGATCAGGTGCATGCCCTCGTCCGCGACGATGCGGGTGCCCGCGTCGGTGAGCACGTAGAGCTCGCCGCCGCGCGCCTGCACCTCCCGCATGTTGGACTTCAGCTTCTCGAGCAGCGCGTCGTTCGGCGCCACGGTCACCACCGGCATGTCGGCGGTCACCAGCGCAAGCGGCCCGTGCTTGAGCTCGCCGGCCGGGTAGGCCTCGGCGTGGATGTAGGAGATCTCCTTGAGTTTGAGCGCGCCCTCGAGCGCGATCGGGTAGTGCGCGCCCCGCCCGAGAAACAGCGCGTGCTGCTTGCCGGCGAAGCGCTCCGACCAGGCGATCAGCTGCGGCTCGAGCGCGAGCGCCGCGGCGAGCGCCATGGGCAGGTGGCGCAGGGATCGCAGGCGCTTGCGCTCCTCGGCCGCCGGGAGGCGCCGGCGCAGCTTGGCGAGCGTCAGGGCGAGCAGGTGCAGCGCGACGAGCTGCGTCGTGAAGGCCTTGGTAGAGGCGACGCCGACCTCCACCCCGGCGTGGGTAAGAAAAGCGAGCCGCGTCTCGCGCAGCAGGGCGCTGGAGGCGACGTTGCACACGCCGAGCGTCTTCTTCTGGCCGAGCGCGCGCGCATGCTTCAGTGCGGCGAGCGTGTCCGCCGTCTCGCCGGACTGCGACACCACCACCACCAGCGTGCCCGGATCGGGGACGCTGTCGCGGTAGCGGTACTCGCTCGCGATCTCGACCTGGGTGGGCAGGCGCGCGAGCGACTCGAGCCAGACCTTTGCCGTGAGCCCCGCGTAGTAGCTGGTGCCGCAGGCGAGCACCAGCACCCGGTCCACCGTCCCGAGCACCTTCCCCTTGCGGTCGCCGAAGAGCCCCGGCGATAGCGCCTCGATGCCCTCGAGCGTGTCGGCGACCGCGCGCGGCTGCTCGAAGATCTCCTTGTGCATGAAGTGGCGGTAGGGACCGAGCTCGGCGGCCGCACCGCGCGCCTGCACGCTGCGCACCGGGCGGCGCGCCTCGCGGCCCGCCGCGTCGAGCACCCGAAAGCCCTCCAGCCCGATCTCGGCGACATCGCCTTCCTCGAGGAACGCGACGCGATCGGTGGTACCGGCGAGCGCGAGCGCGTCCGAGGCGAGGAAGTTCTCCGCCGCGCCGACGCCGATCACGAGCGGGCTGCCCGCACGCGCGCCCACCACGCGGTGCGGCTCGCCCTTCGCGAGCACCGCGATGGCGTAGGCGCCGACGAGGCGACCGGTCGCCTTGCGCACCGCCTCGAGCAGGCTCCCGCGGTAGCAGCTGTGCACCAGGTGCGCCACCACCTCGGTGTCGGTCTGGGTCTCGAACTCGTAGCCGCGGCGCCTGAGCTCCGCGCGCAGCTCCTCGAAGTTCTCGATGATGCCGTTGTGCACGAGCGCGATCTCGCCGCGCGAGACGATCGGGTGCGCGTTGCGCGTCACCGGCGCGCCGTGCGTCGCCCAGCGGGTGTGCGCGATGCCGGTCTCGGCGCTCAGGGCCTGCGCGGCCACCTGTCCGGCGAGGTCGGCGACGCGCGCCACGCTGCGGATGCGCGCGAGGCCCCCGTTGGCGAGCGCCGCCACGCCGCAGGAGTCGTAGCCGCGATATTCCAGCCGCCGCAGCCCCTCGATCAGCACCGGGACGATGTCGCGGCGCGCCGCCGCCCCCACGATCCCGCACATGGCGCTACCTGCCTCGCGGCGGCTTCCAGCCGCGCACCGTCACTTGGCGCGCGCGCGCGAGCGTGAGGCGCCCGGGCGGCGTGTCCTCGCTGATCGTGGAGCCCGCACCGATATACGAGCCTTTCGCGATGCGCAGCGGCGCCACCAGCGTGGCGTCCGAGCCGATGAAGCAGTCGTCCTCGATCACCGTGCGGTGCTTGGCGGCGCCGTCGTAATTGCAGGTGATGGTGCCGGCGCCGATGTTGACGCGCGCCCCGACCTCGGCGTCCCCCAGGTAGGCGAGGTGGTTCGCCTTCGAGCCGGCGCCGAGGCGGCTCGCCTTCACCTCGACGAAATTGCCCACATGCACGCCCTTGCCGAGCGTTGCGCCAGGGCGCAGGCGCGCGTAGGGCCCTACGCGGCAGCGCGCCCCCACCGCGGCGTCCTCGAGGAGCGAAAACGCACGGATCTCGGTGTCGGCGCCTACCGTCGCGTTGCGCAGCACGCAGTTCGGGCCGACGCGCACGCGGTCGCCGAGCCGGACGGTGCCCTCGAAGACGCAGTTCACGTCGATCGAGACCCCGCGGCCGCAGGCGAGCTCGCCGCGCACGTCCACCCGCCAGAGGTCGGCGAGCGCCACCCCCGCCTGCAGCAGCTCGCGGGCCCGGGCGTTCTGGTACGCCCGCTCCAGGAGCGCCAGCTCCTCGGACGAATTCACGCCCGCGAGCTCCCAGCGGTCCTTGATCCCCACCGCCGTCACCGGCGCTCCGGCGGCGGCGGCGATGCCGATCACGTCCGTGAGGTAGTACTCCTTCTGCGCATTGCGGTTCGCCACCTTGGCGAGCCACCCTGCGAGACGCGAGGCGTTGGCCGCGAGCAGGCCGCCGTAGCACTCGCGGATGCTGCGCTCCTTCGGGCCGGCGTCTTTTTCCTCGACGATGCGGCGCACGCGCCCGGCGGCGTCGCGCACCACGCGGCCGTAGCCCGCGGGGTCGGCCAGCTCGCAGGTGGCGATGGCCAGGCCCTTGCCGGCGGCCCCGACAAGGCGCTTCAGGGTCGCCGCGCGCGCGAGCGGCACATCGCCATTGAGCACCAGCACGGTCGCGCTGCGCGCCACCGTGGGCAGCGCCTGCAGCAGCGCGTGGCCGGTGCCGAGCGGGCGCGTCTGCTCGGCCCACTCCAGGGGGACGCCAGCGAACGCCTGCTTCACGGCGTCGCCACCGTGCCCGTGCACCACCACGACGCGTTGCGGCCTGAGCGCGCGCGCCGCCTCGATCACGTGGGCGAGCAGCGGCCGCCCGCCGAGGGAGTGCAGCACCTTGGGCAGCGCCGAGCGCATGCGCTTGCCGAGACCGGCGGCGAGGACCACCACTTCGAGCGCCATGGGGCGCCGATTCTACTCGCGAACCCCCTCTAGGCGCGCAGGGCGAGGATGTTGTGGGTGCGCACCGGGCGCGCGAGGCCCTTGAGCGAGAGCTCGCCGACGTGCTCGGCCTCGACGCGCTCCTCGACCTTGCCGAAGACGCGCTGCGAGACGAGAACCTGGCCGGCGTTCGCCTCGGCGCACAGGCGCGCGGCGAGGTTGGTGACCGGCCCGATCGCGCCGTAGTCGCGCCGTCCTTCGAAGCCGATGGCGCCCAGCGTGGCGTAGCCGTCGGCGATGCCGACGCCGAAGCCGAGCTCGTGACCGCGCTTCCTCCAGCCCGCAGCGAGCGTCCCGACCTCGGTCCGCATCTCGAGCGCCATGCGGATTGCCGCCAGCTCGTGCTCGGCGACCGGCACCGGGTCGTTGAACAGGATCATCACGCCGTCGCCCGAGAAGTGCTCGATGGTGCCCTCGTGCGCCATGACGATGCGCCCGAGCGTCGCGTGGTATTCGCGCAAGACCCCCATCACCTCCTCGGGCTCGGCGCCCTCGGAAAAAGCGGTGAAGCCGCGCAGGTCGGTGAACACGACCGTGATCTCGCGCCGGTGCGTCCTCAGCGGGTCGTCCACCTCGCCGGCGACGATGAGCTCGCCCACCCGGGGCGAGACGAAGCGCTTGAGGCGCGCCAGGCGCTCGATCTCCGCCACCTGCTCGGCGACGCGCTTCTCCAGCCCCGCATTGAGCGCCGCCAGCTCGTCGTGCAGCTGCTTCACGCGCAGCAGCGATTTCACGCGCGCGAACAGCTCGGGCTGGTTGACGGGCTTGGAGAGAAAGTCGTCGGCGCCGGCCTCGATTCCCTTGACCCGCTCCTGATGCGGGTCGAGCGAGGTGCACATGACCACCGGCAGGAGCGCCGTGGCGGGGTTCTCCCGGATCCTGCGGCAGACTTCGTAGCCGGAGATCCCCGGCATCATGACATCGAGCAGCACCAGGTCGGGGCCGTCGGCCGCGATCTTCGCGAGCGCCTCCTCCCCGCTCGCCGCGGTGCTCACCGCGTAGCCCTTCACCGCGAGCAGGTCGGAGAAGAGCTTGACGTTCGCGGGCGTGTCGTCGACGACGAGGATCTTCGCCGGGTCGCTCATGCGCGAACGCCCTCGAGAAGGCGTTTGACCGTCTCCAGGAACTCCCTCAGCACGATCGGCTTGCCGAGGAAGGCATCGAACCCGGCGCGGCTGATCTCCGAGCGGTCGGCGGGGGTCACCGAGGCGGTAAGCGCCGCGACCGGAATCTTCGCCGTAGCCGGGTCCGCGCGCAGCTGCCGGAAGGCCTCGATGCCGTTGATCCCCGGGAGCTGGATATCCATGAGCACCAGGTCCGGCTTGTTCTCCTTCGCCAGGCGCACCCCCTCCTCCCCGGTCACGGCCTCCAGCGTTCCATAGCCCTTCGCCTGCAGCACGTCGCGTGCGAGCTTCATGTTCTTCTCGTTGTCTTCGACGATCAGTACCACGCTCATGTGCGCACCGGTAGGGTGAAGGTGAAGGTCGAGCCTTTGCCGGGCTCGCTTTCGAGGCGGATCGTGCCGCCGTGCAGCTCGACGAAGCGCTTGGTCAGCGCCAGGCCGAGCCCCGTGCCCTCCGCCTTGCGCGTGTAGTCGCGCCCGACCTGCTTGAACTCCTCGAACACCGATCGCTGGTCCTCCGCGGCGATGCCGACGCCGGTGTCTGCGACCGCGATCTCCACCGCGCTGCCGTTCGGCCGCGCCGCGACGCTCACGCGTCCGCCCTCGGGGGTGAACTTGACCGCGTTGGACAGCAGGTTGAGCAGGATCTGCTTGAACTTGCGCTCGTCGGCCTGCAACTCGCTCAGGCCCGGGTCGACCTCCAGCGCGAGCGCGATGCCGTGGCGCTGCGCGCGCTCGCGCACCAGCGTCATGGCGTTCTGCAGCGCGGCCGGAAGGTCGAAGCTCGCGATCTCCAGGTCCATCCGGCCGGCCTCGATCTTGGACAGGTCGAGGATGTCGTTGATGAGCGAGAGCAGGTGCTTGCCGGAGGAGTGGATGTCGTTCAGGTAGTCGAGCTGCTTCTCGTTCACCTCGCCGAACATCTTCTCCAGCAGCACCTCCGAAAAGCCGATGATGGCGTTCAAGGGCGTCCTCAGCTCGTGCGACATGTTGGCGAGGAAGTCCGACTTGTGCTTGTTGGCGATCTCGAGCTGCGCGCTCTTTTCCTGGATCTCGCGGAACAGGCGCGCGTTCTGGATCGCGATCGCCGCCTGGTCGGAGAACGTCCTCAGCAGCGCGATCTCCTTCTCCGTGAAGGGGCCGGCGAAATCGCGCCCCACGAAGATGACGCCGATGCCGCGCCCTTCCCAGAGCATGGGCGAGAAGATCGCCGCCTTCACCCCGATCGCCGCACAGCCGCGCTTCGTGACCTCGGGGACATCCGGCCCGTTCTGCGCGTCCGGGTAGTGCATGACGCGGCCGTGGTGGATCGCCGCGCCCGAGCCCGAGCCGTCGCCCTGCGGGAAGGGCTGCACGCGTTCGAGCTCCGCGCGCCCGGGACCGTGGTAGGCCCCGATGCGGATCTGGCCGTCCTCGCCCACCAGGTTGATGCCGACCTGCTTGCCGGCGAACAGCCGCTCGCAGCTCTCCAGGATCTTGTCGAACACCGGCTTGGTATCGGCGATCGAGCTGGAAATCACCCCCAGCACCTCGCCCGAGGCCTGCTGCTGCTCGAGCGCGTCCTTGGTCTCCTTGAACAGGCGCGCGTTCTGGATCGCGATCACCGCCTGGTCGGCGAAGGACTTGAGCAGCGCGATTTGCTTCTCGGTGAAGGCGCGCGGTTCGGTGAAGGACGTGGTGATGCAGCCGATCGCCTCGCCCTCGCGAAACATCGGCACCACCAGGATCGACCTCAATCCGGTGGATTCGACGACGGCCTTGGTGATCTCGGGGCGGTCCGGGTCGGAGAGGATGTCCGGGACGTGGATCATGCGCTTCTCGAGGATCGCGATCCCGGCGTAGCTGAGCTTGGTCAGCGGCGCCGGGAACAGCCTCGCCATCGTCACGCGTTGCTCGTCGCTGAGCCCGCTGCTGCCGACATGGTGGAGATTTCCGTCCCGCGCCAAGAACAGCTGCACGCGCGAGTTCTGCAGCACGCCCGCCGCGGCGCGCGCGATGGCGTGGAACACCGGCCTCGTATCCTCGACCGACTTGGCGATGATGCCGAGGATCTCGGCCGAGGCGTTCTGGTGCTCGAGCGCCTCCTGCGTCTCGTTCACCAGCCGCGCGTTCTCGATCGCGATCACCGCCTGGTTGGCGAACGACCGCATGAGCGAGATCTGCTTGTCGTCGAACGCGATGGCGGCGCGACGCGCCGTGACGATGGCGCCGATCACCGCCTCCTCCCGGATCATCGGTGCCGCGAGGATCGCTCCCCAGCCGAAGTCGCGCGCGATCTCCTGCGACGCCGGCGGCGCCTCCGGGTTGCCGACGATCGGCGTGAGGTGCTGCACTTCGCCCGTCTGCATCGCGCGCCCCGAGACGGTGTCGCCGTCCAGGGGCCGCGGATACCGCTCCCGGATGCGCTCGAACCCCGGTTCGCCCTGGATCGCCGCCATCGCGATCTGGCCGTCCTGCAGCAGCATGACGGCCGCGTAGCGCGTGCCGAACAATCGCAGCAGGTTGCGCGTGATGGCCTCGAACACCGGCGCCGTGTTCGAGATCGAGCCGCTGATCGAGGCGAGGATCTCGCCGCTCGCCTTCTGCGAATCGAGGGCCTCCCTGGTCTCGTTGAACAGGCGCACGTTCTCGATCGCGATCACCGCCTGGTCGGCGAAGGTCTTGAGCAGCGACACCTGCTTCTCCCGAAGCTCGAATCCCGGCTCCGGGTGCACGATGACGATGGCGCCGGTCCCCTGGTCTTCGCGCACCAAGGGCACGAGCATCGCGGAGCGGAATTGCCCGGCGCGGCCGAAGGCCGGGTTCACGCGTGCGTCGGCTTCCGTATCCGGGATGTAGGCGATCGTCCGCTCGGCGATTGCCCGGGACGTCAGGTTTCCAGCTGGGTCGAAGGGGATAGGGTAGAGCTTGCGCAGCTCCTGCCACATCTCCTGCGTTGCGAACGGTCCGCCGATCGCTCGCAGATGGATCTGGCCGCCCTCGAGCATCATGATCCCCGCGTTGCACGGGGGAAAGAGGCGTATCGCGCTTTGCACGATCGCGTCGAATACGGGCTGGACGTCGGTCGGGTTTCCACTGATGACCTTGAGGATCTCCGCCGTCGCCGTCTGCTGCTCGAGCGTCTCGGTCAGCTCGGCGGTGCGCTCCTCCACCTTGCGCTCCAGCCCCGCATACGACTCCTGCAATTGCGCACTCATCCGGTTGAACTGCCCCGCGAGCGCCTCCAGCTCGTCGCCCGTCCTGATGTCGATCCTCTGCTCGAGGTCGCCGGCGCCGATGCGCGCCGCGCCCTCCTGCAGCGTGCGGATCGGCCGCACCATGCCGCGCGCGAGCCACAGCGCCACCAGCGCCGAGATGAGCAGCCCCGCCACGATGAGCGACGCCGTGCGCACGATGGCGGCGTCGAGCGTCGCGTAGACCTCCGCGACGGGCTGCTCGACGAACACCTTCCAGCCGAGCGACTCGATCGTGGCGTAGGCGGTGAGCACCTCCCCGCCGCCCATGCCCTGCGCCACGAGCGCAAGCGAATCCTCCGCTCCCTTCCCCAGCGCGAACTCCACCTGCGGCAGCTTGGACAGGTTGGTCTTCCTCAGCACCAGCCCGATGTCCGGATCGGCGACCAGGTGCCCGGTGCGATCCACGACGTAGGCCTTGCCCTGCTTGCCGATCTTGATGCGCGTCACCACGTCCCAGATGAACTTGAGGTTGACGTCCGCCACGGTCACCGGTCCGCCCCCGCTCGAGCGCACCGCGATCGACATGTAGGGCTCGGTCTCCTTGCGGAAGTAGACCGGCCCGAACCAGGTCTGCTTGGGCTTCGCCTCCCTGAACCAGGGCTCCTTCGAGCGATCGGGGTTCTTCTCCGACTCCTCCATCTTCAGGCGCGAGGCCGAGAGCAGCTCGCGCCCGTCCGGGCCGATCTGCGCGACGTCGGTGACGTCGGGCACCAGGCGCAGCAGCTTGAAAAACTCGATGCGCCGCTGCTCCGTGCCCTCGGCACCGAGCTGCGGCAGCGCGGCGAACGCGAGCTGCTGCTCGATCTGGCGGATGTAGCTCTCGACGCGCGCCGCGGCGCCGATCGCTTTTTCCCGCTGCACGCTGGAGAGCGCGACTTTGTTCTCCTGGTAGGAGAAATACAGCCCGATCGCCCCCGAGATCAGCAGCGCGCCGCACACCAGTGCGAGGATCAGCAGGAAGTACTTGCGGAACAGTTTGCCGCGCGGGATGCGCCGCGCGGCGCGGTCTTGCTCCAGGACGTGGTCGACGGGCTTCAGCGTGCGCTGCCTCCTGCGGCGCAGTATATCGGCAGCGCCGCCCCGCCCGGTCAGAGCGCGGCGAGGGTCAGCGCGGCGGCGCTCAGCACCACGAAGGTCGGCAGCAGCATCGCCAGGAACGCCAGGTGCTCATGGATGTTCATGCTTCCCTCCATCGGTCGGATGGCGGGTCCAAGGTAGGCCAGGGGGGCGCGCGACGCAGCGAACCATGACCCCCGGAACCTGTGCGCTATGCACATTCCGGGCCGCCGCCGTGACGCATGCCCTACCAGTGGGCGGGGGGCCTGCGGTTGATGAGGATGCTGCTGCGCTGCAGCGAAATGTACCCCCCGGTAGCCAGGTCGCGCAGGATCCGGCTCACCATCTCGCGCGAGGCGCCGATGCGGCTCGCGATGTCCTGCTGGGTGAGCCGCTCGCCGATCACGAGCACGCCGTCGCGCTCCTCGGCGAGCTCCAGCAGCAGCCGGGCGACGCGCCCGTAGACGTCCATGAGCGCGAGGTTCTTGACGCTCTCGGTGAGCGCGCGCACGCGGCTGATGAGCTTCTCGATGAGGCTGAACGCGAAGGCGGGGTTGCTGATCACGAAGTCGTGGAAGTCCTTCTGCGGCACGACCAGAAAACGGCTCGGCTCGAGCGTCATGACGGAGGCCGAGCGCGGCCCCTCGTCGAGCACCAGCTCGCCGAAGTACTCGCCCGCGCCCTGGGTCGCCAGCACCACCTCGTGGCCGTGGTCGTCGCTCACGTACACCTTGACGCGGCCCTCCAGGATGACGAAGAGGGAGTCCGTCCGGTCGCCCTCGCTCACGATGATGGTGCCCTTGGGGTAGACGCGCGCGACGGCGTGGGACCCCATCGCCATGAGGTCGGCGTCCGAAACGATGAAAGCCCGGTGGCCCTTGGCAGGCACCGGCAAAGCTTACGCTAGCGCGGCAGCTCCGAGAATCCCATGAGGAACTCGTCCACCGCGCGCGCGCACTGGCGCCCCTCGCGGATCGCCCAGACGACGAGCGACTGGCCCCGGCGCATGTCCCCCGCCGCGAACACCTTGGGGACGCTGGTCGCGTAGCAGCCCTCGCCGTCGGTCGTCGCGCGCGCGTTGCCGCGGGCGTCCCGCTCCACGCCGAGCTCCGCGAGCAGCGACTGCACCGGCGAGACGAAGCCCAGCGCGAGGAGCACGAGGTCGGCCGGCAGCTCGAACTCCGAGCCCGGGATCTCGCTCGGCCTGCCGTCCTTCCACTCCAGGCGCACCGCCCTGAGCGCCTTCACCCGGCCGCCCTCGCCGAGGAAAGCCTTGGTGGCGATCGACCAGTCGCGCTCCACCCCCTCCTCGTGCGACGAGGAGCTGCGCAGCCGCGTCGGCCAGTAAGGCCACACCGGATTGCGCTCCACGTCCGGCGGCATCGGCAGCAGCTCGAAATTCGTCACCGAGCGCGCACCGTGGCGGTTCGAGGTGCCGATGCAATCCGAGCCCGTGTCGCCGCCGCCGACGACCACCACGTGCTTGCCCGTCGCCCTGAGCCCGGGTACGCCGGCATCGCCCGCAACGCGCTTGTTCTGCAGCGGCAGGAACTCCATCGCGAAGTGGATCCCCGCGAGGTCCCTGCCCGGCACCGGGAGGTCGCGCGGCACCTCGGACCCGCCGGCGAGCACCACGGCGTCGAAGTCCTCGAGCAGCTGTTGCGGATCGAGCATCTGCGTCGCGTCGTTGGGCACGCCCTTGGCTGGCGGCGTACGCCCGACACAGACGCGGGTACGGAACTCCACGCCTTCTGCGCGCATCTGCTCGAGGCGCCGGTCGATGACCGGCTTCTCGAGCTTGAAGTCTGGAATGCCGTAACGCAACAGTCCCCCGACGCGGTCGCTCTTCTCGAGGACCGTCACCGCGTGCCCGGCGCGCGCAAGCTGCTGCGCACAGGCAAGACCTGCGGGCCCCGACCCCACGACGGCGACACGCTTGCCGGTCGGGTGCGCGGCAGGCTCGGGGCGGACCCAACCCGCCTCCCAGGCCTTGTCGATGATCGCGTGCTCGATCGACTTGATGCCGACCGGGTCCTCATTGATGCGCAGCACGCAGGCCTCCTCGCAGGGCGCGGGGCAGATGCGGCCGGTGAACTCGGGGAAGTTGTTGGTCGAATGCAGCGTCGCGATCGCCTGTCTCCAGTCCTGGCGGTAGACCAGGTCGTTCCAGTCCGGGATCAGGTTGTTGACCGGGCAGCCGTTCAGGCAGAAAGGGATGCCACAGTCCATGCAGCGCGCGCCCTGGATGCGCGCGTCCTCGTCCGAGAGGTGCAGGATGAACTCGTGGTAGTGGCGCTTGCGCGCCCCGGGCGCCTCGTGCGGCTCCTCGAGGCGATCGTACTCCATGAATCCCGTGATCTTGCCCATGGCGGTGAGCGGCTAGGCCGCGAGGCGGCGCTGCTTCGCCGCGAGCTCGCCGAGCGCGCGGCGGTACTCGTGCGGGAAGACCTTGACGAATTTCGACCGGTATTCGGTCCAGCGCTCGAGTATCCCCCTGGCGCGCGCGCTGCCCGTGAAGCGAACCTGGCGCTCGAGGAGCCGCCTGACGTGCGCCTCGTCCGCGAGCCCCTTGTGCCAGAGCGCGCGCTCGAGCTTCGCCTCCTGTTCGGATTCCGCGGCGAGAGGCTCAAGGGCGACCATCGTGGGGTTGCAGTGCCTCGCAAACGTGCCCTCTTCATCGAGCACGTAGGCGATGCCCCCGGACATGCCGGCGGCGAAGTTGCGCCCGGTCGCGCCGATGACGACCACGGTACCGCCCGTCATGTACTCGCAGCCGTGGTCGCCGACACCCTCCACCACCGCTTGCGCGCCCGAGTTACGCACCGCGAAGCGCTCGCCGGCCACGCCCCGGAAGTAGGCTTCGCCCTCGATGGCGCCGTAGAGCACGACGTTCCCGGTGATGATGTTCGCGGTCGGCTCGCCGCGGAACTTGGGCGAGGGCTGCACCGAGATGCGCCCGCCCGAGAGCCCCTTGCCGCAATAGTCGTTGGTGTCGCCGATCAGGTCGAGCCAGACGCCCCGAGCGAGGAACGCGCCGAAGCTCTGCCCCGCGGAGCCCGCCAGGCGCACGTGGATCGTCTCGTCGGGCAGCGCTTCGTGGCCGTAGCGCCTGGCGATGCGCCCCGAGAGCATGGTGCCCACGGTGCGGTTGATGTTGCGGATCGGCATCTCGATCGTGACCTTCTCGCGCCGTTCCAGGGCCGGCTGCGCGAGCTCGATGAGGCGGTTGTCGAGGGCCTTCTCCAGCCCGTGGCTCTGCGCCTCGCAGTGGCGGCGCGCCACCTCGGGCGGCATCTGCGGCAGGTGGAAGATGCGCGAGAAATCCAGCCCCTTCGCCTTCCAGTGCTCGATGCCCCTGCGCGTGTCGAGCAGGTCGGTCCGGCCGATCAGCTCGTCGAAGCGGCGGATGCCGAGCTGCGCCATCAGCTCGCGCACCTCCTCGGCGACGAAGAAGAAGTAGTTCACCACGTGCTCGGGCTTGCCCTCGAACTTGCGGCGCAGCACCGGGTCCTGGGTCGCCACGCCCACCGGGCAGGTGTTGAGGTGGCACTTGCGCATCATGATGCAGCCCTCGACCACGAGCGGCGCGGTCGAGAAGCCGAACTCGTCGGCGCCGAGCAGCGCGCCGATCACCACGTCGCGCCCGGTCTTGAGCTGCCCGTCGACCTGCACCGCGATACGGCCGCGCAAGCGGTTGAGCACGAGCGTCTGCTGCGTCTCCGCGAGGCCCAGCTCCCAGGGCGTGCCCGCGTGCATGATCGAGGACCAGGGCGAGGCACCGGTGCCGCCGTCGTGCCCCGAGATCGTGACGTGGTCGGACTTCGCCTTCGAGACCCCCGCGGCGATGGTGCCCACGCCCACCTCCGAGACCAGCTTCACGCTCACCCAGGCCTCCGGATTGGCGTTCTTCAGGTCGTGGATCAGCTGCGCGATGTCCTCGATCGAGTAGATGTCGTGGTGCGGTGGCGGGCTGATGAGCTCCACTCCCGGCGTCGCGAAGCGCAGCTCGGCGATGTATTCCGAGACCTTGCGCCCGGGGAGCTGCCCGCCCTCGCCGGGCTTGGCTCCTTGAGCGATCTTGATCTGCATCATCTCGGCCGAGGCGAGGTATTCCGCGGTGACGCCGAAGCGCCCCGAAGCCACCTGCTTGATCTTGGACTTGAGCGAGTCGCCCGGCTTGAGCGGAATGTCCACCTCCACGCGCTCGTGTCCGAGACGGGACATCAGGGTTTCGCCCTCCCTGACCGGCGCATAGCGCCTGCGGTCCTCGCCCCCCTCGCCGGTATTCGACTTGCCGCCGAGGCGGTTCATCGCGATCGCGAGCACCGTGTGCGCCTCGGTCGAAATGGAGCCGAGCGACATCGCGCCGGTCGAGAAGCGCTGCACGATCTCGGCGGCGGGCTCGACCTCCTCGATCGGCACCGGGGTGCGCTCGCCGAACCTGAACTCGAACAGCCCGCGCAGCGTCAGGTGGCGCTCGGACTGGTCGTTGATGAGCGCGGCGTACTCCTTGTAGGTGGCGTAGGAGTTGCGCCGCGTCGAATGTTGCAGCTTGGCGATCGCATCCGGCGTCCAGGTATGGTCCTCGCCGCGCGCGCGCCAGGCGTACTCGCCGCCCGCATCGAGCATCGTCGCGAGCACCGGATCCCGGTCATCGAACGCCGCGCGGTGCAGGCGAATCGCCTCCTCGGCGACTTCGAGCACGCCTATGCCCTCCACCGTCGAGGCGGTCCCGGCGAAATACCTGTCCACCAGGGAGCGCGCCAGCCCCACCGCTTCGAAGATCTGCGCTCCCGTGTACGACATGTAGGTCGAGATGCCCATCTTGGACATCACCTTCTTCAGCCCCT
>CAZOWR010000029.1:0-19623 GCA_964583645.1 uncultured Enterobacteriaceae bacterium
GCGTGCGCGGCAGGCCCGGCCCGATGCGCGTGTACCCGGACCCGCGCGAGCGGCTGCGCGTCGACGCGCTGCTCGGTCCCGGGCCGGTCATCGCGCTGCACATCAGCGCGCGCCGGCCCGCGCAGCGCTGGCCCCTCGAGCGCTTCGCGGCGCTCGCGCGCGAGCTGGCGCGCGAGGCGAGGATCATGCTGCTGTGGGCGCCGGGCGCGCGCGGCGATCCCCGCCATCCGGGCGACGACGCAGCCGCCGCGCGCGTCGCCGCCGATGCGGCGACGCAGGGGCTGGTCGCGGTCCCGACGCCCGAGCTCGGCACGCTCATCGCGGCGCTCTCGCGCGCCGACCGCGTGGTGTGCCCCGACGGCGGGACGATGCACCTCGCCGCCGCGCTGGGCAAGCCGATCGTCGCGCTCTTCGGCGACTCACCCGTGGCGCGTTGGCGGCCCTGGGGCGTGCCGCACCGCGTGCTGCAGCCCGCCTCGCGCGACCTCGCCGACCTGCCGCTAGGGACGGTGCTCGAGGCGTGCCTTGAGCTCGCGCGCCCCGGCGTGCCCGAGCACCGCCGCGAGTAGCGCGGCGAAGGCGTAGAACATCGCCCAGTCGGGCACGCCGGCGCGCCAGGCGGCGAGCCCCGCGGTGGCACAGGCCGCGCCCGCGCCGATCAGGAGCCACGCCGCGACCCCCGGCGGCACGCCGCGGTCGACGAGCCGGTGGTGCAGGTGCTCGCGATCGGCCGCGAACAGGCCCGCGCCGCGCAGCCGGCGCACGAACATGACGCGCGCCATGTCGACGAGCGGCAGCGCGAGCAGCCAGACGCAGGCCACCGGCGCCAGCGTGCGCCCGGGGCCCTGGGTGAGGTCGATCGAGAACCAGCACAGCGCGAGCCCGAGCATCATGCTGCCCGCATCGCCCATGAAGACCGCCGCACGCGTGCGTCCCGGCAGGCGCAGGTTCCAGGCGAGGAACCCCGCGATCGCCCCGGCGAGCAGCAGCAGCAGCACCGCCTGCGCGCCGAGCCCCTGCACGGTCGCCGCCCAGGCGAGCCCGAGCGAAGCGACGAGCGCGACGCCGCCCGCCGCGCCGTCCAGCCCGTCGAGCATGTTGACGGCGTTGATCACGCCGAGCGCGCAGACCACGGAGAACGGGATCGCCCAATGGTAGAGGTGCAGCGGCCCGAGGCCGAGCAGGTCGCCGAGCTGCGCGGTCTGCACGCCGGCCCACGAGGTCATGAGGAGCGCCGCGGCGAGCTGCAGCAAGAACTTGGCGCGCGCCGAGATCTCGTGCAGGTCGTCCGCGATCCCGCCCGCGACCAGCAGCGCGAGCGCGGCAAGCAGCGCGAGCGCCGGTCCCGCGACGAGCCCGGAGGCGAGCGCTGCGGCGGCGAAGCCCGCGTACATCGCCACCCCGCCCGTGAGCGGGATCGCGCCCTCGTGCTGCTTGCGCCCGCCCGGCAGGTCGGCGAGGCCGACGCGCAGCGCAAGCGGCGCCAGCGCGCGCGCCGCCGCCGCCGTCAGGAGGAAGGCGAGCGCGACGAAGAAAGCGAGGCGGTTGGCCGCGAGCGGCAGTGCCTCGCTCATCGCTTCAGAACGCCTGCTGCACGCGAGCGTAAAGCTCGGCGAGCGGGATCGGCTCGGCACGCGCCATCGCCTGCGCGCCGGTGTCGAGGAAGTAGCCGATGCCGTTGTGCTGCCCGTTCTTCAGCGCGACGAACACCACTTCGCGGCGCAGGTCCGCGATCTCGGCGCCCTCGAAGCGCGCGGCAAAGCCGGGCGCGATGTCGCGCGGGTAGGCGAGCGTGACGAAGAGCGACGCGCCGCGATCGTCGACCTCGAAGAGCGGCGCGCCGTCGGCGCCGCGTCCCGAGGCGAGGCGCGCCGCGCTCGCCCGCGCCTGCGCCGCGTCGGCGCAGCGCACCAGGAAGTCGCGCGACATCAGGGGCTCTACCGAGGTGAACGCGCAGCCGATGCGGCGCAGGAACGCGCCGTGCTCGCGCAGCCGCCAGTAGAACACGGGCGCGGCCACCGGGTCCTGGTGCAGGCCCGTCGCGATCATCAGGCGCGGCCGCGGCTCGAGCGCGAGACACTCGGCGGCGACGCGGTCGTAGAGCCGGTATACCTCGAGTACCGGGTCGACGCCGGGCGGCAGGTACCAGGCCGGGTTGCGGTGCGGCCCGCCGTAGGCGGCGGAATTGAACAGGTAATGGTGCTGCAGGTGCGCAGCGCCGTTCAGGAACAGCGTCGCGAAATCCGGGCGCGTGCCCCGCCACAGGCCGAAGAAGCAGTCAGCGAGGAAGCGATCCAGAAACAGCACCCTCGGCCAGCGCGCCCTCAGGCCCCGCAGCGCCCAGCCGAGATACCCGGCGTAGTGGCGCGGCTGCGCATAGGCGGCGAGCCCGGCGGCCAGGCGCACGATGGAGCCGGCGCTCAGGCGCCCGGAGGCGTTCTCGCCGACCGCCTGGCAGACCGCCGCGTAGGCGGCGCGCAGCAGCGCAGGCGCCCTGAGCGCGGTGCGCGTCCAGGGATCGGGCACGAAGAACGCGGGGCGCTCGAGCGCGTTGGCCGCGTTCAGCGGCGAAAAGGCGCCCACGCGCAGGCCCCGGCGCTCGAGGCTCTCCCACATCTGCGCCGCGCCGGCGGCCGCGCCATCGCCCAGGCGGTACACGCCGTGCTGCGCGTAGCTCTTGCCGGTGTGCACCGTGAACCACTGGATCCAGGGCTCGACGTGCGCGAGCGCCTCCTCGGAGCGGGTGCGCGCGACGCCGTGCGTCTCGATCAGGCGCGCGAGCGCGGGCAGGGCGCCGCGCGATGCGTAGCGCTCGACGAACTCGAAGTTCAGCTCGTTCAGCTCGAGCAGGAGGAGGGGCGCCACGTGAGCCACGGCTGCGGGCATTATGCAGCAGCGATGCGATAATCGCGCATGCTCCTGGTCACCGGCGGCGCCGGCTTCATCGGCTCGAACTTCGTGCTCTCGACGCTCGCCGCGGGAGGCGGACCGATCGTCAACCTCGACAAGCTGACTTACGCGGGCAATCTGCGCAACCTCGCCTCGCTGGAGGGCGAGGCGCGGCACCGCTTCGTGCGCGGCGACATCGCCGACCGTCCGCTGGTGGCCAGGCTGCTCGCCGAGCACCGGCCGCGCGCGATCGTGCACTTCGCCGCCGAGAGCCACGTCGACCGCTCGATCCGCGGCCCCGCCGAGTTCGTGCAGACCAACGTCCTCGGCACCTGCGCGCTGCTCGAGGAGGCGCGCGCCCACTGGGGTGCGCTGCCCGGCGCCGAGCGCGACGCGTTCCGTTTTCTCCACGTCTCCACCGACGAGGTCTACGGCTCGCTCGGCCCCGCGGACCCGCGGTTGCCCGAGCGCACGCCGTACGCGCCGAACAGCCCCTACGCCGCCACCAAGGCGGGCGCGGATCACCTCGTGCGCGCCTATCGCCACACCTATGCGCTGCCGGTGATCACCACCAACTGCTCGAACAACTACGGGCCGTACCAGTTCCCGGAGAAGCTGATCCCGCTCATGATCGCGCACGCGCTCGCGGAGCAGCCGCTGCCGGTCTACGGCGAGGGCCTGAACGTGCGCGACTGGCTCTACGTGCTGGACCATTGCGCCGCGATCCGCGCAGTGCTCGAGCGCGGCCGCGTCGGCGAGACCTACAACATCGGCGGCAACGCCGAGCGCAGCAACCTCGAGGTCGTGAAGGCGCTGTGCGCGCTGCTGGACGAGGCGCGGCCGCGCGCGCGCGGCCGGCACGAGGAGCTGATCCGCTTCGTCGCCGACCGACCGGGGCACGACCTGCGCTACGCCATGGATGCCTCGAAGCTCGCGCGCGAGCTCGGCTGGCGGCCCGCCGAGCGCTTCGAGACGGGCCTGGCGAAGACCGTGCGCTGGTACCTGGAGCACGGGGCGTGGGTCGAGCAGGTGACGAGCGGCGCCTACCGCGAGTGGGTCGAGCTGCACTATGCGGGCTAAGTGAGGATCCTGCTCACCGGCCGCCACGGCCAGCTCGGCGCCGAGCTCGAGCGCGCGCTCGCGCCGCTCGGCGAGCTGACCGCGACGGCCCGCGACACGCTCGACCTCGCGCAGCTCGGCGCGATCAAGCCCGCGGTAGCGCAGCTGCGGCCGGAAGTGATCGTCAACGCCGCCGCCTACACCGCGGTGGACCGCGCCGAGCGCGAGCGCGAGACGGCGTTCCGCATCAACGCGCAGGCGGTGCGCCTGCTGGGGGAGGCGGCGGCCGGGTGCGGTGCGCTGCTGGTGCACTACTCGACCGACTACGTGTTCGACGGCGAGAAGCCGCAACCCTACGTCGAGGAGGACGCCCCCAACCCCTTGAGCGTCTACGGCGAGTCCAAGCTCGCCGGCGAGCGCGCGCTCGCCGCCTGCGGCTGCCGGCACTTCGTGTTTCGCACCAGCTGGGTGTATGGCCCGCGCGGGCGCAACTTCCTGGGCGCCATCCTCGAGGCGGCGCGCGCGAAGCCGGTGCTCAGGGTGGTCGAGGACCAGCACGGCGCGCCCACTTCCTGCCACTCGATCGCGGAGGCGACCGCGCGCATCCTCGCCGGCGGCGCCGGCGCGCCGCAGGGCATCTACCACATGAGCGCGGGCGGGGAGACCACCTGGCACGGCTTCGCCGCGGCGATCCTCGAGGAGGCCGGGCTCGCCACCCCCGTGGTGCCGATCTCGAGCGCGGAGTACGGCTCGGCAGCGCCGCGGCCGCGCAACTCGCGGCTGGACAACGCCAAGCTCGCGCGCAGCTTCGGCTTCGCGCTCGCGCCCTGGCGCGAGCAGCTGCATGCGGTGATGCAGGCCATCGACTAAGATCGCGCATGGCGAGGGTCGCGCTGATCACCGGGATCACCGGGCAGGACGGGGCGTATCTGGCCGAGCTGCTGCTCGGCCGCGGCTACGAGGTGCACGGCATGAAGCGCCGGACCTCGCTCTTCAACACCGCGCGCATCGACCACCTCTACGAGGACCCGCACCAGCCGGACCGGCGGCTGGTGCTGCACTACGGTGACATGACCGACTCGCTCTCGGTGCTGCGCGTGGTCGAGGCCGCGCGCCCCGACGAGATCTACAACCTCGCCGCGCAGAGCCACGTCGCGGTGTCGTTCGAGGCGCCGGAGTACACCGCCAACGCCGACGCCCTGGGCACGCTGCGCGTGCTCGAGGCGATGCGCGTGCTCGGCCTCAAGGACCGCAGCCGCTTCTACCAGGCTTCCACCTCCGAGCTCTTCGGCCTGGTGGCCGAGTCCCCGCAGCGCGAGACGACGCCCTTCCACCCGCGCTCGCCCTATGGCGTCGCCAAGCTCTACGCGCACTGGATCACGGTCAACTACCGCGAGGCCTACGGCCTGTACGCCTGCAACGGCATCCTCTTCAACCACGAGTCGCCGCTGCGCGGCGAGACCTTCGTCACGCGCAAGATCACGCGCGGCCTGGCGCGCATCAAGCTCGGCCTGCAGCAGTGCCTGTACCTCGGCAACCTCGAGGCGCGGCGCGACTGGGGCCACGCGCGCGACTACGTCGAAGCGCAATGGCGCATCCTGCAGCAGCCGCAGCCGGCCGACTACGTCATCGCCACCGGCGAGCAGCACAGCGTGCGCGAGTTCGTCGAGGCCGCGGCGCGCGCGCTCGGGCTTGCCCTCACCTGGCGCGGCGCCGGCGCCGCGGAGCGGGGCCACGACGCCGACGGCAGGGTGATCGTCGCGGTCGACCCGCACTACTTCCGCCCCGCGGAGGTGGACTCGCTGCTGGGGGACGCCGCGCGGGCGCGCGCGCAACTCGGCTGGGCGCCCAGGGTGCGCTTCGCGGAGCTGGTCGAGGAGATGGCGCGCGAGGACCTCAAGGCCGCGGAGCGCGACGCGCTGATGAGCCGGCACGGCCACCGCAGCTTCGGCGGGCGCGAGTAGCCGGTGGAGGCGGGCGCCAGGATCTACATCGCGGGCCACCGCGGCCTCGCCGGCTCGGCGCTGGTGCGCGCGCTCGAGCGCGCCGGCTGCGGCAACCTCGTGCTGCGCAACCACGCCGAGCTCGAGCTCGCCGACGCGGTCGCGGTGCGCGAGTTCTTCCGGCGCGAGCGTCCCGAGCACGTGTTCGTCGCCGCGGCGAAGGTCGGCGGCATCCTCGCCAACGACCGCTACCCGGCGGATTTCATCGCCGAGAACCTGGCCATCGAGCTGAACGTGATCCGCGAGGCCGCCCGCACGGGGGTGAAGCGGCTGCTGTTTCTCGGCTCCTCGTGCATCTACCCGCGCGACTGCCCGCAGCCGATGAAGGAGGAGCAGCTGCTTGCCGGGCCGCTCGAGCCGACCAACCGGCCCTACGCGATCGCCAAGATCGCCGGCGTGGAGCTGTGCTGGTCCTACAACCGGCAGCACGGCGCGAAGTTCCTGGCCGCGATGCCGACCAACCTCTACGGCCCGGGGGACAACTACCACCCCGAGGACTCGCACGTGCTGGCGGCGCTGCTGCGCAAGATCCACGAGGCCAAGCAGCGTGGCGAGCCGCGCGTCGCGCTCTGGGGCAGCGGGCGGCCGCGGCGCGAGTTCCTGCACGCGGACGACATGGCCGAGGCCTGCGTCTTCCTCATGCGCCTGCCGCAAGGCGAGTTCGACCGCCTGGTCGCGCCGGCGGCCGCGCCGCTGGTCAACGTCGGCGCGGGCAAGGACATCGCGATCGCCGAACTCGCCGCGCTGGTGGCCGAGGTGGTCGGCTGGCGCGGCGCGTTCGCCTACGACGGCACCAAGCCCGACGGCACGCCGAGGAAGCTCCTCGACGTCTCGCGGCTGGAGGCGCTCGGCTGGCGGCCGCGCATCGGCCTGCGCGAGGGCATCGCGCGCGCCTACCAGGACTTCCTGCGGCAGCACGCCGCCGCGGCATGACGCCGAAGGCGCGGCTGCTCGCTGGGATCGCCGGCCGCAGCGCGGTCGTCGGCGTCCTCGGCCTGGGCTACGTCGGGCTGCCGCTCGCGCTGCGCTTCTCGCAGGCCGGCTTTCGCGTCCTCGGCTTCGACACCGACCCGGCCAAGGTCGCGGCGCTCGAGGCCGGGCGCAGCACCATCGGCCACGTCCCGGCGGCCGCGGTCGGGCAGGCGCGCGCGCGGGGCTTCGAGCCGAGCGGGAACCTCGCGCGCAGCGGCGAGGCCGACGCGCTGCTCATCTGCGTGCCCACGCCGCTCGATGCGCGCCGCGAGCCGGACCTCGGCTTCGTGCTGGGGACGCTGGAGGCGATCGCGCCTGCGCTTCGCGCCGGGCAGCTCGTGGCGCTCGAAAGCACCACCTGGCCGGGCACCACCGAGGAGGAGCTCAAGCCCCGCATCGAGGCGCGCGGCCTCGCGGTGGGGCGTGACGTGTTCCTGGTGTTCTCGCCCGAGCGCGAGGACCCGGGCAATGCGAGCTACGACGTGCGCCGCATCCCGAAGCTCTGCGGCGGCGCGACGCCGGAGTGCCTGGAGGTCGGCGTCGCGCTCTACGGCGCGGCGATCGAGCGCGTGGTGCCGGTCAGCTCGACGCGGGTGGCCGAGATGGCGAAGCTGCTGGAGAACGTGCACCGGGCGGTGAACATCGGCCTCGCCAACGAGATGAAGGTGGTCGCCGACCGCCTCGGCGTCGACATCCACGAGGTGATCCGCGCCGCCGCCACCAAGCCCTTCGGCTTCGTGCCGTACTGGCCGGGCCCCGGCTTCGGCGGGCACTGCATCCCGATCGACCCGTACTACCTCGCCTGGAAGGCGCGCCGCCACGGGGTGGAAGCGCGCTTCGTCGAGCTCGCGGGCGAGGTGAACCGCGCCATGCCGGCGTGGGTGATCGGCAAGCTCGAGCAGGCGCTCGAGGCGCGCGGCCGCGCGCTGCGCGGCAGCCGCATCCTGGTGCTCGGCATCGCGTACAAGAAGAACGTCGACGACACGCGCGAATCCCCCGCGGTCGAGCTGATGGAGCTGCTCGTCGCGCGCGGCGCCGCGGTGGCGTACTCGGATCCCCACGTGCCCGAGTTCCCGAGGATGCGACGCCACCGCTTCGAGCTGAAGAGCGAGGCGCTCGAGCCCGAGGCGATCGCCGCCTGGGACGCGCTGCTCATCGCCACCGACCACGACGCCTTCGACTACGGCATGCTCGCGCGGCATGCGCGACTCATCGTCGACAGCCGCGGCGTCTACCGCGAGGCCGCGCCGAACGTGGTGAAGGCCTGAGCGGCCGCGCGACGAGCTAGAATTTTGGCTATGCCGATCAGCAAGGCGGTGATCCTCGCCGGGGGACAGGGCACGAGAATCAGCGAGGAGTCGCACCTGAGGCCCAAGCCGATGATCGAGATCGGCGGCCGGCCGATCATCTGGCACATCCTGAAGATCTACTCCGCCCACGGCATCAACGACTTCGTCATCTGCCTGGGCTACAAGGGCTACGTCATCAAGGAGTACTTCGCCAACTACTTCCTGCACATGTCGGACGTGACCCTGGACATCGCGCACAACAGGATGGAGGTGCACCAGAAGGGCGCCGAGCCCTGGCGCGTCACGCTGGTGGACACCGGCGAGGACACGCAGACCGGGGGACGGCTGAAGCGCGTCGCCGCCTACCTCGGGGAGGAGGATTTCTGCTTCACCTACGGCGACGGGGTCGCCGACGTCAACATCCGCGAGCTGATCGCTTTGCACCAGGCGCGCAAGGTCAAGGCCACGCTCACCGCGGTGCAGCCCCCGGGCCGGTTCGGCGCGCTGGTCCTGGAGGGGGACGTGGTCGCGCGGTTCGAGGAGAAGCCCCGGGGCGAGGGCGCCTGGATCAACGGCGGCTTCTTCGTGCTGTCGCGCGCGGCGCTCGACTACATCGACGGCGACGCCACAGTGTGGGAGCGCGAGCCGATGGAGGGGCTCGCGCGCGACCGGATGCTCGCCGCGTACTTCCACCGCGGCTTCTGGCAGCCCATGGACACGCTGCGCGACCGCCGGCACCTCGAAGAGCTCTGGGCGGGCGGCGCCGCGCCCTGGAAGACCTGGTGATCCGCCGCGACTTCTGGTCCGGCAAGCGCGTCTTCGTCACCGGCCACACCGGGTTCAAGGGCGGCTGGCTCGCGCTGTGGCTGGATGCGCTCGGCGCGAGCCTGCGCGGCTACGCGCTGGAGGCGCCCACCCGGCCGTCGCTGTGGGAGAAGCTCAAGCTCTCGACGCGCTTCCGCGGCGAGACCGCGGACGTGCGCGATGCCGCGCGGCTCGCCGGCGCGGTCGCGCAGTTCCGGCCCGACATCGTGTTCCACCTCGCCGCGCAGCCGATCGTGCGCGCCTCCTACGACGACCCGGTGCAGACCTACGCCACCAACGTCATGGGGACGGTGCACCTCCTCGAGGCGGTGCGGCGCTGCGGCGGGCGCTGCGCCGTCGTCAACGTCACGAGCGACAAGTGCTATGCGAACGCCGGGCGGGCGCGCCGTTACCGCGAGGCCGATCCGATGGGCGGGCACGACCCCTACTCGAGCAGCAAGGGCTGCGCTGAGCTCGTCACTGCGGCGTGGCGCGACTCCTACGGGCTGCGGCTCGCCTCCGCCCGCGCCGGCAACGTCTTCGGCGGCGGCGACTGGGCCGCGGACCGCCTGATTCCGGACCTGGTGCGCGCCGCGCTCGCGCGCGAGCCGGCGCGCATCCGCAATCCCGGCGCGGTGCGGCCCTGGCAGCATGTGCTGGAGCCGCTGCACGGCTACCTCGCGCTCGCCGAGCGGCTGTGGGAGAGCGCGGATGCCGCCGGGGGCTGGAACTTCGGGCCGGCGCAGGGCGATGCCGTGACGGTGGGCAGGCTCGCCGACATGGTGGTCGCGCGCTGGGGGCAGGGCGCCGCCTGGACCGCGGAGCCGGGCGAGCATCCTCGCGAGGCGAGCACCCTCGAGCTCGATTGTGCCAAGGCCCGGGCGCGGCTCGGCTGGCGGGCGCTCCTTGCGCTTCCCGAGGCGCTCGACTGGACCGTCGAGTGGTACCGGGCCGATGCGCGCCGGGCCGACGTGCAGGCCCTGTGCCTCGAGCAGATCCGGCGGTTCGAGGAGCGCGCGCATGGCGCTTGAGCGCAGGTGCCGGTTCTGCGGCGGCGCGCTCGCGCTCTCCTTCGCCGACCTCGGCATGAGCCCCCTGTCGAACGCCTTCCTGAGGGCCGGGCAGCTCGACCGGATGGAGCCGTTCTATCCGCTGCACGCGCGCGTGTGCGAGCAGTGCTTTCTCGTGCAGCTTGAGCAGTTCGCGGCGCCCGAAGCCCTCTTCGGCGGCGAGTACGCGTATTTCTCCTCCTACGCCGACTCGTGGCTCGAGCACGCCGCGGCCTACGCCGAGGCGATGACCGGCCGCTTCGGGCTCGGCGCGGGGAGCCGCGTGGTCGAGATCGCGAGCAACGACGGCTACCTGCTGCAGTACTTCGTGCAGCGCGGCATCCCGGTGCTCGGCATCGAGCCGGCGGACAACGTCGCCGCGGCGGCGGAGGCGAAGGGCGTGCCGACCGTGAGGCGGTTCTTCGGCACCGCCACCGCGCGCGAGCTCGCCGCCTCGGGCAAGCAGGCCGACCTGCTGGTCGGCAACAACGTGCTCGCGCACGTGCCGGACCTGAACGACTTCGTCGCCGGCCTGGCGGTCCTGCTCAAGCCCGGGGGCGTGATCACGCTGGAGTTCCCGCACCTGCTGCGGCTCATGGCGGAGGGCCAGTTCGACACCATCTACCACGAGCACTTCTCGTACTTCTCCTTCCTCGCCGCCGAGCGCGTGTTCGCCGCGCACGGCCTCACCCTGTTCGACGTCGAGAGAATCCCGACCCACGGCGGGTCGCTGCGCGTCTACGGCCGGCACGAGGCCGATTGCGCGAAGCGCGTCGCCGCGTCGGTGCCCGCGCTGCGGGCGCTCGAGCGCGAGGCGGGCCTCGAGCGCGCGCAGACCTACGCCGCCTTCGCCGATCGGGTGCAGGAAGCGAAGCGCCACCTGCTGCGGTTTCTCATCGATGCGCGCGACGCGGGCAAGCGCGTCGCCGGCTACGGCGCGCCCGCCAAGGGGAACACGCTGCTCAACTACTGCGGCGTGCGCTCGGATCTCCTCGAGTACACCGTGGACCGCAGCCCGCACAAGCAGGGGCTCTACCTCCCCGGGACCCACATCGAGATCTCGCACCCGGACCGGATCGCCGCGACGCGCCCGGACTACGTCCTGATCCTGCCCTGGAACCTGACCGGCGAGATCGTCGCACAGATGGCCCACGTCCGCTCGTGGGGAGGGCGGTTCGTCGTGCCCATCCCGAGGGCGAGGGTCCTCGATTGAAGTTCCAGCCCACGCCGCTCGAGGGGGCGCTGGTCATCGAGCTCGAGCCGCTCGCCGACGGGCGCGGGTTCTTCGCGCGCTCCTTCTGCCAGGAGGAGTTCCGCGCCCGGGGCCTCGATCCCGCGATCGCGCAGTGCAACGTCTCGTTCAACCGCCGGCGCGGCACCTTGCGCGGCCTGCACTACCAGGCGCGGCCGCACCTGGAGGCCAAGGTAGTGCGCTGCACGCAGGGCGCGATCTGGGACGTGATCGTCGACCTGCGCGCGGGCTCCCCTACGCTCAAGCGCTGGTTCGCGCTGGAGCTGAGCGCGGAGAACCGGCGCGCGCTCTACGTGCCGCAGGGGTTCGCGCACGGGTTCCAGACGCTCGTGGACGCGAGCGAGGTGCTCTACCAGATGTCGGAATTCCATCGCCCGGAGTCGGCGCGCGGCGTGCGCTGGGACGATCCGGCGCTCGCGATCCCGTGGCCGGTGGCGAGCCCGATCCTGTCGGAGCGCGACCGCGCGTTCCCGGCGCTCGCGCAGGCCGAGTTGCCGTGAGGATCCTGCTCGTCGGAGCCGCAGGGCAGCTCGGCCAGGATCTGCTGCGGCGCAATCCCGGGCACGAGGTCGATGCGCCGAGCCGCGACCGGCTGGACCTGGCCGACGCCGTGCAGACCGCGGAGTACGTCCGCGCGCTGCGGCCGCAGCTGGTCTTCAACTGCGCGGCCTTCCACAACGTGGCGCTGTGCGAGACGGAGCCCGAGCAGGCGTTCCGCGTCAACTGCGTCGCCGTGCGCGACCTCGCGCGGCTGTGCGCCGAGATCGGCGCGTGGCTGGTGACGTTCAGCAGCGACTACGTCTTCGGCGGCGAGAAGCGCACCCCGTACCTCGAGGAGGACCGCCCGGGCCCGCTGCAGATCTACGGCATCACGCGCCTGGCGGGCGAGCAGGCCGCCTTCGCCGAGGCCCCGGACCGCGCCGTCGTCATCCGCACCTGCGGGCTGTACGGCGCGGCGGGTTCGAGGTCGCGCGGCGGCAACTTCGTGGACAAGCGCGTCGCCGAGGCGCTCGCCGGCGGGCGCATCGAGATCGGCGCGGAGCAGAGGGTGGGCCCGACCTCCACGGCGGACCTCAGCGCGGCGATCTTCTCGCTGATCGGCCATCCCCGTCTCGCCGCCGGCGTGTATCACCTGGTCAACGAGGGCGAGTGCTCGTGGTACGAGCTCACCCGCGCGATCGCAGGGATCCTCGGCGCGCGCGCCGAAGTGGTTGCGGTGGACCGCGGCGGGCACTGGGGCGGCTATCGCCAGCCGCTCTACTCGGTGCTCGCCAACACGCGCGCGCGCGCGCTCGGGGTCACCCTTCGACCCTGGCGCGAGGCGCTCGAGGACTATCTCCGGGGCAGGGGCGCCTGATTGCCGCCGATCGGCGTGGTGCACCTGGTGAGGCGGGCGAACGGCACGGCGCCGTTGGCCCGGTTCCTCGCCTCCTGCGACCGGCATCCCGCAGGCGCCGGGCACGACCTGGTGCTCGTCTTCAAGGGTTTCCCGGGCGATCGGGTGGTGCAGGAGTACGAGGCGCTGCTCGCCGGCCGGCCGCACCAGCGCCTGTTCGTGCGGGATGCCGGGTACGACATCTCCGCCTATCTGGCGGCGGCGCGCGAGTTGCCGCATTCCTATCTGTGCTTCCTCAACTCCTTCAGCGTGGCGCTCGCGCCGGACTGGCTCGCGATCCTGTACTCGCAAGCGATCCGCCGGGAAGTGGGGATCGCGGGGGCGACCGGCTCTTACTTGAGTTTGCGTTCTGCCCTCGATCATCCTCCATACCTGAATCCGAACCATCCCCGGTACAAGCAGTTTCTGCTGAAGTGGTTTCCGGTGCTGCGCACGGCGCGGAACTTCGCGCTGCGGCCCGTGTACAACCGGCTCTATGATCCGTTTCCCAACTATCATGTCAGGACGAACAGCTTTCTGATGCGGCGAGAAATAATGTTGGCGATCCCGGCGCCAAGAATTCGCCCCAAATTCCAAGCGCACTCGTTCGAGAGCGGGCGAAAGGGACTGACGAGGCAGGTCATCGCAATGGGAAAGCTCCCAATAATCGTGGGCAAGGACGGAAGAGGTTACCCCCCCGAGGAATGGCATTTGAGCGACACGTTCTGGCAGTCGAACCAGCAGAACCTTCTTGTCGCCGACAACCGAACGGAGCATTACAGGAAGGGTTCGCTGGAGACGCGTCGCTACTACGCGGTTCATGCCTGGGGCCGGTTCGCGCGACCGGAGTCGCCACAGGAATCCGCTTGAGCACGGTGTCCATACGCTCTTGCTCGCACTGTGGTGCAGATGCACGTTCCTACCTGAGGACGCGGGATCTGAATCAGAAGGTCTCGCGCGAGTGGTTCGAGTATTTTCGCTGCGAGCGCTGCGCGCTCATCTTCCTCGCACCGATCCCGCACGACTTGGAAAGATACTATCCGGATGGCTACTACCTTATTCCGGAATCGGTGAGTCAGCTCGCCGCTTGGGCTGAACGTGAGCGCTACAAGCTGGAGATCGTTCAGCGTTTCTCTCAAGGTGAGCGCCTGCTGGAGCTCGGTCCAGCGTGGGGCTCGTTCGCGCTGCTTGCCAAGCGCGCTGGGTTCAAGGTGCAGGTGATCGAGATGAGCCAAGCCTGCTGCGAATTTCTGTCGCGCAAGGTAGGCATCGAGGTCGTTTCAGGAGCCGACGAAATCGACGCGCTGCAGCGCGCGCAGGACGCCGACGTCATAACGCTGTGGCAGGTGATCGAGCATCTCCGGGATCCGTGGGCCGTGCTTCGCGCCGCGGCGGCGAAGCTGCGCGCCGGCGGTGTGCTGGTCATCGCTTCGCCTAACCCGGAGGCTTTGCAGCTTCGTCTGCTCGGCCGCTATTGGCTCCATATCGACGCGCCGCGGCATCTATACTTGATTCCACGCGCCCTGCTCGTAGCAGACGCGCTCGCGCTCGGCTTGGTTCCGGTCCTTGAAACCACCACTGACAAAGGAAGTTTGGGTTTCAACCTGATCGGATGGGTCGGAATGGCGAATCGCCTCAACCACCGGGTGGTAAGGTTCGTCGCGCGCGTAATCGGGCGCGCGATCGCCGCACTGCTGTGGCCCGTGGAGTCCGTGGAGGGGCGCGGATCGACCTACACGCTACTGCTACGCCGCAAGAATCGGACGTGAGCCAGGATCTGAAGCCGGGTGCCATAAGCAAACTGCGTGACCTAGTTCCGCGCCAGCTCGCGGCGATCGACGCGATCAAGTCGTTTGTTGCTGAGATGATCGAGGCACGGAATGGGGAGGCGACCGACGATGCGGAGACCCTGCCGAGCGAGTACTGGCGGTACTTCTGCTTCGCTATGGAGTACGTTCGTGCTCTGCCGGCGTCGCAGTTCAAGAGCCTGCGTCTCCACACGTACCACGTTGACGGGGAGACCTATCAGCAGGTCTTCTTTGGGGAGCGCGACCATTACGCGGCCCGCTACCAAAGGTTCACGGCAGGCTTGCCCGAAAGGTATTGGCTCTCCGCGCCGCAGGCCTGCGGCGAGTTCGGCCATCTGATTGACGGCCGCCTAGTCAACGACTCCGTTCTGCGTTGGCAGGAACTGGTTCAGCGACTCTTCCGGGCCGGCGTGCTTGCGCGACTCGAGGACTGCCGGCAGCCGGAGATTCTGGAGATCGGCGCCGGGTATGGTGCGCTTCCGTACCAACTTCAGCGCCTGCTCCCCAGTGTGCGCTATACCATCTTGGACCTGCCGGAGACGCTGTTGCTGTCAGGGTCGTACCTCACGCTTCTCCACGGGCCAGAGGGCGTTGCACCGGTGCGCAGCAGCGTCGAACTCTCCGAAGCACGTGCGGGTCAGGCGCGGTTTTTCCTCGTTCCGAACCACGGTCTCGGGTGGCTGCGCGAGTGTCGGTTTGACCTCGCGATTAACATCCAGTCCTTTCAGGAGATGACCGCGCAGCAGCTGGATCGATACCTCTCGTTCCTCGCGCCGCGAGCGGAGCTTCTGCTGTCCGACAATCAGGACAGGCAGCAACGGAACCGCGACGATCCCAGGGTGAGCGCCGCGCTTGGTGCGTATTTTTCCCTGCAAGAGCTTGTCAGAGCGTCGCAGACCGGGTTTCCAGCGCTGCTGGAAACCGTTGCGGCGAGGGTGCTCGGGCGGCCGCGTTATCCGCCGGTTCGCCGCTACCTGGCGCGGCCTTTACCGCGAGCGCACGAGAGCGGCCCGTAGCGCGGGAGTCGCGATGAGCGCGGCGGCCAGCGCGAGCAGGAGTGCGACCGCGAGCGCCAAGATGGTACCGCCCCTGGAGCTGTCCTGCGGCATCGCTGGCCGTAGAGTGACGAGCATTATCGCGGCCGCCGCCAGTGGAGCGCTGACGTCGGCGAGAAGCCATCTTACTCTGGACTTGGCGGGAAGGTCACTGTGCACCAGCGGCACTGCGATGGTGAAATTCACCGCGCTGATCGCAAACCACATTAATGCCGCTGCCATACCTCCGAGAAGTGGAGCGAGCAGCCACACGGCCGGCAGCGCTACTGCTGCGCTGATCGCGTTGACGCCGAGCAAGATGCTGGTTCGGCCACGCGCAAGCTCCGAGGCGTAGGGAGGATGCGCTACGCAGTTGAGCAGGGAACCGAGCGCGAGCACGCTCAGCAGGGGTCCGGAGAAGTAGGCCGTCTCCGCCTTTCCCGTCCATGCCCAGAGTACGTCTTCGGCATAGAGCGAAAGTATCAGCGCAAGCGGGCCAATCCCAACAGCGGTCGCTTGTGTCGCCATGTGGTAGAGCGCGAGCATCGCCCCATGCTCCCGGCGAGCAACTAGGCTGGAAAAGCGTGGAAAGACAGCGGCGAAAATAGGTGTCGTGAATAGGCCGAGCGCGCCCGAGGCCGATGCGGCAAGTGCAAAATAGCCGAAGGCCTCCAGGGACAGCCGTTCCAGCAAAATCCATTTGTCGCCTTGCGTAAGCAGCACGCCGACCGCAGTCAAGGCGCAGGCGCCGGCAGCGAACCGCCACAGTCGCGCGAGCACGCGGGGTCTGAACTGCGCCGCGCGTGGAGCAGAAGGCAGGTGCCTGTGAAAAGCGAGAGCCGTACCGGTCACCGTGATCCCGGCGACCAGGATCTGCCAGACGAAGAATGCCTGCAGCGTGGCAGACACAAGTGACAGGACCACGACGCTGCCGACCGCCGTGATGGTCGCGAACAACATCCGCAGGGCGCTGGCGAGAACCTGCTTCTGCAGCCCCATCAAGCCACCCTGATAGAGCACGACCGGCCATTGCAGTACCACCACAGCGAGCATCATCGTGAGCGCGTCCTGCACGGTCTCCGGGGAGAGCGACATCGGTGAGACGACGTAGGTGGCGAGGAGAGGCACCGCGAGCGCGAGCGCGACGCAGACAGAGAGCACCACTATCCAGTACACCACCTCGAGCGTGCGGACGAGCTCCCGCGTTTCCTTGGCGGCGAGCTCTCCACCACCCAGGGCGCGCGCAAGCTCCCGGTTCAGCGTCTGCGCGAGGCCGAGGTCGAAAATCTGCATGGTCGCCATCAGCACGGCGTAGAAGCTCACCAAGCCGTAGGCCTCGATGCCGAGGAAGTGGATATAGAGCGGCACGAGCACGAGCTGCAGCGCCGCGCTCCAGCCGTGCCCCGCGAAGTTCGCGACGACGTTGCGGCGGACGCTCAAGGCGGGGGCCAGTCCGGCGGCGGCGCCCAGTGCGGCGGCCGTGCGAAGAACTGCGGCAGGCGCGAGAGGATCTTCCGCAGCACGAAGAAGGGCGACACCGTCACCCCGTTCTCGCGGCAGGCGCGGCGCGCCTCGAGGTTGCCGCGCAGGATGTTCCCCGCCGAGCGGTTGGAGTGTCCGCCCAGCCGCATGCGCACGAGGACGTGCGGCACGTGGACCGAGACGATGCGCTCTTTCAGGAACAGGCGCACCATCAGCTCGAAATCGGCCTGGAAGCGGTAGCGGGTGTCGAAGCCGCCGAGCTTCCTCAGGATCGCCGTGCGCACGAAGAAGGCCGGGTGCGGCGGCATCCAGCCGCGCTCGATGAGCCCTCCGGCGTAGGGGCGCGAGCGCCAGTAGCGCACCACGCGGCGCGTATCCTCCCGGCGCACGTAGACGAGATCGCCGTAGACCGCGTCGGCGCCGCCTGCCAGCGCCTTCGCGACGCGCTCGAGCACGCCCGCCTCCGAGTACAGGTCGTCGGCGTTGAGGAAGCCCACGTAGTCCCCCGCGGCGAGCGCGAGGCCCTTGTTCATGGCGTGATACAGGCCCGCGTCGGGCTCGGAGACGAGGCGCAGGCCGGCCCGGTGGCGCTCGAGCACCTCGAGCGTGCCGTCGGTCGAGGCGCCGTCCACCACGATGTGCTCGAGCGGCGGCCGGGTCTGGCCGCGCACCGAGGCGAGCGCCTCGCCGATCGTCGCGCGCGCGTTCAAGCAGGCGGTGACGAGGGAGAGGCGCACCGGGTCAGCCCCGCAGCGCGGTGAGCGCCCGCACGAGCGGCAGCGTCGCCGCCCTGAACAGGCCAGGGTAGTAGACCGCCTTCGAGACGTCGCGCCGCGGCGCATGCTTCGCCGCCTCGCGCGCGACGCTGGAGGCCATGCGCGCGTCCCAGCGCAGGCGCTCGAGCGGCGAGCCCTGGACGCGCGGTGCGTAGCGCTCGAAGAGCCGGAGCTTGTCCTCGGTGACGCGCCCCGCCTCCAGGTTCGCCCCGGTGCCGCTCGCGCCGTGCTCGCGGATGCCGCAGAGCGGCGCCTCCAGGAACGCGAAGTCGCGGCCCTCGAGGAGCCGCAGCCAAAGCGCCATGTCGAAAGCCTGGCGGTAGGCCTCGTCGAAGCCGCCGCCGGCGTCCGAGCGGCGGAAGAGGACCGCGGTGGGCTCGCCGATGAGGTTGCCCTTGAAGAAGCACTCGCGCACGGCGCGCTCGCCCGGAACCAGCGTCGCGCGCGCAGCGTAGGCGCGGATGCGCACCGTAGTGCCGTCGTCGCGGAAGTAGCGGCGCGCGCAGCCCGCCAGGCCCGCGCGGGGCTCTGCCTCCAATGCGGCGACCAGGCGCTCCGCGCACTCGGGCTCGAGCACGTCGTCGGCGCACAGCAGTTTCACGTACTTGCCGCGCGCGAGCGCGAGGCCACGGTTGAAGTTCGCCGTCATGCCGAGGTTGCGCTCGTTGCGATGCGCCGCGATGCGCGCATCGCGCCGTGCGTACGCCTCGATCACCTCCGCGCTGCCGTCCTCGGAGCAGTTGTCTACGACGACGACTTCGATGTCGCGCGCGGTCTGCGCGAGCGCCGACTCCAGCGCCTGCGGCAGGTAGCGGCGGTAGTTGTAAGTCGGTATGCAGACGGACACCAGGGGCGCGACCATGCGTCAACGGCGCCCGTAGTTGTCCTCGAAGCGCTCGATGTCGTCCTCGCCCAGGTAGCTCCCGGACTGCACCTCGACGAGGAAGAGCGGCGCCGTGCCCCGGTTCTCCAGCCGGTGCTTGATCCCGATCGGGATGAAGGTCGACTGGTTCTCCGCGAGCGTGAACACCTTCGCGCCGCGCGTGACGCGCGCCCGCCCCGAGACCACCACCCAGTGCTCGGCGCGCCTGCGGTGGCGCTGCAGCGACAGCGCCTGCCCGGGCTTCACCATGAGGCGCTTCACCTGGAAGCGGGGACCCGAGTCCACGCTCTCGTAGTAGCCCCACGGCCGGTAGACGCGCGTGTGCGAGACGTGCTCGGTGCGCCGTGCGCGATCCAGATGCGCCACGATCTCGCGCACCTCCTGGGTGCGGCCGCGCGCCGCGACCAGCACCGCGTCGTCGGTCTCGACCACCACCAGGTCCTCGGCCCCGAGCAGCGCGACGTGGCGCGAGTCCGCGCGCACGTAGCTGCGGCGCGTGGCGTGCAGCGACACGTCGCCGTGCGCGACGTTGCCGGCGCGGTCCTTCGCGCCCGCCTCCCAGAGCGCGTCCCAGGCGCCCACGTCGCTCCAGTCGAGCGCGGCGCGGACCACCGCGCCGCGCGCGGTCTTTTCCATCACCGCGCGGTCGATCGAGTCGGCGGGGCTGGCGGCGAAGGCGCGCTCCTCCAGCCGCAGGAAGCCGAGGTCCCGGCCCGCTGCGGCCAGCGCGCGCTCCACGGCGTGCGCGATCGCCGGGCGGTGGCGGCGCAGCTCCTCGAGGTAGGCCCGCGCGGTGAAGGCGAACATGCCGCTGTTCCAGGTGAAGCCGCCGCGCGCGAGGAAGGCGCGCGCGCGGGCTTTCGAGGGCTTCTCGACGAAGCGGCGGATGCGAAACGCGTCCTGCGCGACGCGCTCGCCCGCCTCGATGTAGCCGTAGCCGGTCTCCGG
>CAZOWR010000030.1:0-19066 GCA_964583645.1 uncultured Enterobacteriaceae bacterium
CGAAACAGGGCCAGGTTCTGGAAGGTGCGGCCGATGCCGAGCGCGGCGATGCGGTGCCGGGGCACCGGCAGCAGCGACTCGCCGTCGAACAGGATGTCGCCGCTGTCGCAGGGGTAGAGCCGCGACAGGCAGTTGAAGAGGGTCGTCTTGCCGGCGCCGTTGGGCCCGATCAGCCCGACGATGAGGCCGCGCTCGACATCGAACGAAACCTCGTCGAGGGCGACGATGCCGCCGAAGCGCACGCCCACGCTCCGCACGCGCAGCAACGCCCCCGCATCAGTCGTACCGATAGACCCTCCTCCATCAGACGATGCCCCGGCGAGCGCACCGGGTGATTGCAAATTGCGTCGGATTGTCGGACGATGATCCGGTCCAGTCAAATAGGGAGGCGACGGCGTGATCCGCTCGACGATGCAGCGCGCGCCGCTTTCGCTCAACCAGTTGCTCGAGCGCGCCGGGCGCCTCTACCCCGAGTCGCAGATCGTCAGCCGCCGGCCGGACAAGTCGCTGGTGCGCCATCGCTTCGCCGACTTCTACCGGCGCGCGCGCGGGCTCGCGGCGGCGCTGCTCGCCGCGGGATTGAAGAAGGGTGACCGCGTGGCGACGCTGTGCTGGAACCACTACGCGCACCTGGAGTGCTACTTCGGCATCCCGGCGGCGGGCGGCGTGATGCACACGCTCAACCTGCGCCTCGCGCCCGAGGAGATCGGCTGGATCGCCGGCCACGCCCAGGACCGGTTCCTGATCGTGGACGACATCCTGCTGCCGCTCTACGCGCAGGTCCGCGGCAAGCACGCGTTCGAGAAGGTGATCGTGGTGCCCTTCAGCGGCGCGACGGTCGGGGCTGCGTTCCTGGACTACGAGCGCTTCATCGACGTCGATGCCGCGGCGTTTTCCTATCCTGCGCACGATGAAGACGACCCGGTCGCCATGTGCTACACCTCCGGCACGACCGGGCGCCCCAAGGGGGTGGTGTATTCCCACCGCTCCACGGTGATCCACACCCTGATGGCCAACCAGCCCGACCACTGGGGCCTCTCGGCGACCGACAGCGTGCTGCCGGCGACGCCCATGTTCCACGCCAACTGCTGGGGTATGCCCTATGCCTGCGTGCTGATGGGCATCAAGATGATCTTTCCCGGGCCGCACCTGCATCCCGAGGACCTGCTGGACCTGTTCGCGGCCGAGCGTCCGACCTATGTCCTCGGCGTGCCGACCATCTGGATGACGATGCTGCAGCTGCTCGACTCGCAGCCGGAGCGCTACAAGCTGCCGCCCGACATGCGCATGCTGGTGGGGGGCGCGCCCGTTCCCGAGGCGATGATCCGCGCCTACAAGCGCCACGGCGCGCAGATCTGCCACGGCTGGGGCATGACCGAGATGAGCCCGCTCGGCACCGTGTCCTACATCAAGCCGGAGCTGCAGCACCTCGACCAGGAGGCGCGCTTCGCGCGCTACGCGATGGCGGGCGTGCCGGCGCCGGTGATGGACATCCGCCTGGCGGCCGAGGACGGCTCGGAATGCCCGTGGGACGGAAAATCGGCGGGCGAGATCCAGGTGCGCGGCCCCTTCATCGCCGGCGGCTACCACGAGGTGCCTAACGAGCCGGAGAAGTTCACCGCGGACGGGTGGCTGCGCACCGGCGACGTGGCCACCATCGACGCCCACGGCTACGTGCGCATCACCGACCGCACCAAGGACCTGATCAAGTCCGGCGGCGAGTGGATCAGCTCGGTCGACATGGAGAACCTGCTCATGGCGCACCCCGCGGTGCAGGAGGCTGCGGTGATCGCAGTGCCCGACCCGAAGTGGACCGAGCGGCCGCTCGCCTGCGTGGTGCTCAAGCAGGGCAGGCAGGTTTCGACGGAAGAGCTGCGCACGCACCTCTCGGGCGCGTTCGCGAAGTGGCAGCTGCCGGACCGCTTCGAGTTCCTCGAGGCGATCCCGCGCACCTCGACCGGCAAGTTCTGGAAGGTGAAGCTGCGCGAGCGCTATCGCGGCGCCGCCTGATTTCCTTCGCTCAGCCTACTCGCGCCCGTCAGCGTGTCGCCGACGAGGCAGGAGGCGAGCGCGCCCGCGACCAGCTCCTACACCAGGCCGCAGGCCGAGACGAGCAGCGCCGAAGACAGCCGCACGAGCGGCCCGCCGCTCAGCGGGCGGGCCAGGGTCTCACTTGCCACCGCTGCTCCCCCGACTGAAGCTCGAGCGCGCGCTGCCCCAAGACTCCTCGTCCGACCCCGAGCAGGCGTAGGCGAGGCCCACCACGACCAGGATGGTAACGATCCAGCCGACCGCCTTCTTGAGCGGACTCGACCCGGCGCCGTCCTCCTCGCCGGACTCGGCTTCGGCCTGCGCGCGCTGCTCGGCGGCGAGCCGCTCGGCTTCGGCCAGCGCCCCGCGCTGCGCGCCCGAGAGCACTTCCTCCGCCTGCAGCGGCTTGAGCGAGAAGAAGCTCTGCGCCGCCGCACCGGGCGCCATCTCGCGCAGCAGCGCCCCCATCGAGCCTTGGAAGGCACCCGAGAGAACGAGCGGCGCATTCGGGGCGCCGCCCGGCGGGCGTCCCTCGACGCCGAGCACCTTGAGCTTGCTGACCTTGGCGAGGGTGTACTTCTCTCCCATCACCGTGACGGTGCTTCCGGCGGCGACGGGCTGGGCGGCGCTCGAGAACTGTCGCAGCAGCGCAAAGCCCGCCGCGCGCTCTTCCAGGATCTGCGCAGCGCCGGAGGGCTCGGCGAGCTGGTAGCGGGTCAGCGGCTGGCCGTCGGCGTCCTCGAGCTGCAGCCGGCCGACGACCCGCAGCACCTTGCCCGAGACCGAGATCTCCTCCTCGAGGGCGAACTTCGAGGGCTTGAGCGGCATCTAGGCGGCGTGCCGCGCCGGCAGCGGCGCGCCGTCCGCGCCGAGCGCGACGACACGGTCGCGCCCCGCGGCCTTGCCGAAATTGAGCCCCGCCTCGGCGCGCGAGACGACGCGCCCTGCAGGCTCGTTCCTCGCGTGCTGCGCCAGCCCGATCGTGCAGCTGACGCGGTAGCCGGCGCGCAGCTCGGGGAAGGTGGTGTGATCGAGCGCCGCGCGCAGCCGGTCGGCGGCGATGAGCGCGCCCGCGAGGTCGGTGTCGGGCATGACGACGAGGAACTCCTTGCCGCCATAGCGCCCGAACAGGTCGATATCGCGCAGGATGCCCTGCGACACCAGCGCGAAGCGGCGCAGCGCCGCGTCGCCCGCGGCGTGGCCGAAGGTCTCGTTCAGGCTGCGAAAGCGGTCGAGATCCACGCGCGCCACGCACAGCGGCTTGCCGAGGCGGTCGGCGCGCGAGACCTCGCGCTCCAGCGCCTCCACCAGGTGGTGGCGGTGCAAGGCGCCGGTGAGCGCGTCGCGGCTCGCCTTGTCCCTCGCCTCCTCCGCGAGGTCGTGCAGGCGCCGGTGCGCCTCCGCAAGGTGCGCGCGCAGGCGCGAGATCGACCCGGCGGCGAAAACCGACCAGGCGAGGCCCGCGGCCAGCGCGCCGAACTGCGTCCACGCCGTGGGCAGGTGGATGCGGTGCCCCTGGTCGATGAGCATGAACAGCGCGGTGCCGTGGGTCACCACCGCGAGCGCGGCGAGCACGAGCAGCGGCGTCCTCTCCAGGCGCAGCACGCCGTAGAGCATCGCCACCATGTAGAGCATCGGGATCGCCGCGGGCGTGTCCTCGGCGCGGTAGGTGAGCCAGGCGAGCAGCAGGAACGCCGCCGCGAGCTGCGCGGCGATGAGCGCGGGGTCGGCGAAGCGCAGGCTGAATCCAGAGCGCAGCAGCGCGTAGAACACGGCCGCGAGCGCCGCCAGCGCGACGCAGCCTTCGGCGGCGACTTCCGGCTCGATCAGCTCGAGGACCGCGGCGAGCGCGAGCACCAGCGCCATCACCGCCGCCGCGCCCGCTCCCAGGTAGGAGCGCTGAAGATGCGGCCGCGCGCGGCTGCCGCCGTTCCCCTTCTCTCCCATCGGACTATTATATGGCCGCATGCCTGCACTCACGGTCAACGGCCAGCGGCGCGATGTCGACGCCGATGCGGCCACGCCGCTGCTCTGGGCGCTGCGCGATGCGCTCGGCCTGGTGGGCACCAAGTTCGGCTGTGGCGTCGCCGCGTGCGGCGCATGTACCGTGCTGGTCGACGGGCGGGCGCAGCGCGCCTGCGTGGTGCCGCTCGGCTCGATCCTCGACAAGCAGATCGTCACCATCGAGGGCGCGGCGGCCCGCCCCGCGTGGCAGGCGCTGCGCGAGTCCTGGATCGCCGAGCAGGTGCCGCAGTGCGGCTACTGCCAGTCGGGGCTGATGCTGGCTTGCCTCGCGCTGCTCGAGGCGAAGCCCGGGCCGGGCGACGGCGACATCGACGGCGCGATCACCAACATCTGCCGCTGCGGCACCTATCCGCGGGTGCGCCGCGCGATCCATCGCGCGGCGGCGCGGCTCGCGAAGGGCTAGCGCGTGGCGGGCACGCCGGCGAGCAGGCTGCGCCGCAGGCTGCTGATCGCCGCCGGCGCCGCCGGCGGCGCCCTGGCGATCGGAGGGTGGTTGTTCTATCGCGAGCGCGACCGGCTGCGCCGCCCCGCGGCACTCGCCGCGCTCGCCGGCGAAGCCGTCTTCAATGCCTGGCTGAAGATCGCTTCCGGGGGCACGGTGACGGTGATGATCCCGCGCCAGGAGATGGGGCAGGGGATCACCACCGCGCTGCCGCTGCTCGTCGCCGAGGAGCTGGATTGCGAGGTTGCGGCCCTGCGCTTCGAGCAGGCGCCCGTGGACTCGGTGTACGCCAACGCCACCCTGCTTGCCGACGCGGTGCCGTTCCGGCCGGATGACCATGGCTGGTTCGCCGAAACGGCGCGCCTGACACAGTACCGCTTTGCCGAGATTCTCGGCGTGCAGGCGACGGGCGGCTCCTCCAGCGTGCGCGACGCCTGGCTCGTGATGCGCGCGGCGGGCGCCGCCGCGCGCGCGATGCTCTTGGCGGCGGCCGCGAAGCGCTGGGGCGTGGCGGTGGCCGACTGCCGCACCGAGGCGGGGCAGGTGATCGACTCGGGGAGCGGGAAGCGGCTCGCGTACGGCGAGCTCGCCCAGGAGGCAGGGAGACTCGAGCCGCCCTCGCGCGTCGCGCTCAAGGAGCCGCGGCAGTTCCGCCTCCTCGGCCGGCCGCAGGCGCGCCTCGACGTGCCCGCGAAGAGCGACGGCAGCGCGCGCTTCGGCATCGACGTTCGGCTTCCCGGCATGCGCTATGCGGCGATCGCGCACTGCCCGGTGTTCGGCGGCCGGCTGAAGTCGCTCGATGCGGAGCGCGCCAGGCGCCGGCCGGGGGTGGTCGCGGTCATCGAGCTCGCCTCGACCCCCACCAGCGCCGCCGCGGTCGCGATCGTGGCCGACGGCTGGTGGCGCGCGAAGACCGCGCTCGCGGCACTCGAGATCGCATGGGAGGGCGGCCCGCATGCCGGGCTGGACTCCGCGCGCCAGCGCGCCGAGTACGCCAGGCTCCTCGCGAGCGGAAACGCGCGGGCCTACGAGGAGGTCGGCGACGTCGGCGCGGCTTTCAAGGGCGCGGCAACGCTCGTGGAGGCGGAGCACGAGGTGCCCTACCTCGCGCACGCGGCGATGGAGCCGATGAACGCCACCGCGCTGGTGAAGGAGGGCCGCTGCGAGATCTGGGCCGGGACCCAGGCGCCCACGCTGGTGAAGTGGTTCGCGGCGAAGGCGGCGGGGCTGCCGAGCGACGCGGTGACGGTGCACACCCCGTTCCTCGGCGGCGGCTTCGGCCGGCGCGCCGAGATGGACGTGGTGGTCGAGGCGGCCGCGATCGCGGCGCGCCTGCCCGGCGCGCCGGTGCAGCTCCTCTGGTCGCGCGAGGAGGACATCCAGCACGACGTCTACCGGCCGCTGGCGCTTTCGCGGCTGCGCTGCGCGCTCGATGCGCAGGGCCGCATCGCGGCGTGGCAGCACCGCATCGTGGGGCAGTCCTGCACCCAGGGACTGACCGCCCGGCTGCTCCCGGCGGCGGCCTCCGACCTGCTGAAGGACAAGACCGTGGCCGAGGGCGCCTACGACCTCCCCTACGCCATGCCGAACCGGCTGGTGGAGCACGTGCTCGCGAGCCAGCCGGTGCCGGTGGGCTACTGGCGCAGCGTGGGCCACAGCTACAACGCGTTCTTCGTCGAGGCGTTCATGGACGAGGTGGCGCGTGCGGCGGGCAGGGACCCCTACGAGTTCCGGCGCGCGATGCTCGCGGGCGCGCCGCGGCACCTGCGCGTGCTCGAGACGGCGGCGCGCAAGGCGGGCTGGGGCACGCCGCTCGAGGCGCCCGCCGGCGTGCGCGCCGGGCGGGGCATCGCGCTCGCCGAGTCGTTCCACTCCATCGTGGCGCAGGTCGCCGAGGTCGAGGTGGGGCAGGGCGGCGCGCTGCGCGTGCGCCGCGTGGTGTGCGCGATCGACTGCGGCCGCGCGCTCAATCCCGACACCGTGGCCGCCCAGATGGAGAGCGGAATCGTGTTCGGCCTCTCGGCCGCGCTCCACGGCGCGATCACGCTGCAGGGCGGGCGCGTGGAGCAGTCCAACTTCACCGACTACAACGTCGTGCGCATGGCCGACTGCCCCGCGATCGAGGTCGAGATCGTGGAGAGCGGCTGGGAGCACCTCGGCGGGGTGGGCGAGCCGGGCACGCCGCCGATCGCGCCCGCGGTCGCCAACGCCGTGTTCGCCGCTACGGGCAAGCCCGTGCGGCGGCTGCCGCTGCGCGCATGAGCGAATTCGATTACGTCGTCGCGGGCGGCGGCTCGGCGGGCTGCGTGGTTGCTTCGCGCCTGAGCGAGGACCCGGGACGCTCGGTCTGCCTGCTGGAGGCGGGCGGCCGGGACGACAGCGCCTTCGTGCATTGTCCAGCGGGCGTCGTCGCCATGGTGCCTACGCGGCTCAACAACTGGGCCTTCCAGACCGTGCCGCAGCCGGGGCTGGGCGGCAGGCGCGGCTACCAGCCGCGCGGCAGAGTGCTCGGCGGCTCGAGCTCGATCAACGCGATGATCTACATTCGCGGGCATCGCAGCGACTACGACCGCTGGGCCGCGCTCGGCAACCGCGACTGGTCTTTCGCGGAGGTGCTGCCGTACTTCAAGCGCGCCGAGCACAACGAGCAGTTCCGGGACGAGCTCCACGGCAGCGGCGGGCCGCTCAACGTCGCGGCGCTGCGCACCGGCAACCCCTTCCAGGAGCGCTTCGTGGCGGCGGCCGAGCAAGTAGGGCTGAAGCGCAATGCGGACTTCAATGGGACGGAACAGGAGGGCGTCGGCGCCTACCAGGTCACGCAGAAGGACGGCGAGCGCTGCTCGGCGGCGAAGGCTTACCTGACGCCGTACCTTTCGCGGCCCAACCTGCGCGTCATCACCGGCGCCGCTGCGCGGCGCGTCGTGCTCGAGGGCGGGCGCGCCGTGGGCGTCGAGCTCGAGCAGGGTGGAGCGCGCCAGATGCTGCGTGCGCGGCGCGAGGTGATCGTGAGCGCCGGCGCGCTGCAGTCGCCGCAGCTGCTGATGCTCTCCGGGATCGGCGACGGCGAGGCGCTGCGGCGCCACGGCATCGCCGTGGTCCGTCACCTGCCCGGGGTGGGACGCAACCTGCAGGACCACATCGACTACCTGCTCTGCTACCGCTCGGGCTCGAATGAGCTCTTCGGGCTCGCGCCCGCGTTCGCGCTGCGCTTCCTGAAGTACCTCAAGCTCTACCGCGAGGAGCGCCGCGGCATGCTCACCACCAACTACGCCGAAGCCGGGGGCTTCGTGAAGAGCGAGCCGGCCCAACCGCTCCCCGACCTGCAGCTGCACTTCATGATCGCCATGGCCGAGAACCACGCCAGAACGCCCGTCTTCGGCATGGGCTTCGGCTGCCACGTCTGCGTGCTGCGCCCGAAGAGCGTGGGCCACCTGGAGCTCGCGAGCGCCGATCCGCGCGCGGCGCCGCTCATCGACCCCGGCTTCCTCACCGAGCGCGCCGACGTCGAGACGCTGATCAGGGGCTTCAGGCTCGCGCGCCGGATCCTGGAAGCGCCCGCGCTGGCGCCGTTCCGCGGCGAGCCGCTGCGCACCGCGCGCGTGCACACGGACGAGGAGATCGAGCGCGAGCTGCGCCGCCGGTGCGACACGCTCTACCACCCGGTGGGGACCTGCCGGATGGGCACGGACGATCACGCGGTCGTCGATCCGGAGCTCAAGGTCCGGGGCGTGGACGGCCTGCGCGTGGTGGATGCCTCGGTGATGCCCACGCTGATCGGGGGCAACACCAACGCGCCGACCATCATGATCGGGGAAAAAGCGGCCGACCTGATCCGCGGCGGCGGCGCGTGAGCGCGCTCGACGCCCTCGGCATGGACTGGTACGGCGGGGTGGCGGCCAACCGCCTGCCCGCGAAGTTCCGTATCTGCGCGAGCCTCGCTGCCGGAATCGCGCTCGATGCGCCCGAGCCGGAACTCTGGGGAGCGCTCGATGTGGGGACGCAGGCGTTTCTCGCGTTGCGGGAGCGGATCCGCGCGGAGCAGAAGCGGTTGCCCGGGGAGCAGCCGCATCCGAGCCTGCTCGATCTCGTCGCCGAGCTCGCGCGGCGCATGCTCGCGCACTGCAACTTCTGCCGCTGGGACTGCGGCGTCGATCGCCGCAAGGGGGAGAAGCCCGGCGCCTGCAAGCTCGCCTCCGGCACGCGCGTCTCGAGCTACTTCCACCACCGCGGCGAGGAGCTCGTCTACCGCGGCACCCACGGCTCGGGGACCATCTTCTTCACTTCGTGCAACATGCGCTGCGCGTTCTGCCAGAACGGCGACATCTCTACCGACCGGCTGAACGGCGAGGAGGTCGCGGCGCGCACGCTTGCGACCATGGCCTGGGTGCTGCGGGTCGAGGGCTGCCACAACGTCAACTGGGTGGGCGGCGATCCCACGATCCACCTGCACACGGTCCTCGAGGCGATCGCGCTGCTGCCGCGGCTCGAGCCGGGGCGCGAGGACCTCGAGGCGGCGCTCGCCGTCAAGGCGGACCGCTTCCTCGGGTATCGCGCGCGGCGCGAGCACGCGACGTACGAGGGCGCGTTCAACGCCCCGATGCTCTGGAACTCGAACTTCTTCATGACCGACGAGGCGATGAAGCTGCTGCGCCTCACCATGGACGTCTGGCTGCCCGACCTCAAGTTCGGGCCGGGGCGCTGCGCGCTCGAGCTCGCACGCACCGGCTGGTACTGGGAGACGGTGACGCGCAATCTGCTGCTGCTGCGCGACTGGGGCGAAGACCTCACGCTCCGCCACCTGATCATGCCGGGACACATCGAGTGCTGCACCGTGCCGGTGCTCGACTGGATCGCCGCGCAGATGCCGCAGGTCCCGGTCAACGTCATGGACCAGTACCATCCGGACAACTACTGCGATCCGGGGAACGCCAAGTTCATGGAGCGCTACCGGCCGCTCGCGCGCCGGCCGGCGCGCGGCGAGGTCCTCGCGGCGTACCGCCACGCCAAAGCGCGCGGCCTGCGCTTCGAGGCGCTCTCCTACGAGCGCAGCAAGACCGGGTTTACGCTGTAGTGCGCGCGCCCGCCAGGATCGCGGCGACTTCGTCCTCGTCCACGTCGTACCAGCGCCCGTAGGCGTCGGCCACCGCGAAGCTCGCGCCGCGGCGCAGGTTCGCGCAGCAGACTTCCTCGGCGATCGCGGCGAGCGCCTCCACCGAGCGCGCGCCGCCCGTGGGCACCGCGATCACGACGCGCGCGGGCGCGAGCTTTCGCAGCGCCGCCACCGCGGCGCGCATCGTGGAGCCCGCGGCGATGCCATCGTCCACCACGATCGCGGTCCGGCCCTTGAGCGCGTAGCCGGAGCGCCGGGCGCGCAGCTGCTCGAGCCTGCGCCCGACCTTGGCGCGCGCCTGCGCGAGCGCGTGCTCGACCTGCGCCTGCGACAGGCCGAGGCGCCGCGGATCCTCCGGGTCCATCCAGACGCTGCCGTCGAAGGCCACGGCGCCGAAGCCGGATTCGGTGGTCCAGGGCAGCAGCATCTTGCTCACCGGCGCCACGTCCAGCTCAAGCCCGAGCCGCGCTGCGATTTCGGCGGCGACCGGTACGCCGCCCGCCGGGATCGCGAGCACCAGCGCGTCGCTCGCGCGGTAGCCTTCGAGAAGCGCGGCGAGCGCGGCCCCGGCGGCCGCGCGATCCGCGAACACCGGCGCCCGGTCGCGCAGCTCGGGCAGGTCGCGGATCACAGCAGCTCGGGCCGCAGCATCCAGGCGATTTCCCAGCCGCCGGCGCCGCGCTCCAGGCAGGCGATACCGCCGGGCTGGAACCCGAACACCGGCGACTGCTCGCGTCCCGCCAGGAGCAGCGTGGCGAGCTTGCCCATGAAAGGCTGGTGGCCCGCGAGGAGGGTGTCCTCGCCCCAAGCGCGCGCCTGGGCCGCGATCGGCGCCACCGGATCGTTGGGACTGAGCCCTTCGAGCATCTCGGGCTTCACTCCAGGCGCGAGCTGCGCCGCCAGGATTTCGGCGGTCTGCAGCGCTCGCGTCTTGCCGCCGTGCGCGATGCGCGCCACGCGCACGCCGCGCGAGCCGAGCCGCTCGGCGAGCTTCTCCAGGTCCGCGCGGCCCTGCGGGGTGAGGTCCCGCTGCGCGCTCACCGACTCGGGATGCGCCTCGCCGTGCTGGACGAGGTAGAGCCTCACGGCCTTACTTCAGGTTCTTCGCGAGGAAATCCATCGTGCGCTGCCAGGCGATCTCGGCGGACTTCGGGTCGTACTTGAGCATCGCGAGGCCCTTCGAGTCCGCCGTCTCGTTGGCGAAGGCGTGCTTGGCGTTGTAGCGGTGGAACTCGAACCTGACGTTCGCGCCGCGCAGCTTCTTCTCCAGCTCGTCGACCTTCCCGATCGGGAAAGGCACGTCCTCGGTCGCCCAGTGCCCCAGCAGCGGCGCCTTGATCTTCGAGGCGTCCACGTACTCGAGCGGCGGGAAGCCGTACCAGATCACGCAGGCGTCGGCCTCCGGCACGTTGACGGCCGAGAGCACCGTGAGCGCACCGCCCATGCAGAAGCCGGTGACGCCGGCTTTCCGGCTGCCGGTCGCCTTGAGATGCTGCACCGCGCCGCGCACGTCCTGCCCGGCGGCGTCGCCGAAATTGAGGTTGGTCATCAGGTGCTCGGCCTCGTTCGCCTCCAGCGCGACCTTGCCGCGGTACAGGTCGGGCACGAGCGCGCGATAGCCGGCCCCGGCAAGCTTGTCCGCGACGCCCTTGATCTGGTCGTTCAGCCCCCACCACTCCTGGATCACCACCATCCCGGGGGCGGCGGCTGCGGCTGGCGCGGGTTCTGCGAGATAACCGGCGACGCTCTGGCCGTCGGGGCGCTTGAAGCTGATGCTCTTGCCCATGGTCTCCTCCGGTGTCCGGACCGGGCAAACTTACGCCGCTCCGCACGGGCCCGCAACCGCCGCGCAGGCTCGACATGTGAAGCACATGTGACTATTCTATGCACATGTCGATCATGATCCAAGTTCGCAACGTGCCCAACGAGCTGCACCGGCGCCTCAAGGCGCGCGCGGCGCTGGCCGGCATGACGCTCTCGGACTATCTGCTGCACGAGATCCGGCGCGTGGCCGAGCGGCCGTCGGTCGAGGAACTGCGCGCAAGGCTGCAGAGCCGTTCGGCCGCGGCGCCATCGCTTGCCCCGGCGCGCGCGTTGCGGGCCGAGCGCGACAGCCGGTGATCGTCCTCGACGCCTCGGTGGTGCTCGAGGTGCTGCTGCGGATGCCGGCCGGCGTGGCGCTGGAGGAGCGCCTCTTCAGCGCCGACGAAACGCTGCACGCGCCTCACCTGCTCGATGTGGAAGTGGCTCAGGTCCTGCGCCGCTACGCGCTCGCGGGCGAAGTCGGGGCGGACCGCTGCCGCGCGGCGCTCGAGGACCTCGCGGGGTTCGCCCTCACGCGTTACCCGCACGACTTCCTGATGCAGCGCGTCTGGGAGCTGCGCGGCAACCTGTCCGCGTACGACGCGGCGTACGTCACGCTCGCGGAAGCGCTCGAGGCGCCGCTGCTGACGCGCGACCAGCGCCTGGCGAGCGCCCCCGGGCACGGTGCGCAGGTCGAGGTCGTCTGACCGGAATGGTTCCCGCTGCGGCGAGGGTAGGCTCGGCTGCCAGCGTGGCCGGAATCCCCGCTCACTGCAGCGGCCCGCGCAGCCGGGCTTCGAGCTCGTGGCGCTGGATCTTGCCACTGGTGGAGCGCGGGAACTCGTCGAGCGCGAGGAACCGCACCTCGCGCGGACGCTTGTAGCGCGACAGCTCCGCTTCGCAGCGCGCGAGCAGGTCGTCGACGGTGAGACTCGCGTCGCGCCGCGCCACGAACGCGACCGGCACCTCGCCCCAGTTCGGGTCCGGCTTTCTCACCACCACGGCGTCGGCGACGCGCGGTTCGGCGAGGATCACCCGCTCGATCTCGGCCGGATAGATGTTCTCGCCGCCGGACTTGATCATGTACTTGATGCGGTCGACGAAATCGAGCGTGCCGTCCGGATTGCGGCGAAACACGTCGCCCATGTGGAACCAGCCGTCGCGGAAGTCGTGCGCGTTGGTCGCGTCGGCGTTCCAGTAGCCCGAAAACAGGGTCGCAGCGCGAATCGCGACCTCCCCCGGCTCGCCGTCGCGCACCTCGCGGTCGTCGGGATCGACGAGGCGGATTTCGCAGAACGCGCTCTGGCGCTTCGACAATCGCCCCGGCGCCTCGCCCACCGGGATCAAGGCTCCGGTCGCCGGCGGCAGGCCGGTCTCGGTCGAGCCGAAGGAATTCAGGAACGGTGCATCGAGGAGCGTGGTGACGTCGGCGATCGTCTGGCGCGGCACGAGATCCGCCATCGCGCCGCAGCAGCGGATGCCGGCCGCGCGCACGGGCCGCGCGCGCAGCGCAGCGATCATGGCGTCGATCATGCCGGGGATCAGCACCAGCCAGCCGATTCGCTCGCGCGCGATCACGTCGAGGAGCGGTTCGGGCTGAAAACCGTCGACCAGGACCACCTTGCCGCCGCGCAGGAGCGTCGAGATCGCCTGATCCGTCGAGGCCATGTGGTACATCGGCGCCCATGCGACGAACGTGTCCGAGGCGGGAATCGCGAGCTCCGACGCGAAACAAAGCCCGCGCACGATCATCGCGCGATGGCCGATCACCGCGCCCTTCGGCAGCCCGGTGGTGCCGCTGGTGTACAGAATGACCAGCCCGTCCTCGGGATCGACCGCGACCGACGGCGCCGCGGCGGCCGCGGCAAGCATGCGCTCGTACGCCTCGCCCAGCGCGACGCGCGCAGCCACCGCGAGATCGAGCCGCGCGAGCACCGCGGCGAACTCGGGCTGGTAGAGGAGCAGCCGCGGCTCGACCAGGTTGATGCAGTGCGCGAGCTCGCGATCGGCGAGCCTCCAGTTGAGCGCGGCGGTGATCGCGCCGATCTTGGCGCACGCGAGCTCGACCTCGACGTACTCGGCGCAGTTGCGCGCGAGCAACGCCACGCGATCACCCCGCGCCACGCCGCGCGCGCGCAGCGCGCCCGCGAGCCGGTCCGTGCGATGATTCAGCTCGCCGTAGGTCAGCGTCCGTGCGCCGTCGACCAGCGCGATGCGGTCGCGCTGCCCCCTGGCGCGATGACCAAACAGCTCGCCGACCGTGGTGCGGCCGGCGGCGTGGATCTGATCGGCGCCCGCGCGGCTCATGTTGGCTCCCCGACCAGGGCTCGAACCTGGGACCTGCGGATTAACAGTCCGTCGCTCTACCAACTGAGCTATCGGGGATCCGGAAAAGGGCGCAATTCTACCCTAGCGGATGACCTGCGCGACGGCGTCCGCGACGTAATCTACGTTCTTCGTGGAGAGGGCCGCGACGCAAATGCGCCCGGTGTCGATCGCGTAGATGGAAAACTCCTTCCTCAGACGGCCGACCTGCTCCTTGCTGAGCCCGGAGTACGAGAACATGCCTCTCTGCCGCAGCACGAACGAGAAATCGGCTTCCGGCACCCGCTTCTGGATCCCCTCGACAAGCGCCGCGCGCAGCCGCTTGATGCGCTCGCGCATGCCGCCGACGTCCTTCTCCCACTGGGCGCGCAGCTCGGGCGTGGTGAGCACCCGCGCCACGATGTCGCTGCCGTGGGTGGGAGGGTTGGAGTAGTTGGTGCGCACCACGCGCTTGAGCTGCGAGAGCACGCGCTTCGCCTCGTCGGCGTCGCCGCACACGACGGAGAAGGCACCGACCCGCTCGCCGTACAGCGAGAACGACTTGGAGAAGGAGCTCGAGAGGAACACCGGCGTCGTCGCCTCGCCGAAGAGCCGGGCCGCGAAGGCGTCCTCGTCCACGCCGTCGCCGAACCCCTGGTAGGCGAGGTCGAGGAAGGGAATGAGTCCGCGGCTCTGCACGACTTCGAGCACCTTGCGCCATTGGTCCTGGCTCAGGTCCACGCCCGTGGGGTTGTGGCAGCAGGCGTGCAGCACGGCGACCGAGCCGCGCGCCGCCCCCTGCAGCGTCCCGAGCATGCCCTCGAAGTCGAGCCACCGGGTTTTCGGGTCGTAGTAGGGGTAGGCCTTCACCGTGAAGCCCGCAGCCTCGAACAGCGCCTGGTGGTTCTCCCAGCTCGGGTTGCTGATCCAGACGGTGGCCCGAGGGCTCAGCTGCTTCAGGAAATCGGCCCCGATCTTGAGACCCCCGGTGCCGCCGAGCGACTGCACGGTGACCACGCGCCCTTCCTTCACCGCCCGGCTCGCCGGCCCGAAGACGAGCGCCTGCACCGCCCGGTCGTAGGCCGCCAGCCCGTCGATCGGCAGGTAGGATTTGGGCGCGCCGCTCGCCACGCGCTGGGCTTCGGCCCGGCGCACGCACTCCAGCAGCGGCACCCTGCCGTCGTCGTCGTAATAGACGCCCACCCCGAGGTTGACCTTCCTCGGGGTGGCGTCGGCGAGGAAGGCCTCCGTGACGCCGAGGATGGGATCGCCGGGCGCCATCGGCAGCGCGGCGAGGGGGGAGGGCGAGTGCGGGGCGTTCATCGTGCTAGGATTTTCTATTTTGTCCGCTCGGATTCTACCCGTGACCGCGACGTTTCCCAACAGCCCGTGGCGCCTGCACCAGCCGTACGCGCCCGCGGGCGACCAGCCGGAGGCGATCGCGAAGCTCGCCGAGGGCGTCATGGACGGGCTCGCCTACCAGACGCTGCTCGGCGTGACGGGCTCGGGCAAGACCTACACCATGGCGCACGTGATCGCGCGGCTCGGACGCCCGGCGCTGGTGCTCGCCCCCAACAAGACGCTCGCCGCCCAGCTCTACGCCGAGTTCCGCGAGTTCTTCCCGCACAACGCGGTCGAGTACTTCGTCTCCTACTACGACTACTACCAGCCCGAGGCTTACGTCCCGTCCAAGGACCTGTTCATCGAGAAGGACTCCTCGATCAACGAGCACATCGAGCAGATGCGCCTCTCGGCCACCAAGTCGCTGCTCGAGCGGCGCGACTGCGTGATCGTCGCCACGGTGTCGGCGATCTACGGCATCGGCGACCCCGCCGAATACCACGGCATGATCCTGCACCTGCGCGCGGGAGAGAAGCTGTCGCAGCGCGACGTCATCGCGCGGCTGGTGGCGATGCAGTACGAGCGCAACGAGCTCGACTTCCGCCGCGGCACGTTCCGCGTGCGCGGCGAGGTCATCGACGTGTTCCCCGCCGAGCACGCCGAGCACGCGGTGCGGATTCTGCTCGGCGACGACGAGATCGAGCGGCTGCAGGTGTTCGACCCGCTCACCGGACGCGTGCAGCACGCGCTCGCGCGCTTCACCGTGTATCCGTCGAGCCACTACGTGACGCCGCGCGAGACCACGCTGCGCGCGATCGAGGCGGTCAAGGCGGAGCTGCGCGAGCGCATCGACTTCTTCCAGAAGGCGGGGCGCCTCGTGGAGACGCAGCGCATCGAGCAGCGCACGCGCTTCGACCTGGAGATGCTCGCCGAGCTGGGCTTCTGCAAGGGCATCGAGAACTACTCGCGCCACCTCTCGGGCCGCAGGGCGGGCGAGCCGCCGCCGACGCTGATCGACTACCTGCCGCCGGATGCGCTGCTGTTCATCGACGAGAGCCACGTCACCGTCGGCCAGCTGGGCGGCATGTACCGCGGCGACCGCTCGAGGAAGGAGAACCTGGTGGAGTACGGCTTTCGCCTCCCCTCGGCGCTCGACAACCGCCCGCTCAAGTTCGAGGAGTTCGAGGCGGTGGTGCGCCAGACGATGTTCGTCTCCGCGACCCCGGCCGAGTACGAGCGCGGCAAGTCGGCGCAGGTCGTAGAGCAGGTGGTGCGCCCGACCGGGCTGGTCGACCCGCAGGTGACGGTGAAGCCGGCCGCCACCCAGGTGGACGACCTGATGTCCGAGATCGCGCTGCGCGTCAAGCGCAAGGAGCGCGTGCTCGTCACCACGCTTACCAAGCGCATGGCCGAGGAACTCACCGAGTACCTCGGCGAGCACGGCGTCAAGGTGAGGTACCTGCATTCCGAGGTCGAGACCGTGGAGCGCGTGGAGATCATCCGCGACCTGCGCCTGGGGGAGTTCGACGTGCTGGTCGGCATCAACCTCCTGCGCGAGGGGCTCGACCTGCCCGAGGTATCGCTCGTTGCGATCCTGGACGCCGACAAGGAGGGGTTCCTGCGCTCGGAGCGCTCGCTCATCCAGACCATCGGGCGCGCGGCGCGCCACCTCAACGGCGCCGCGATCCTGTACGCCGACGTCATGACCGACTCGATGAAGCGCGCGATCGGCGAGACCGACCGGCGGCGCGCCAAGCAGCTCGCGTACAACGCGCGCCACAGCATCACGCCCACCGGCGTCCGCAAGCGCATCAAGGACCTGATCGACGGCGTGTACGACGCCGAGCAGGCCGCCACCGAGCTCAGGGCGGCGCAGGCGGAGGCGCGCTACGAGGCGATGAGCGAGAAGCAGCTCGCGCGCGAGATGCGCGCGCTCGAAAAGCAGATGCTCGAGCACGCGAGGAACCTCGAGTTCGAGAAGGCCGCGCAGGCGCGCGACCGCCTGGCGGAGATGAAGCGGCGCGTCTTCGGGGTCGCGCTCGCCTCCGCATGAAGCTGCTGCTGGTCTGCACCGGCAACATCTGCCGCTCGCCCACGGCCGAGGGCGTGCTGCGGCGCCTGGCGCAGGAGGCAGGGCTCGCGCTCGAGGTGGATTCCGCGGGCACCCACGGCTGGCACGCCGGCGAGCCGCCGGACGAGCGCGCCCAGGCGCACGCGCTGCGGCGCGGCTACGACCTGTCGCGGCTGCGCGCGCGGCGCATCGAGCCCGGGGATTTCGCGCGCTTCGATCTCATCCTCGCGATGGACCGCGGCCACCTGCGGCTGCTGCGGGAGCGCTGCCCGCGCGGGCACGCGGGCAAGCTGCGCCTCTTCCTCGACGGGCGCGACGTCCCTGACCCGTACTACGGCGGGGCGGAGGCCTTCGAGCAGGTCCTCGACCTCGTAGAGGACGCCGCTCGCAGCCTACTCGATCACTTGCGCGTCTCTACCTGAACCAGCTCGGCGTCCTCCGCAGCGCGGGGACGCTCGCGGCGCGGGCGGCCGAGCCGCACCGGCTCCGGCTCGGGCTCGAGCGGCGCGCGCTTGGCGCTGTCGGTCTCGACCATCTGCAGGCCGGCGCTCTCGAGGTATTGCCGCGGATCCACCCTCGGCAACTCGAGCTGCGGCGCAGCCTCCGCGACCGGGGCCGCCTTGGGCGCCGGCGCCTCCACCGGCGCCGGCGTGGCTTGCGCCTGTGCACGCGCCTCCTCTGCGGCGCGCTCGGCGCGCTCCGCGGCGAGGAACTGCTCGCGCTCGGCTGCCCGCAAGGCTTCCTGGGCGGGCGTGCGCGGCAGGCCGGACTGCTCGGGCCGGCGCTCGCGATCGCGATGGCGGTCGCGCCGGCCGCGACGCCCGCGCCGCGGCTCCTCGCCCTGGGCGGCGTGTTGAGGCTGCGGCGGCTGGCCCTGCTGCGGCGGCAGGCCCTGCTGCGGCGGCTGGGGTGGACGCGGCGGTCGCTGCTCGTGCCGGCGCTGTTCCCCGCCCTGGCGCTGCTGCTGCGGGGGGCGCTGGTCGCGCCGCGGGTCGCCGCCGCGGCGATGCTCGCGACGCTCCTCGTGCCCGCCGCGGCGCCCCTCGCGCCGCTCGCTGCCCCGTTCGGGACGCCGCTCGCCGGCGCGCTCGGGACGCCGCTCGCGCGGGGCTTGCGCCGCAGGGACGACCGGAGCCGGGCGCGGCGCGGCGTCGTTCGCCGCCGCCGGCTGCTCCTGCGGCCTTTCCGGCTTGAGCCAGCCGAGCAGCCGCCCGAAGAGGCCGGCGCGCACGGGCGCGGCCAAAGCCGTCGCGGGGGCCACTGCCGCGACGGGCTGGGCCGCGGCGGGCTCCTGCACCAGCGGCGCGGGCTGCGCCGGCGTGATCGCCTTGACCGCCGCCTCCTGGCGCTCCTTGCGCGGCTCGCCCGGCGCGGCCTCGGCCTCGCTCTCCTCGGCCTGCGGCACCAGCTCGTAGCTCGCCGGCACGTGCTCCATCTGGTTGAGCTCCTCGTGCTTCAGGCGCTGCACCTTGTAGTGCGGCGTCTCGAGCTCGCGGCTCGGCACCAGCACGATGTTCACCTTGAGCCGCGCCTCGAGCTTCTGGATCTCGCTGCGCTTCTCATTCAGCAGGAACGAGGCGACATCGACCGGCACGTGCGCGTGCACCGCGCCGGTGTTCTCCTTCATCGCCTCCTCCTGCAGGATGCGCAGCACGTGCAGGGCGGTCGACTCGGTGCCGCGGATGAAGCCGGTGCCGCCGCAGCGCGGGCAGCTGGAGTGCGCCGTTTCCTCGAGCGAGGCCTGCAGCCGCTGGCGCGACAGCTCGAGCAGCCCGAAGCGCGAGATCTTGCCGATCTGCACTCGCGCCCGGTCGTGGTGCAGCGCGTCCCGGAAGCGGTTCTCGACCTCGCGCTGGTTGCGCTGCGCCTCCATGTCGATGAAGTCGATCACGATGAGGCCGCCGAGGTCGCGCAGCCGCAGCTGGCGCGCGATCTCGTC
>CAZOWR010000031.1:0-18876 GCA_964583645.1 uncultured Enterobacteriaceae bacterium
TCGCGCAGCACGAGCACAAGCGGATCTACCAATAACGACGATCGGCTCGCGCGCGCGGGCACCGACTTACCGGAGGACATCATGCTGACGCTTCCCAGGCTGGTTCGCCTGGCGGCCATGTATGCCGCTTTCTGCGGCGGCGCCGCCCTTGCGCAGGGCGCGCCCCCGGCCCAGCCGGCTGCCGACCCGCTCGCCAAGGAGCAGCAGCAGCGCACCATAGTGCAGCCCGGCAACAACCAGCCGGTCTGGACCGAGGTGCGCTCGGGACGCGAGAACTACACCAGCATCCCGGGACGCGAGACCGGCGTCCTGATCCAGCCGCAGGCCCGATTCTTCGGGCAGGAGAGGTTTTCCACTGCGGGTGAAGCCTGGCGGCAGTACCGCAACGGGCCGGTGACGGTCTACGGCGGCTGGCTGATCGTGGTGGTGTGCCTCGTCGTCGCCGCGATCTACTTCGCGATGGGCCCGATCACGCTGCACGACAAGCCGAGCGGCCGGCTGATCGAGCGCTTCAGCGCCGCGGAGCGCTGGGCCCACTGGGTGATGGGTATCAGCTTCGTGGTGCTCGCCATCACGGGGCTGATCATACTTTTCGGCAAGCACGTGCTGCTGCCGGTGATCGGCTACACGCTGTTCGCGTGGCTCAGCGCGCTCGCCAAGAACCTGCACAACTTCGTGGCGCCGCTCTTCGCCGTGAGCCTGCTCGTGTTCATCGTGATGTACCTGAAGGACAACATGCCCCAGGGGCACGATTTCGCGTGGTTTGGCAAGGCAATCGGCTTCTTCCGCGGCGAGCATGTTCCCTCCGGGCGCTTCAATGGCGGCGAGAAGGCCTGGTTCTGGGTCGGCGTCGTGGCGCTGTGCCTGGTCGTCACCGTGTCGGGCGCGATCCTGCTGTTTCCGAACTTCGAGCAGCTGCGCGCCACGATGCAGCAGGCGCACGTCGTGCACGCCTTGGCCGCGCTGCTGGTGATCGCCTTCGCCATCGGCCATATCTACATGGGCACGGTCGGCGTGGAGGGCGCCTACCAGTCGATGCGCACGGGATACGTGGACGAGATCTGGGCCAAGGAGCATCACCAGTACTGGTACGACGACGTAAGATCGGGCAAAGGCGCGGCGCAATCGGGTGCCGCGCCGCAGGCGTCGCATTGAGCCACCGGAGGTGAAGATGAAGAGGATCGGAATCGCCGCTGCCCTCGCCGGGGGACTGATGATCGGCTCGCTCGCCGCGGTGCAGGCCAAGCTGCCGGCCGCCCCTCCCATGAGCGATGCCGACAAGGCTGCCAAGGCGGCGAAGGACGCGGCGGCCAAGGCCGCCGCGGCCGAGCAGCTCAACAAGGCGATCGACAAGGCGGTAGCCAACTACAAGAAGAACAAGGGCATCGCGATGGACGCGAAGCCCGCGGCCGCCGTTGCGCCCGTCGCAAAGCCGGCAGCCAAGGCCAAATAGCGCCGCGATGGCCCGCGCGCCGGTCGCGGCGGCGCTGCTGCTTGCCGCGGGCTGCGGGACCATTCCGTCCGGTGCTCCGCACGCCATCGCCGAGTTGAGGCCCACGCGGGGCAGCCAGGCGTCGGGGACCGTTCATTTCTACGAGCTGCGCGACAAGGTTCGCGTCATCGCGCGGGTGGCCGGCCTCGTCCCCGGGCGGGAGCACGGCTTTCATATCCACGAAGCGGGCGACTGCGGCTCCGGGGACGGCATGAGCGCGCGGGGCCATTTCGATCCGCGCGGGCAGCCGCATGGCCACTTCAGCGCCGTGCAGCGCCATGCGGGCGATCTTCCGGCGCTCAGGGCGGACGCAGGCGGCGTCGGTGCGCTCGAGATCGACCTGGACGTCATCAGCGTGACCCCGGGTGCGGCGAGTATTGTCGGCCGTGGCTTGATCGTCCATGCCGACCCGGATGACTACCGCACCCAGCCTGCAGGGAACGCCGGTGCGAGGATCGCCTGCGCGGTGATCCGGCGCAGCTAGGCGCGCTGGCGGGCCGATTGCTCTTCCGGCGGCCGGACGGTGCGGAACGAGGCGAGCAGCAGCAGGTCGTAAGCGATCTTCAGGCCGCCGCACAGCAGCAGCGGCCAGGCGTGCATGCCCGCCGCGAACAGCGCGCCGGCGAGCGCCGGGCTCGCCGCCGAGGCGAGGCTGCGAGGTACGGCAGTGAAGCTCGCGGCCGCCGGCCGCTCGGCCTCGGTGACCACCGCCATCACGTAGGACGAACGGGTGGGGACGTCCATCTGCGACAGCGCCGCCCGGGCAAGGAGCAGGCCCAGCACGAGCTCGAGCGACGAGGCGAAGGCCGCCGCGATGAGGCACAGGCTCGAGGGAATGTGCGTGAACACCATCGTATTCACCAGGCCGATGCGCGCGCCGATCCAGGCCGCGACCGGGAAGGAGAACGCCGCGAGCACGCCGCTCCAGAAGAAGAACGCGCTCGCCGCGGCGAGCGACAGGTCGAAGCGCTCGAACAGCCAGAGCGCGAGCAGCGACTGCACCACGAAGCCGCCCGCGAAGGCATCGACGCTGAAGAGCGCGGCGAGCCGATACACGATGCCACGCGAGGGCCCGAGCGCGGACCCCGGCGGCGCGGCGGCCCGCCGCGGCCGGGCGGGTATGCGCGCGTAGGCGAGCCCGCCCAGCACGCCGAGCGCCGCGTACGCGAGGAACATGCCACTGATCGCCTCGAGCCTGCCCACGCCGAGCGGCGACAGCCAGTCGGGAGCCGAAGCGACGAGCGAGCCGAACGCCCCGGCGAGCGCGCCCGCCAGGCTGTAGCGGGCGAAGGCGCGGGTGCGCTCGCGCGGCGGCACGGCGGCCGAGAGCACCGTGTGCTCGAGCGGGACGAACACGCTGGTGCTTCCGGCGGACGGATTGATGGTGCCGACGAAGGCGACCAAGAGCAGCACGCCGTAGTCCGCCGTGACGGCATACGCGAGGCCGGTGGCTGCCATCAGCAGCGATGCGGCGAGGAGCAGGCGCCGATGGTCGTGGCGCGCGCCGAGCAAGCCGATGCCGAGCGTGAGCACGGCGGAGCCGAACAAGGCGAGCGTCGCGAGCACGCCGACCTCGAATGCCGAGTGGCCGAGCGCGATGAGATACACGGGGAGCAGCACCGCGACGAAGCCGTCCCCGAAATCGCGCAACGCGCGGGCGACGAGGACGCTGCGCGCGGCGCTCGACGGCACGCTGCGCATGAACGCTAGGGCTGGACGCCCTCGGCGATGATCAGCCGCGAGCGCGAGGCCTTGAGCCGCAGGGCGAGTGCCGGCGCGTACTCGGGAGATCGGTACCACTCGCGTGCCCGCTGCAGCGACGGGAACTCGACGATGACGAAGCGCGGCGGCTGCCAGCCTCCCTCCATGCTCTCGACACGGCCGGCGCGCACCAGGAACCGGCCGCCGTACTGCGCGATCGTGGGCGCGACCAGCTTGCGGTACTCCTCGTAGGCCTTCGGGTCGGTGACATCCACCTCGGCGATGACGTAAGCGGGCACGGGCACCTCCTGGTTGGTCAGCGCAGCAGCGTGACAGCGAGCCCCGCGGCCGCGCAAGCCGCGATGACGGGAATGATCCCGGCCTCGAAGCGGAACAGCGCCACCAGCGCCGCGCCCCCGATCAGGGCGGACAGCCATTCGAGGTGCCCGGCGAAGCCCTGCGGCCAGAGCACGTGATAGGCGAAGAACAGCGCCAGGTTCACGATCACGCCGACCACGGCGGCGGTAATCCCGAGCAGCGGCGCGCTGAAGCGCAGGTTGCCGTGCGTGGTCTCGATGAACGGGGCGCCGACGAAGATGAAGACGAACGAGGGCAGGAAGGTGAAGAACGCCGCCACCCATGCGCCCGCGAAGCCGGCCCAGAATGCCGCCGCCCCGCCCAGAGAGTCGCCGCCCCATGCGCCGACGAAGCCGACGAACGCGACCACCATGATCAGCGGCCCCGGGGTGGTCTCGCCCAGCGCCAAGCCGTCGATCATCTGGGCGGCCGTAAGCCACCGATAGTGCTCGACCGCGCCCTGGTAGACGTAGGGCAGCACCGCGTAGGCGCCGCCGAAGGTGAGCAGGGCCGCCTTGGTGAAGAACCAGCCCATCCGGGTGAGCGTTCCGTCCCAGCCGGACACGAGGGTCAGCCCGCCGAGGGCAAGCGCCCATAGGCCGACGCCCGCGAGCACGTGGCCCCACAGGCGCAACCAGGTGAAGAGCGCGTGTGCCGGCGTGGGCGTGTCATCATCGATCAGCGCCGGGCCGTAGCCGGATTTCGCCGTTCCGTGTCCGCTGCTCGCGGCAAACACGCGCGGCGCCAATTGCCCGCCCAGGTACCCCACGATCCCGGCGCCGATGACGATGGCGGGAAAGGGCACCTCGAGAGCGAAGATCGCCACGAATGCGACCGCGGCGATCGCCCACAGCGCCGGGTGGCGCAGCGCGCGCGAGCCGATGCGCAAGGCCGCCGCCAGGACGATCGCCACCACCGCCGGCTTGATGCCGTAGAAGATGCCCGCGACCAGCGGCACGTTGCCGTGGGCGAGATAGATCCACGACAGGGCGATGAGGATGAACACCGAGGGCAGCACGAACAGCGTGCCCGCGACGATCCCGCCCCAGCTGCGATGCATGAGCCAGCCGATGTAGGTCGCGAGCTGGGTCGCCTCCGGTCCGGGCAGGACCATGCAGTAGTTGAGCGCGTGCAGGAACCGGCCTTCGGAGATCCAGCGCCGGCGCTCCACGAGCTCCGCGTGCATGATGGCGATCTGCCCGGTGGGCCCGCCGAAGCTGATGAAGCCGAGCTTCAGCCAGAAGCGGAATGCCTCTGCGAAGCTCACCGGTAGAGGTCGGGGTTCCACGTGTACACCTCGGCCTTGCCCTCCTTGCACCAGCGGTAGAGCGCGTCGTACATGACCATGCCCTGCTCGAGCATCTCGTGATCGTTCGCGTAGAGGCGCGAGAGGCCGAGTGAGAGCGCGGCGAGCCCCGCGGCCTGCGGCGCGAGCTCGAGCCGGCCGGTATCGGCGCCGCGCACGATCAGCGCGAGCTCGGCCAGCGCCGGATCGCGCAGCCCGTAGTACTTGAGGAAGGCGTCGAAGCTGCAGCGCTCGCCCTCGTGCGAGAACTCGACATCGGGAACGTCCTAGGGCACGGCATCGTGCTCTGCAGCGACACGCTTGACCTCCGCCGCCGGCACGTAGAGGAGCTCGGCGCCCGGGTCCACGAAGCGGCGCACCAGCCATGGACAGGCGATACGGTCGATCTTCGGCCGCTCGCGGGTGACCCAGCGCGTTGCCGCGCCAGCGGGCTTTGCGGCGAGCGCGCCGCCTGCTTCCCGCCAGCCCTCGATGCCGCCTTCGAGGAACCGCGCGCCCAGCGTCCGGGCCACGTTCTGGCTCACCTCGTGGCCGTGGACGCAGTAGACCACCACGGCGGCGGCGGCCGGGAGCGTCTTCGCCCAGTCGGCGATGCGGGCGGGGTCGCGCCGCAGGGCCCCGCGGATGAGGTCGGGTGCCTCGCGCCAGCGCTCCTCGCGACGCACGTCGATGACGAGCGGCCGATGGTCCGAGGTGAACGATTGACGAAGCGAAGCCGCCGGGATTGCAGGTGCGTCCATGGCTCTCTCCTTAAGAGTCCCGCAGAGCTTGGACGCACCGGCGTCTTTGAACGGACGGGGAGCCTGCGATCCCCGCGAGGCGCGAAGCATCACGCGGAAGGCGGGTGCCTGTCAAGTGGGCGAGCCGCCGGCGGCCCGGCACGCCCGATCCACGACAGCGCGGCGGCGATCGATTCGCGCTCCCCGGCGCGCCCGGGGTCGTAGCCCGGCAGGCGCGCGACGCTGCTCATGAATCGCTCGCTGCGCAGCCCCTCCAGGAGCGCCTGGAAGGCAGCGCTGCGCAGGGTCCGGCGCGAAGCGGCGAGGAAATAGCGCTCGGTTGCCAGATGAACGAAGTCCAGGCGGAGTCGCGCGGCCGCCGCGCGCAGGCCAAAGCCTGCATCGGCGCGCCCCGCTGCCACCTCCTCGGCGACCTGCAGGTCGGCGTTCGCCGCGCTGCGGCCGGCCTGCGGCGGTCGCCCAGCGAAGCGCACGCCCGGACGCGCCAGGTCGTTGACGCCGCGTATGCGCGCCCCGGGCCGGACGATCAGCCCCTGCTCGCGCGCGACGAAATGCAGCAGCTGGTGCCTGCGCGGGTCGAGCCACTGGCCGAGCGCGGCCGCGGCCGCGGCCGCGCGGGGCAGGGCGTCGGCGACGTGAAAGCCCGCGAGGTCGCACTCGCCGCGCGCGAGCGCCGCCAGGCAGTCCTCCGCGCCGTGAAAGTCGATCGCCAGGTCGAGCCGCGCGGCGCAGCTCCGCGCGAGCTCGGGCAGCGCGAGGTCGTGGCTCGCACGCAGCGCGAGCCGCAGTCGATGCCTGGCCGGCGCCCCCGCGAGGATGCCCTTCACCTCGTTGCGCAGCCGCTCGAACGGCGCGCCGAGCTCCTGCCTCACCCGCGCGTCGGCCTCGAGCACCTGGCGTCCGAGCGCGGTGAGGCGCGCACCGCGGCCGCGGCCCATGTCGGCCAGCGGCGCCCCGAGCACCCTGCCTCCGGCGCCGATCAGTCCCCAGGCATGGCGGTAGGACACCCCGCAGGCGCGCGCCGCGGCGCGCAGCGAGCTCGCGCGCGCGAGCGCCTCGAGCAGACGCACCAGCGCCCGACCTTGCTCGCGCGCCAGCCCGGGGGCCGTCAGCCAGCTCGCGTCGAAGCGGGGCTCCGGCAATGTATGAATAGGTATGCCTATTTTTTCCGGATAGCTCCGAGCGCTATAGTGCCACGCAACTGCCATGGTATGCACATGAGGACATAAATGGGCTGGATCGGCGAGGCGCTTTGCGGCGCGGCCGTGCTGATCGCCTCCGGCGACGCGACGCTGCTCGGCATCGTGCTGCTGAGCCTCGGCGTCAGCCTGGCGGCGGTGTTCTGCGCCACGCTGCTGGGCTTGCCCCTCGGCGCGACGCTCGCGGTCGGGCGCTTCCCGGGACGCAAGGCGATGGTCGTGCTGCTCAACGCCCTGATGGGCCTCCCGCCCGTCGTCGTGGGGCTGGTGGTGTACCTGCTGCTGTCGCGCGCCGGGCCGCTGGGCAGCCTCGGCCTGCTCTTCACGCCCCCGGCGATGGTGATCGCGCAGACGCTGCTCATCCTGCCGATCATCGCCGCGTTGTGCCGTCAGGCCGTGGAGGATGCCTGGGTCGAATACGAGGAGCAGTTGCGCTCGCTGGGCGCGGCGGGCCTGCGCGCGGCGCTGACGCTGGTGTGGGACATCCGGTTCTCGCTGCTCACGGCGGTGCTTGCGGGACTGGGGCGCGCCTCCGCGGAAGTCGGCGCGGTCATGATCGTCGGGGGCAACATCGACGGCGTGACGCGCGTCATGACCACCACGATCGCGCTCGAGACCTCCAAGGGCGATCTGCCGCTCGCGCTCTCGCTGGGGATCATCCTCATCAGCCTGGTTATCGCGCTGAACGCATGCGCCTACTGGGTGAAGGACGCGGCGCAGCGGCGCTACGGATGACGGCGGTGCCGCAGCGTATCCTGCCCCTCGCCCTCGAGGCAGCCTGCTTCGTCGCGGGCGGGCGCACGATCATCGACCACGTCTCGTTCGCGCTGGAAGCCGGTCCGGCCACGATCATCCTCGGCGCGAACGGCGCGGGTAAGAGCGTGCTGATGCGGCTGATGCACGGCCTGCTCAGGCCCTCATCAGGCGAGATTCGCTGGGGCGATCCGGATCCCGAGCGGCTGCGGCGCAAGCAGGCGATGGTGTTCCAGCGGCCGGTGATGCTGCGCCGCCCGGCGCTTGCCAATGTCGTCTACGCGCTGGAGCTCGCGCGCGTGCCGCGCACCGAGCGCGAGGGCCTCGCTATTGAGGCGCTGGAGAGCGTGGGACTGCGGCATCTCGCGCATCGCCCGGCGCGCGTGCTCTCCGGCGGCGAGCAGCAGCGCCTCGCGCTTGCGCGCGCCTGGGCGCTGCACCCCGAAGTGCTGTTCCTCGACGAGCCCACCGCGAGCCTCGATCCGGGCGCCACGCGTGAGATCGAGACCGTCATCAAGGCGTTCGACGCCGCCGGAACCAAGATCGTCATGGCGACGCACAACCTTGGCCAGGCGCGGCGCCTGGGCGACGAGGTGCTGTTCCTGGACGGCGGCCGCGTGCTCGAGCGCGCGCCCGTGGACCGCTTCTTCGCGCAACCCGCCGCGGCGGAGGCCGCGGCGTTCATCAAAGGAGAACTGCCATGGAAATGAAGCACATGGCGGCCGGCGTGCTTGCCGCAACGGCCATGCTCCCTGCGCTGGCGCAGCAGAAGTTCATCACCGTGGTCTCGACCACGTCCACCGAGCAGAGCGGGCTGTTCAAGCACCTGCTGCCGATCTTCGAGAAGAAGACCGGGATCCAGGTACGGGTAGTGGCGCTCGGCACGGGGCAGTCGCTCGACATGGGCAAGCGCGGCGACGCCGACGTGGTATTCGTGCACGCACGACAGCTGGAGGAGAAGTTCGTCGCCGAGGGCTACGGCGTGAAGCGCTTCGAGGTGATGTACAACGATTTCGTGCTGGTCGGCCCGAAGGCCGATCCGGCGAAGGTGGGCGGCACCCGGGACATCGTCGCGGCGCTGCAGAGAATCAAGGCGGCGCAGGCGCCGTTCGCATCGCGCGGCGACAGGAGCGGCACGCACTTCGCCGAGCTGCAGCTCTGGAAGGTCGCCGGCGTCGACATCGCGAGGGAGAGGGGGCCGTGGTACCGCGACACCGGCTCGGGCATGGGTCCCACGCTCAACACCGCGGCCGGGATGGGCGCCTATGCGCTCACCGACCGCGGCACCTGGCTCTCGTTCAAGAACCGCGGCCCGCTCGTCATCTCGGTCGAGGGCGACAAGCGCCTGTTCAACCAGTACGGTGTCATCCTGGTGAACCCCGCCAGGCATCCGCACGTCAAGCAGGAGATGGGCCAGGCCTTGGTCGACTGGGTGATCTCGCCCGAGGGGCAGAAGGCGATCGCCGACTACAGGATCGGGGGCGAGCAGCTGTTCTTTCCCAACGCCGGAAACTGAGATGGCGCGCTACCGCGGCCTGACCTTGCGGGTGCTGGGCAAATCGGCGCCGGCCATCGGGCCGGGCAAAGCCGAGCTCATCGCGCGCATCGCGCAGACAGGCTCAATCTCGGCTGCGGCACGCGCGATGCGCATGTCCTACCGCCGTGCCTGGCAGCTCGTGGAGGCGCTCAATCGGGACTTCCGCCGGCGTGTCGTCGTCACGGCCATCGGGGGAAGCCGCGGCGGCGGTGCCCGCGTGACGCCGTTCGGCAGGCGCCTGGCGGAACGCTACCGGGCGATGGAGGACAAGGCCTCGGCAGCGATCGCCGCCGATCTGCGCCGGTTCTCGAGCTACCTCAGGAAGCCCGCTGCACGCCGCCCGCCGCGCTGACCGGTACCCGCTATATCTCGTGGTATATAGCGAGGCGTGGAAGCGACTGTGCTTGTGCTGCTCGCGGCGGGGATGCTGGTCGCGGCGTTCGGCTACGCCTCGGTCGGCCACGGCGGCGCCTCGGCCTACCTCGGCGCGATGGCGCTCGCCGGGGTCGCGCCGCAGGAGATGCGGCCGATCGCGCTGGCCCTCAACCTGATCGTCTCCGGGATCGCGACCTTGAAGTTCCAGCGCGCGGGCCACTTCCGCTGGCGCCTGTTCTGGCCCTTCGCGGCAGTGTCGATTCCGCTCGCGTTTGTCGGCGGCGCGGTCGCGCTCCCCAGCCAGGCCTACCGCCTCCTCGTCGCTGCCGTGCTCCTCTACGCCGCGGCGCAACTCTGGCGCAGCGGCCGCGCGGGCGACGAGCTGCGCCCGGTGCGCGAGCCGCCCATCCCGGCCGCCATGGCGATCGGCGCCGGCATGGGACTGCTCGCCGGACTGACCGGCGTGGGCGGCGGCATTTTCCTGAGCCCGCTGCTGCTCATGCTCGGCTGGGCCGGCACCAAGCAGACGTCCGCCGTCGCCGCCCCGTTCATTCTCGTCAATTCGATCGCCGGCCTGCTCGCGGTGGTCGCGCTGCAGGGGGCTTCGCTGCCGCAGCACTTCTGGGCGCTCGGGTTGGCCGTGCTCCTCGGCGGGTGGCTCGGTGCCGAGTACGGCAGCCGGCGCTTCGCCGATCCGCTGGTGCGCAGGGTGCTCGCCGTCGTGCTTGCGCTCGCCGGAGGGAAAATGGTCCTCGTATAGAATCCAAGCCGATGAAAACATTCGGTTTTGCGGGCTGGTCGGGCAGCGGCAAGACGACGCTCATCGAGCAGCTGATCCCGCGCTTCGTGAAGCGCGGCCTGCGGGTCTCGCTCATCAAGCACGCGCACCACAGCTTCGACGTCGATCAGCCGGGCAAGGACTCCTACCGCCACCGCCAGGCGGGCGCCGCCGAGATCCTCGTCACCTCCTCGCGCCGCTGGGTGCTGATGCACGAGCTGCGCGGCGCCGCCGAGCCCTCGTTCGACGAGCAGCTGCGCCGGATCTCGCCCTGCGACCTGCTGCTCGTGGAGGGCTTCAAGCACGCCCCGATCCCGAAGCTGGAGGTCTGGCGCGCGGTGACCGGCGAGCCGCTGCTGCATCCCAACGATCCGCACATCGTCGCCGTGGCGAGCGACCAGCCGATCGACGCCAGGATCCCGGTGCTCGAGCTCAACGACCCCGCGGCGGTCGAGCGCTTCATCGTGGATCACCTCGGGCTGGCATGAGCAAGGGGCTGCTGCCGGTCGAAGAAGCGCTCGAGGTGCTGCTCGCGGGCGCGCGGCCCGTGGCCGAGATCGAGCAGGTGCCCGCGCTCCAGGCGAGCGGTCGCGTGCTCGCCCGCGCGCAGGTCTCGACCATGGACGTGCCGCCGCTCGACAACAGCGCCATGGACGGCTATGCGGTGCGCCTCGCCGACGTGCGTGCGCCGGAGGCGAGGCTGCGTGTGGCGCAGCGCATCCCGGCGGGGTCCGTCGGCGCGCCGCTCGAGCCCGGCAGCGCGGCGCGCATATTCACCGGCGCGCCGATTCCGGCGGGGGCGGATGCGATCGTGATGCAGGAGTTCTGCGCCCCCGACGGCGACTCGGTGGTGGTGAAGAAGCTGCCCAGACCCGGCGAGTGGATCCGCCGCTCGGGGAGCGACGTGAAGAAGGGAGGCGAAGTGCTCGCCGCCGGCAGGCGCCTGCTGCCGCAGGACACGGGGCTCGCGGCCTCGGTGGGGATCGGCACGCTGCCCGTGTACCGCCGCGTGCGGCTGGGGCTGTTCTTCACCGGCGACGAGCTGGTGATGCCGGGCGAGCCGCTCGCGCCGGGTCGCATCTACAACTCCAACCGCTTCACCCTGAACGGCCTCGCCGCGGCGTTCGATTGCGAGGTGCGCGACTACGGCATCGTCCCGGACTCGCTCGAGGCGACGCGCGAAGCGCTGCGCCGCGCGGCCGGGGAGTGCGACCTGATCGTCACCTCGGGCGGCGTGTCGGTGGGCGAAGCGGACTTCGTCAAGCCCGCGGTGGAGGCGGAAGGCTCGTTGCTCATGTGGAAGATCGCGATGAAGCCCGGGCGGCCGCTCGCCTTCGGCAGGGTGGGGCAGGCGGCGTTCATCGGCCTGCCCGGCAACCCGGTCTCCAGCTTCGTCACCTTCCTCATCTTCGTGCGCCCCTTCCTCCTGAAGACGCAGGGGCACACCGAGGTCGCGCCGCGCGCGATCGAGGCGCGCGCCGACTTCGACTGGCCCGAGCCCGACCCGCGGCGCGAGTTCCTGCGCGTAAAATGGAACCGGCAGGGCGGGCTCGAGCTCTACCCCACGCAGGACTCCGCGGTGCTCACCTCGACCGCGTGGGCCGACGGCCTGGTGGACAACCCGCCGGACCACGCGATCCGCCGCGGCGAGCGGGTGCGTTTCCTGCCTTATTCGGAGCTGTACCGGTGAGATTCGGATGAAGCTGAAGGTGCTCTATTTCGCGGCGCTCCGCGAGCAGGTCGGCAGGGACGCCGAGGAGCTCGACGTGCCGGCGGAGGTCGCCACGGTGGCGGCGCTGCGCGGCCACCTGCGCGCGCGCGGCGGGGCCTGGGCCGAGGCGCTCGCCGACGGCAAGCTGCTGCGCATGGCGGTGAACCAGGACATGGCGCAGCCCGGCGCGGCGCTCGGACCCGGCGACGAGGTCGCGTTCTTTCCCCCGGTGACCGGCGGATGAGAATCTCGGTGCAGCGCGAGGACTTCGACGCGGGCGCCGAGATCCGCGCGCTGTCGCGCGACTCCAGGGTAGGCGCGGTGGCAAGCTTCGTGGGCGTGGTGCGCGAAGTGGCGATGACGCTCGAGCACTATCCCGGCATGACCGAGCGCGCCCTGCGCAGGATCGTCGAGGAAGCCGGCTCGCGCTGGCGGGTGACGGACTGCACGGTCGTCCACCGCTACGGCCCGTTGCAGCCGGGCGAGCAGATCGTGCTGGTGGTGGTGGCGAGCGCGCACCGGGGCGAAGCCTTCGCCGCCTGCGAGTTCATCATGGACTATCTCAAGACGCGCGCGCCTTTCTGGAAGAAGGAGCGGGGGCCCGAGGGTGAGCGCTGGGTCGAGGCGCGCGCGTGCGACGACTCCGCGGCCGAGCGCTGGCAGCCGCGAATTGCGGAGTCCAAGAAGCTCGGTTAGAGTACGCGCAGCAGGGAGATGGCATTCCTCCCGTAACCGCCGCAAGGCTGATGATGCCTACGTGACACGCCTCGGAAGGGCAGGAGCGTAGGCATTTTTTTTGTGCCCCTTCGACGTGTTTCTCGCGCGACGGCAACTGTCGGAGGACGGATGACGGAAACCTGGGCACTCGCCGCGCTGTGGATCGGGCTCGGCCTGTTCGCGGCGCTCGCCTCGATCTGGCTGCGCGTTGCCACCGCGCTGTCGGAAATTCTGGTGGGCACGCTCGCCGGCGCGTTGCTCGGCACGATGCTGCTGGGCGTCGATCAGGCGTGGATCAAGTTCCTCGCCGGCGCCGCCGCCATCGTGCTCACGTTTCTCGCCGGCGCCGAGCTCGACCCGGAGGTGTTCCGGCGCAAGTGGAAGGAGGCGACCGCGATCGGGCTGGTCAGCTTCTTCGGCCCCTTCCTCGGTTGCGCGGCGGCGGCACGCTGGCTGCTCGGCTGGGACCCCATGGCGAGCTGGCTCGCCGGGGTGGCGATGTCCACCACCTCGGTCGCGGTGGTGTACGCGGTCATGATCGAGTTCGGCTTCAACACCACCGAGTACGGCAAGACCGTGCTCGCGGCCTGCTTCATCACGGACCTGGGAACCGTCGTCGCGCTCGGGCTCATCTTCGCGCCGTTCACGCTCAGGACCGCGATCTTCGTCGGGGCGATGGCGCTCGCCTGCGCCGCGCTGCCGTGGATCGCGCCGCGCTTCATGCGGCGCTTCGGCGGCCGGGCCTCGGAGATCGAGACCAAGTTCCTGCTTCTCGTCCTCTTCGTGCTGGGCGCTCTGGCGGCGTGGGCCGACAGCGAGGCAGTGCTCCCCGCCTATCTGACAGGGATGGTGCTCGCAGGCACCGTAGGCAGGGATCATGCCTTCGTGCGGCGTCTCCGGACGCTCACGTTCGGGCTGCTGACACCGTTCTACTTCATCCGCGCAGGGTCGTTCGTGGCGTTGCCGGCCCTGGCGGCAGCGCCGGGGGCGTTCCTGCTCATGCTCGGTGTCAAGGTGGCGACCAAGATCGCCGGCGTATATCCGGTCACGCAAGCGTTTCGCACGCCACGCAAGGAAGCGGTATACACGACGCTCATGATGTCCACGGGCCTTACCTTCGGCACGATTTCGTCCCTCTTCGGCCTCTCGCACGGCGTCGTCGACCAGAGCCAGTACTCGATTCTCGTCGCCGGCGTAGTTGCGAGCGCGGTCGTGCCGACACTGATCGCCAACGCCTATTTCCTGCCGCGCCACTTGCTGCCGTCCGGGCACGCCGCCGCCTCGGGCGCCGTCGTCGATCCCAAGCGGGGGTGATGCGATGTCTCGCTACAGGAAGATCCTCGTCGGCTACGATGGCTCCGCAGCCGGACGCAAGGCGTTCGATGCCGCGCTCGACCTCGCCGCGAAGGAGGGCGGCGAGCTCTATGTTCTCTCGGTCGCGCGTCCGCCCGAAGTGGGCGACGACGTCGAGACCGAGGCGGTGATCGAGAACTCGCGTCACTACCATCGCCGCATGCTCGCCGAGCTGAAGGCGTCGATCGCGGCAAAGGGGGTGAAGGCCCACCTCGAGGTCACCGTAGGGCATCCCGCCGAGCAGATCATCTACGATGCCGACCGCCACGGGGTGGATCTCATCGTGGTGGGCGACCGCGGCCGCTCGAAGCTCGCGCGCTTCCTGCTCGGCTCGGTCTCGAAGCAGGTGGTGCAGTACGCCGGGCTCCCGGTCATGGTGGTGCGCTGACCCCGCGCCTGCCGGCAGATGTGGACGGACGTGCTCCTGATCTCGGCCGGCGCGATCCTCGGCGCCAACCTGCGCTACGCGGTAGGCAGGCTCGCGCTCGAGCACCTGTCGGCATCGGTGCCCTACGGCACGCTCATCGTCAACGTGAGCGGGAGCTTTCTGCTCGGCTTCTTCCTCGCCTGGACCTCGGAACGGGTGATCGCGGACCCGCGCCTGCGCCTGCTGGTCGCGGTCGGCTTCTGCGGCGCCTATACGACTTATTCGAGCTACAGCTTCGAGACCGTCGTCATGCTTGAGCAGGGACACTACGCGCTCGCAACGGCGAATTTCGTCGCCAACAACCTGCTGTGCCTCGCGGCCGTGGCCGCGGGCGTGGCCCTTGCCCGGGCGATCTGAGATGCTTCGGCACCACCTTCGCGTCTCGGTCTACGTCAACGAAGCCGATGCATGGCGCGGGCGGCCGCTGCATCTCGAAGTGCTGCAGATGCTTCATCGCCACGGCATTGCGGGCGGTACCGTGCTGCGCGCCGTCGCCGGCTTCACCGGCGCCGGCGGCGTCGAAACGACATCGCTGGTCGACGCCGGCGGCAGGCTGCCGCTGGTGATCGAGTTCATCGATGCCGCTGACAGAGTGGAGCGCGTCATGCCGGAGCTGAGGCGGATGGCGGGTCGGCGCCTGATCGTGCGACAGCAGGTCGAGGTCGAGGAACCCGATCCCGGTCACGGTTGAGCGGGACTTGCGCGGATGAGGCGATGCTGAGCGTGGCCATTCCGGGATTCGGGTCGCTGCGGCTGGAGCACCTCGTGCTCGACTACAACGGCACGCTTGCCGCAGACGGCTTGCTGCTGCCGGGCGTCAGGCGCCGGCTCGCGGCCCTTGCTCTGGAGCTGCGCGTGCACGTCCTTACCGCGGACACCTTCGGCAAGGCGCGCACTCAGCTCCGCGGCACGGAGTGCGAGCTCATCGTGCTGGGACGCCGTTTTCAAGGCCGTGCCAAGGCCGCCTGCGTAAGGCGTCTCGGCGCCGCCCGCACCGTATGCATCGGCAACGGCCGCAACGACCGGCTCATGTTGCGAGCGGCGGCGCTCGGCATCGGGATTGTGCAGCGCGAGGGTGCGGCGGGCGATTCGCTGCGCGCCGCCGATGTCGTGGTGTGCGACGCACGCGATGCGCTCGATCTGCTGCTCAAGCCGTTGCGGCTCGTAGCGACGTTGCGTGATTGACTTGGGGTCCGTGGTCAACCTGCGGCCCGCAGCCGCCCGGTCGCGAGGTAGCGCCAGCCCGGGCCCTGGCGCGCGACGCGGAAGTCACCGAGGCGCGGCGCGATCCTCGCCCACGGCCGCTCGAAATTCTCCATGTTCGTCATGTAGCGCCGGTGCCGCGCGCGCAACCACGCGTTCACCGGCCACGCCCAGGCCGGCCAGAGCACGCTGCCGCAGAGCGCCACCCGCGCGCCGCGCGCGGCCTGCGAGAGGAGCTTGTCCAGCGCGGCCTGCGACTGCAGCACGTCGTGCACGTAGCTGAAAAGCAACGCCTGTGGCCGCGCTCCGCCGGCGTCGAACGTCTCGGCATCGGTACGCTCCAGCGTGACGTTCGCCCAGCCCTCCGCAGCGATGCGGCTGCACGCCACCGCGAGGAGCTCGGGGGAGGGGTCGAAGGCGAGCAGCTGCCCTGAAGGGCCAATGCGCTCGAGGATGGGCGCGAAGCAGAAGCCGGTGCCGCAGCCGGCATCGAGCACCGTCTGGCCCGCGCGCAGCTCGAGCGCGGCGACCGCGCGCCGGCGCAGGCCGTTAATGAGCCGCGTGGCGCGGTCGTAGCGCGCTGCGAGCGCCCGGTAGTCGGCGACGGACCGCTCGAGGTCAGCGGGCATCGCGCCCGAACCGCGCAAGGGACATGGATAATAAAGGTGGCTTGAAGCGGGGCCGCAATGCCCCCATGTAGCCTGCGGGATTCATGGAACCGCCAGATGCGCTTTGACAAGTTCACCACCAAGCTCCAGGAAGCCTTCGCCGAGGCGCAGAGCCTCGCCCTCGGCCGGGATCACCAGCAGATCGCGCCCCAGCACCTGCTCGCCGCCCTGCTCGCGCAGCAGGATGGCGGCATCGCGGGGCTCCTCGCCAAGGCGGGGGGCAATCCGGGTGCGCTGCGCCAGGGGCTCGAGCGCTCCCTCGGGGGGCTGCCCAGGGTGGAGGGCACGCCGGGCGAGGTGCACGTCTCGCGCGAACTCGCGAACCTCCTCAACGTTGCCGACAAGGAAGCGCAGAGGCGCGGCGACCAGTACATCGCTTCCGAGCTGTTCCTGCTCGCCTGCGCGGCGGACAAGGGCGAGATCGGCAAGCTTCTCAGGCAGGCGGGCATCGAGCGGAAGGCGCTGGAGAAGGCCGTAGAGCAGATCCGGGGCGGGGAAAAGGTGTCCGGCCAGGCCGACGAGTCGCAGCGCCAGGCGCTCGGCAAGTACACGCTCGAGCTCACCGAGCGCGCGCGCCAGGGCAAGCTCGACCCGGTGATCGGCCGCGACGACGAGATCCGGCGCTGCATCCAGATCCTGCAGCGGCGCACCAAGAACAACCCGGTGCTGATCGGCGAGCCCGGCGTGGGCAAGACGGCGATCGTCGAGGGGCTGGCGCAGCGCATCGTGAACGGTGAGGTGCCCGAGAGCCTGAAGAACAAGCGCGTGCTGGTGCTCGACATGGCCTCGCTGCTCGCGGGGGCGAAGTACCGCGGCGAGTTCGAGGAGCGCCTGAAGGCGGTGCTGAAGGAGCTGGCGCAGGACGAAGGCAGCACCATCGTCTTCATCGACGAGCTGCATACCATGGTGGGCGCCGGCAAGGCGGAGGGCGCGATCGACGCCGGCAACATGCTCAAGCCGGCGCTCGCGCGCGGTGAGCTGCATTGCATCGGCGCCACCACGCTCGACGAGTACCGCAAGTACGTGGAGAAGGACGCGGCGCTGGAGCGGCGCTTCCAGAAGGTGCTGGTGGGCGAGCCGACAGTGGAGGCCACCATCGCCATCCTGCGCGGCCTGCAGGAGCGCTACGAGGTGCACCACGGCGTCGAGATCAGCGACCCCGCGATCGTGGCCGCCGCCGAGCTCTCGCAGCGCTACATCACCGACCGGTTCCTGCCGGACAAGGCGATCGACCTGATCGACGAGGCGGCGGCGCGCATCAAGATGGAGATCGACTCCAAGCCCGAGGCGATGGATCGCCTGGACCGCCGCCTGATCCAGCTGCGCATCGAGCGCGAGGCGGTGAGGAAAGAGAAGGACCAGGCCTCGCAGAAGCGGCTTGGCCTGATCGAGGAGGAGATCGCGAGGCTGCAGAAGGAGTACTCGGACCTGGAGGAGATCTGGAAGGCGGAGAAGGCGCAGGTCGCGGGCAGCCAGCACGTCAAGGAGGCGCTGGAGAAGCTCAAGCTCCAGATGGACGAAGCCAGGCGCAAGGGCGATTGGCAGAAGATGAGCGAGATCCAGTACGGCAGGATCCCGCAGCTCGAGGCGCAGTTGAAGAAAGCGGAACACGGCGAGGACCGGGCGGCAAGGGCGAAGCTGCTGCGCACCCAGGTCGGCGCCGAGGAGATCGCCGAGGTGGTGTCGCGCGCCACCGGCATCCCGGTCGCGAAGATGATGCAGGGCGAGCGCGAGAAGCTCATCCAGATGGAGGCCCGCCTGCACGAGCGCGTCGTCGGCCAGGACGAGGCCGTGCGCCTGGTCTCGGACGCGATCCGGCGCTCGCGCTCGGGGCTCGCCGACCCCAACCGGCCCTACGGCTCGTTCCTGTTCCTCGGGCCCACGGGCGTCGGCAAGACCGAGCTGTGCAAGGCGCTGGCGGCGTTCCTGTTCGACTCGGAGGAGCACCTGGTCCGCGTCGACATGTCCGAGTACATGGAGAAGCACTCGGTGGCGCGCCTGATCGGCGCGCCGCCGGGCTACGTCGGCTACGACGAGGGCGGCCAGCTGACCGAGCAGGTGCGCCGCAAGCCCTACGCCGTGATCCTGTTCGACGAGATCGAGAAGGCGCACCCGGACGTGTTCAACGCGCTGCTGCAGGTGCTCGACGAGGGCCGCATGACCGACGGCCAGGGCCGCACCGTGGACTTCAAGAACACGGTCATCGTGATGACCTCGAACCTGGGCTCGCAGATGATCCAGCAGATGGCAGGCTCCGACTACGCGGTGGTCAAGCTGGCGGTGATGGCCGAGGTGAAGACGCAGTTCCGGCCCGAGTTCGTCAACCGCATCGACGAGGTGGTGGTGTTCCACGGCCTGGCGGACGATCACATCCGGGCGATTGCGCGCATCCAGCTGCAGCGGCTGGCCGCGCGCCTGGCGAAGATGGACCTCACGCTCGAGGTGTCGGAGGCGGCGCTCGCCGAGCTCGCGAAGGCCGGATTCGATCCGGTCTACGGCGCGCGGCCGCTCAAGCGCGCGATCCAGGCCGAGCTGGAGAACCCGCTGGCGAAGGCCATC
>CAZOWR010000032.1:0-18820 GCA_964583645.1 uncultured Enterobacteriaceae bacterium
GCCTCGCCGAGGCCGCGCGCAGAATCGGAGGCCGCAGGCGCGGCGCGGATGCGCGCTTCTCCGGCGTCTCGACCGACACGCGCACCCTGGCGCCGGGCGCGCTCTTCGTCGCCATCCGCGGCGAGCGCTTCGACGGCCACGATTTCCTCGGTGCGGCGCGCAGCCGCGGCGCGGCCGCCGCGATGGTGGACCAGCGCCACGCCGGCGCGCCGCCCCTGCCCGCGCTGGTGGTCGAGGACACGCGCCGGGGCCTCGGGCGCCTGGGGGCGCACTGGCGCTCGCGCTTCGCCCCGGCGCTGGTCGCGATCACCGGCTCGAACGGCAAGACCACCACCAAGGAGATGCTCGCCTCGATCCTGCGCGCGCACGCCGGCGAGGGCGGCGTGCTCGCCACGCGCGGCAACCTCAACACCGACATCGGCGTGCCGCTCACGCTGCTCGAGCTGCGCGCGGCGCACCGCTACGCGGTCGTCGAGCTCGGCATGAACCATCCCGGGGAGATCGCCGATCTCGCCGCGCTCGCCCGGCCGACGATCGCCGTGGTGACCAACGCGCAGCGCGAGCACCAGGAGTTCATGAAGAGCGTGGACGCGGTCGCGCTCGAGAACGCCTCCGTTTTCGACTCCCTGGCGGAGGACGGGGTCGCGGTGATCAACGCGGATGATCCCCGGGTTTCCCTGATCCGGCGCGCCAGAGGCGCGCGCCGGACCATTCAATTCTCCTTGGACGCTCCTGCCGCGATTACCGCCACCTACTCGCTGAGGCCACTCGAGTGCGAGGTCACGATCTCGACGCCCGCCGGGGAGGCGCACGCCACCCTCGCCATTCCCGGCCTGCACAGCGTGCGCAACGCGCTCGCGGCCGCGGCCTGTGGTTTCGCCGCCGGCGTGCCGCCGTCGGCGATCGGCAAAGGCCTCAACGACTTCCGCCCGTTCACGGGGCGCCTGCAGATCAAGCGCCTCGCCTCAGGCGGCACCCTGATCGACGATTCCTACAACGCCAACCCCGACTCGGTGCGCGCCGCGATCGACGTGCTGGCCGCCGCGCCGGGCCCGACGCTGCTGGTGCTCGGCGACATGGCCGAGGTCGGCGAGCAGGGCCCGGCGTTCCACCGCGAGATCGGGGAGTACGCCCGCGCCAGCGGCATCGCCGCGCTGCTCGCGCTCGGCGAGGCGACGCGCGAAACGGTCGCCGCGTTCGGCGCCGGGGCGCGCCACTTCGCGGACTGGCGCTTGCTCGCCGGCGCCGTGGGCGGCGCGGCGACGGTGCTCGTCAAGGGCTCGCGCTTCATGCGCATGGAGCGGATCGTGGCGCGGCTGACGGGCGAGTCCGCGGGAGGCCACTGATGCTGCTCGAGCTCGCGCAATGGCTGGCGAAGGACGTGCGCCTGTTCAATGTCTTCCAGTACATCACGCTGCGCGCGGTGTTCGCCTGTCTCACCGCGCTCGCGATCTCGCTCATCCTCGGGCCGTTCGTCATCCGCAAGCTCGCCGCCTACCGCATCGGCCAGGCGGTGCGCGACGACGGCCCCCGCTCGCACCTCACCAAGGCCGGCACGCCGACCATGGGCGGGGCGCTGATCCTGGTTTCGATCGCCATCACGACGCTCGCCTGGGGGGACCTGGAGAACCGCTTCATCTGGGTGGTGCTCGGCGTGACGCTCGCCTTCGGGACCATCGGCTGGATCGACGACTACCGCAAGGTGGCGAAGCGCGATCCGCGCGGCCTCTCGGCCAGGGCGAAGTTCTTCTGGCAGTCGCTCGCGGGGCTCGCCGCCGCCGGCTATCTCGCCTGGCTCGCTCAAGGGATCCCGCCGTTGAACGAGCTGATCGTGCCGTTCTTCAAGTTCGTCGCCTACCCGCTGGGCACGGCCGGGTTTGTCGTGCTCACCTACTTCGTCATCGTGGGCACCTCCAACGCCGTCAACCTCACCGACGGCCTGGACGGCCTCGCGATCATGCCCACGGTGATGGTCGGGGGGGCGCTGGGCATCTTCGCTTACGTCGCTGGCCACGCGGTGTTCTCCAAGTACCTGGGCCTGCCCTACATCGCCGGGGCGGGCGAGCTCGCCGTGTTCTGCGGCGCGCTCGTGGGCGCGGGCCTCGGCTTCCTCTGGTTCAACGCCTATCCGGCCGAGGTGTTCATGGGCGACGTCGGCGCGCTCGCGCTCGGGGCGGCGCTCGGCACCATCGCCGTGATCGTGCGCCAGGAGATCGTGCTCTTCATCATGGGCGGGGTGTTCGTCGCCGAGACGCTCTCGGTGATGGTGCAGGTGATCTACTTCAAGGCCAGCGGCGGCAAGCGCATCTTCCGCATGGCGCCGCTGCACCACCACTACGAGCTGGAGGGCTGGAAGGAGTCCCAGGTCGTGGTGCGCTTCTGGATCATCACCATGATGCTGGTGCTGTTCGGCCTGTCGACGCTGAAGCTGCGCTGAACATGAAGATGCGCGAGCCCCTCTTCGCCACGCTCCCCCGGCCTCGAGCGCTGGCGCTCGCAGGTCGGCGCGTGCTGGTGCTCGGCCTGGGCGACACCGGCCTCTCGGTGGCGAACTGGGTGCGCGGGGAGGGCGGCTCGGTGCGGGTCGCCGACACGCGCGCCGCGCCGCCACGCGCCGCGGACTTCGCCGCGGGCGAGCTGCGCAGCGGCCCGTTCGAGGCATCGCTGCTGCGCGGGGTCGACCTGGTGTGCATCAGCCCCGGCCTCGCGCTCTCGGCGCCGGTGGTGCTGGAAGCGCTCGCGCGGGGGCTGCCCGTGCTCGGCGACATCGAGCTCTTCGCCTGGGCGGTCCGCGAGCGCACGCGCTCGAAAGTGCTCGCCGTCACCGGCACCAACGGCAAGAGCACGGTGAGCGCGCTCACCGGCGCGCTGCTGCGCGCCGCCGGAATCGATTGCGAGGTCGCTGGCAACATCGGGCCGCCGGCGCTCGAGGCGCTCGCGCGCCGGCGCGCGGCGCCGCCCGCGGCGTGGGTGCTCGAGCTCTCGAGCTACCAGCTCGAGACCACCTGGTCGCTCGAGCCGCAGGCCGCGGCGATGCTCAACCTCTCGGAGGACCATCTCGACCGCTACGCGGGGCTGGCCGAGTACGCGGCGGCCAAGGGCCGCATCTTCCTCGGCGCCGGGCTCCAGGTGCTGAACCGCTGCGACTCGGCCTCCATGGCGCTCGCGCTGCCCGAGCGCGCGCAGGTCACGTTCGGCCTGGACGCGCCCCCCGTCGCCGAGGACTTCGGCCTCGCCGCGGCAGCGGACGGGCGCGAGTGGCTGGCGCGCGGCGTGGAGCGCTTCCTGCCGCTCGCGGAGTTGCCCCTGCACGGTCGCCACAATGCCTGCAACGCGCTCGCCGCGGCCGCCCTGGCGCACGCCGCGGGCGCGCCGCTCGCTGCGCTTGCCGCGGGCCTGCGCGCCTTCGGCGGGCTGCCGCACCGCCTGCAGCGCGTGGCGCTGCGCCGCGGCGTCGACTGGTACGACGACTCCAAGGGCACCAACGTCGGCGCCACGATCGCGGCGTTGAAAGGGCTCGCGCCGCAGAAGGCGGTGCTGATCGCGGGCGGCGAGGGCAAGGGCCAGAGCTTCGCGCCGCTCGCTGCGCCGGTGCGCGAGGGCGCGCGCGCGGTGCTGCTCATCGGGCGCGACGCGCCCGCGATCGAAGCCGCGCTCGCCGCGAGCGGGGTGCCGCTCGAGCGCTGCGCCACGCTCGAGCAGGCCGTGGCGCGCGCGGCGCTCCTCGCACGGACGGGCGACGCAGTGCTTCTTTCCCCGGCCTGCGCGAGCTTCGACATGTTCCGCGACTACGCGCACCGGGGCGAGGTTTTCGCCTCGGCCGTGAAAGGCCTGTCCGGTGAGTAGCGCCTTCGTTTTTCATTCCGATCTGCGTCCGGGGCGTTCCGTCCCGGACGCAGAATACGACCGCTCGCTCGCCTGGGCGGCGCTGCTGCTCTGCGCCGCAGGCCTGGTGATGGTCTACTCGGCCTCGATCGCCACCGCGGAGGCGAGCCGCCACGCGGGCCAGAACCCGGCGTACTTCCTGCTGCGCCACGGCGTCTTCCTCTGCGTGGCGCTCGCCGCCGCCACCGCGGTGTTCCTCGCGCCTTCGCGCCTCTGGCAGCAGGCCGCGCCGTGGCTCTTCGCCGCAGGGCTCGTGCTGCTCGCCCTGGTGCTGGTCCCGGGGCTCGGGCGCGAGGTGAACGGAGCGCGCCGCTGGCTCGGCCTCGGCCCGGTGGGCCTGCAGCCCTCGGAATTCATGAAGCTCGCGGTGGTGCTCTATGGGGCGGACTACACCGCGCGCAAGCACGCGGTGCTGAGGGACTTCAAGCGCGGCCTGCTGCCGATGCTCGTGGTGATGCTGGCGGTGGCGTGGCTGCTGCTGCGCGAGCCCGATTTCGGCGCCCTGGTGGTGATCGCCATCACCGCCTTCGGCATCCTGTTCCTCGGCGGCATGAGCCTGCGCCACTTCGGGCTGCTGCTCGTCATGCTCGCGGTGGGCTTCGCCGGGCTGGTGCTGTCCTCGCCCTATCGCATGCAGCGCATCTTCGGCTTCATGGACCCGTGGTCGGACCCCTACGGCCGCGGCTACCAGCTCTCGCACGCCCTGATCGCCTTCGGCCGCGGCGAGTGGTTCGGCGTGGGGCTCGGCGGGAGCGTGGAGAAGCTGTTCTACCTGCCCGAGGCGCACACCGATTTTCTGCTCGCGGTGCTCGCCGAGGAGCTGGGTCTTGCCGGTGTCGCGGTGCTGATCGCGCTCTTCGGCTGGATCGTCCTGCGCGCCTTCGTCATCGGGCGCTCGGCGGCGCTGCGGCTGCGCCCCTTCGCGGCGCTCACGGCGCAGGGGATCGGCCTCTGGCTCGGCTTCCAGACGCTGGTCAGCATGGGCGTCAACATGGGGCTGCTGCCTACCAAGGGCCTGACCCTGCCGCTCATGAGCTACGGCGGCTCGGGGCTGCTCGCCAATTGCGTGGCGATCGCGATCCTCATCCGGATCGACTGGGAGAACCGGCAGCTCATGCGGGGGCTCAACGCGTGAACGCGTTCCGGGACTTCGCGTGAGCCGAACCCTGCTCATCATGGCGGGCGGCACCGGCGGGCACGTGTTTCCGGGCCTCGCGGTCGCCGAGGAGATGCGCCGGCGCGGCTGGCAGATCGTCTGGATGGGTGCGCGCGGCGGCATGGAGGCGCGGCTGGTTCCGGCCCGGGGCTACGCCGTGGCCTGGATCCGCGCCAGCGCGCTGCGCGGCAAGGGACTCGCCGCGATGCTGCTGCTGCCGCTCAACCTGCTCATCGGCTTCTGCCAGAGCCTGCGCGCGATCCTCGCACACCGGCCCGACGTGGTGCTGGGCATGGGTGGCTATGTCGCGTTCCCCGGCGGCATGATGGCCTCGCTGCTTGCGCGGCCGCTCGCGGTGCACGAGCAGAACGCGATCCCCGGCCTGGCGAACCGCGTGCTCGCGCGGCTCGCCGACCGCGTCATGGTCGCCTTTCCGGGGGCGCTCGAGGGCGCCGAGTGGACCGGCAACCCGGTGCGCGCCGAGATCGCGGCGCTTCCCGAGCCCGCGGCACGCTTCGCCGGGCGCGCCGGGCCGCTCAGGCTGCTCGTCGTGGGCGGCAGTCTCGGCGCGCAGGCGCTCAACGAGGCCCTGCCGAAGGCGCTCGGCCAGATCGTGGAGCCCGGGCGGCCGCGGGTCGTGCACCAGTCCGGCGAGAGGCACCTCGAGGCGCTGCGCGCGGGATACGCGGCGGCCGGGGTCGAGGGCGAGCTGGTCGCCTTCATCGACGACATGGCGCGCCGCTACGCCGAGGCCGATCTGGTGATCTGCCGCGCCGGCGCGATCACCGTCGCCGAACTGTCCGCGGGAGGCATGGCGAGCGTGCTGGTGCCGTATCCCCACGCCGTGGACGATCACCAGAGCGCCAACGCGCGCTACCTCGCCGACCGGGGCGCGGCGATCCTGCTGCCGCAGCGGGAGCTGACCCCGGATTCGCTGTGCCGGCTGCTGCAGCGACTGGACCGGGAGCGGCTCCTCGAGATGGCGCGCAAGGCGCGCGCCCTCGGCAGGCCCGAGGCGGCGCGCATCGTCGCCGACCGCTGCGCGGAGCTTGGCGCATGAGGCACAAGGTCCGGCACATCCACTTCGTGGGCATCGGCGGCTCCGGCATGAGCGGCATCGCCGAGGTGCTCGTCAACCTCGGCTACCACGTGAGCGGCTCGGACCTCGCGGAGAACGCCGCGACGCGGCGCCTCGCCGAGCTGGGCGCGCGCGTCAGCCTGGGACACGCGGCCGCGAACGTGAACGGGGCGGACGCGGTGGTCGTCTCGAGCGCCGTGACCGGCGACAACCCGGAGCTCGCGGCGGCGCGCGCGAAGCGCATCCCGCTCGTGCCGCGCGCCCTGATGCTCGCGGAGCTGATGCGCCTGAAGCGGGGCGTGGCGATCGCGGGCACCCACGGCAAGACCACCACCACGAGCCTGGTGGCGAGCGTGCTCGCCGAAGGCGGGCTGGATCCCACGTTCGTCATCGGCGGGCGCCTGACCGCCGCGGGCTCGAGCGCGCGCCTCGGGGCGGGCGAGTTCATGGTGGTCGAGGCGGACGAGTCGGACGCCTCGTTCCTGCACCTGCAGCCGGTGCTGGCGGTGGTGACCAGCATCGACGCCGACCACATGGAGACCTACCAGCACGATTTCGCGCGCCTCAAGCAGGCCTTCGTCCAGTTCCTGCAGAACCTCCCCTTCTACGGCGCGGCGGTGCTGTGCCTGGACGATCCGCGCGTGCGCGAGGTCCTGCCGTTCGTCTCCAAGCCCGTGATCGGCTACGGCCTGGCGGCCGACGCCGCGGTGCGCGCCGAGGGGCTCGAGCACTGCGGCGGCGCGATGCGCTTCAAGGCGCTGCGCGAGCGCGCCGCGCCGCTCGAGGTGAGGCTGAGCCTGCCCGGGGTGCACAACGTGCAGAACGCGCTCGCGGCGATCGCGGTGGGCGCGGAGCTGGGCGTGCCGGATGCGGCGATCCTGCGCGCGCTCGAGAACTTCAAGGGCGTGGGCCGGCGCTTCCAGCGCTGCGGCGAGGCGGCCGCCGAGAGCGGGGGGCGCTTCACCGTGATCGACGACTACGGCCACCACCCCGCCGAGATGGCGGCCACGCTCGCCGCGGCGCGCGGCGCGTTCCCCGGGCGGCGCGTCGTGCTCGCCTTCCAGCCCCACCGCTACACGCGCACGCGCGACCTGTTCGAGGACTTCGTGCGCGTGCTCTCGACTGCGGACGCGCTGCTGCTCGCCGATGTCTATCCCGCCGGCGAGCCGCCCATCGTCGCCGCCGACGGCCGGGCGCTCGCCCGCGCGGTGCGCGTCGCGGGCCGGATCGAGCCGGTGTTCGTGGAGGACGTCGCGCAGATGGCGCAGGCGATCCGGCGCGTGGCGCGCGCGGGCGACGTCGTCATCACCATGGGCGCGGGATCGATCGGCAGCGTCGCGGGGCAGCTCGCATGAGCGCCGCGGCCGCCGTGCGCACCGAAGGGCTGCTCGGCACGCTGTGCCTCGGCGAGCCTATGGCCCGCCACGTCAGCTGGCGCGCCGGGGGCGCGGCGGCGCGCTGCTACCGGCCCGCGGACCTCGCCGACCTCGCCGGGTTCCTGCGGCGCCTGCCGCGCTCGGAGCCGATCCTCTTCGTCGGGCTCGGCTCGAACCTGCTGGTGCGCGACGGCGGCTGGCCGGGGACGGTGGTGCTGATGCACGGGGCCGGCAAGCACCCCGTGCTCGAGGACGGGCGCGTCTATGCGGAAGCCGGCGTGGCGAGCCCGAAAGTGGCGCGCTTCGCGGCGATGCAGGGCTTTTCGGGCGCCGAGTTCCTCGCCGGCATCCCGGGCACCGTGGGCGGCGCGCTCGCGATGAACGCCGGCTGCTACGGCGGCGAGACCTGGGAGCGCGTCGAGCGTGTGCTCACCATCGACCGCCGGGGCGAGCTGCGCACGCGCGTGCGCGACGACTTCGACATCGGCTACCGCCGCTGTGCGCTGAAAGGCGGGCGCCTCGGCGAGGACGAGTGGTTCGCGGCGGCGTGGCTGCGCCTGCCGGCGGGGGACCGCGAGGCCTCGCGCGGGGTGATCCGCGGGCTGCTCGCGCGCCGCGTGCTGACGCAGCCGCTGCAGTTCCCCAACGCGGGGAGCGTGTTCCGCAATCCCGAGGGCGACCACGCCGCGCGGCTGATCGAGGCCTGCGGCCTCAAGGGCCTGGAGCGCGGCGGCGCGCAGGTCTCGCCGCTGCACGCCAACTTCATCGTCAACCCTCGAGGCGCCGCGCGCGCCTCCGACATCGAGTGGCTGATCGGCCGCGTGCGGGAGGTGGTGCTGGAGAAGACCGGCATCGCCCTGGTTACGGAGGTGCGCATCGTGGGGGAGGCCGCATGAGCGCGCGCTTCGGCAAGGTCGCGGTGCTCCTCGGCGGCAGGACCGCCGAGCGCGAGGTGTCGTTGAAGAGCGGCTCGATGGTGCTCGCCGCACTGCGCAGCCGCGGCGTGGACGCGCGTGCCTTCGATCCCGCAGAGCGCGGGCTGGAGGCACTGCTGGAGGAGCGCTTCGCGCGCGCTTTCATCGTGCTGCACGGCCGCTTCGGCGAGGACGGCACGCTGCAGGGGGCGCTCGAGTACCTGGGGCTGCCCTATACCGGCAGCGGCGTGCTGGGCTCGGCGCTCGCCATGGACAAGCTGCGCGCCAAGCTGGTCTGGCAGGCGCTGGGGCTGCCGACGCCGCCGCACGAGCTGCTCGACGCGAAGAGCGACTGGCACGCGGTCGCGGCGCGCCTGGGCCTGCCGCTGATGGTGAAGCCGGTCGCCGAGGGCTCCTCGGTCGGCATGAGCAAGGTGCGAGCCCCCGGCGCGCTCGACGAGGCCTACACGCTCGCCGCGAACTACGACCGCGTGGTGATGGCCGAGAAGTTCATCGAGGGCGTCGAGCTCACCGCCGCGATCCTCGAGGAGCAGCCGCTGCCGCTCATCCGGCTCGAGACGCCGCGCGACTTCTACGACTACGAGGCGAAGTATCTGGCGAGCGACACGCGCTACATCGTGCCCTGCGGCCTGCCGGCGGCCGAGGAGCGCGGGCTGCAGGAGCTTGCCCTGAACGCCTTCCGCGCGCTCGACTGCCGCGGCTGGGGCCGCGTCGACCTGATGCTCGACGGCGCGGGCAGGCCCTACCTGCTCGAGGTCAACACCGCGCCCGGCATGACCGACCACTCGCTGGTGCCGATGGCGGCACGCGCCGCGGGGCTGTCCTACGAGGACCTGTGCATCCGCATCCTGGAGGGCGCGCGTGTGGGATAACCCGCGCCTGCTGAACGCGGCGGCGAACGCGCTGCTCGCGGCCGCGGCCTGCGCGCTGCTGTACGCGGGGCTGCAGCTGCTGCTGCGCTCGGCGCTGTTCCCCTTGCGCGAGGTCACGGTGCGCGGGGCGCTCGAGCACACCTCGCGCGGCGAGATCGAGCGCGCGGCCGCCGGCAGGCTCGCCGGGAACTTCTTTGCCGCCGACCTCGGGACCCTGCGCGTGGCGCTCGAGCGCCTGCCGTGGGTGCGGCGCGTCGAGCTGCGGCGTGCCTGGCCCGATCGCATCGAGGTGCTGCTGGAGGAGCATGCGGCCTTCGCGCGCTGGGGCGACGAGGGCCTGGTCAACAGCTTCGGCGAGCCGTTCGCCGGGCGCCTGGAGGCGGGCGCCGCCGCGCGCCTGCCGCTGCTCGCCGGGCCGGCGGGCACGCAGGGCGAGGTGGCGCGGCGCACCCGCCGCTTCGCGGAAATCCTCGCCGCGCTCGGCGAGGCGCCCGAGCGCGTCGTTCTCAGCCCCCGCTACGCCTGGCAGCTGCGCACCGCGCGCGGCCTCGCGCTCGAGCTCGGGCGCGACGGCGCCGAGACGGTCGAGCAGCGCCTGGCGCGCTTCGTCGCGGCCTGGCCCGGCACGCTGGGGCGCCTCGCGCGCCGCCCCGCGGAAGGGGGCGGCGCGCAGGTCGACCTGCGCTACCCGAACGGCTTCGCGCTGCGCGTCCCGGAGTGGAGAGGCTGAAGGATGCCAAAGGAGAACCGCAATCTGGTGATGGGCCTGGACATCGGCACCTCGAAGGTCGCGGCGCTGGTCGCCGAGCTCGGGGCGGACGCCACGCTGGAAGTGCTCGGCATGGGCAGCCACGAGTCCAAGGGCCTGAAGAAGGGCGTGGTGGTGAACATCGAGGCCACGGTGGGCGCGCTGCAGCGCGCGCTCGAGGAGGCCGAGCTGATGGCCGACTGCAAGATCGCCTCCGCGTTCACCGGCATCGCGGGCAGCCACATCCGCAGCTTCAACTCGACCGGCATGGTGGCGGTGAAGGACCGCGAGGTGAGCGCGCAGGATGTCGAGCGCGCGGTGGAGACGGCGCGCGCGGTGAACGTCCCGACCGACCAGCAGATCCTGCACGTGCTGCGCCAGGAATTCATCATCGACGGCCAGGAGGACGTGCGCGAGCCGATCGGCATGTCCGGCGTGCGCCTGGAAGTGAAGGTGCACATCGTCACCGGCGCGGTGTCGGCGGCGCAGAACATCGTCAAGTGCGTGCGCCGCTGCGGGCTGGAGGTGAACGACCTGATCCTGCAGCCGCTCGCCTCGGCGCGCGCGGTGCTCTCCGAGGACGAAAAAGACCTCGGCGTCGCGCTCATCGACATCGGCGGCGGCACCACCGACCTCGCGGTCTTCACCCAGGGCGCGATCCGCCATACCGCGGTGATCCCGATCGCGGGCGACCAGATCACCAACGACATCGCCATGGCCCTGCGCACGCCCACCGCGGACGCCGAGGCGATCAAGCTGCGCCACGGGGTGGCGCTGCGCAGCCTCGCCGACCCCGCCGAGATGATCGAGGTGCCCGGCATCGGCGAGCGGCCGCCGCGGCTGCTCTCGCGCCAGACGCTGGCCGAGGTGATCGAGCCCCGCGTCGAGGAGCTCTACTCGCTCGCGCAAGCCGTGCTGCGCGAGTCCGGCTACGAGGAGCTGCTGTCCTCGGGGATCGTGCTCACCGGGGGGAGCTCGGTGATGCGCGGCATGGTCGAGCTCGGCGAGGAGATCTTCCACCTGCCGCTGCGTGTCGGCGCGCCGCGCTACTCGGGCGGGCTCGCCGAGGTGGTGCGCAGCCCGCGCTATGCCACCGCCATGGGGCTGCTGCTCGAGGGCGTGGCGCAGGTGCAGCAGGGGCGCATCGCGCGCCAGAACGGCTCGGTGCGCGCGGTACTCGGGCGGATGCAGCAATGGTTCCAGCGCAACTTCTGACGATGTTCCAACTGGCAAGGAGGATCAAGGCATGTTCGAGATCGTGAACGACCAGGCGGCAGGCCCCGTGATCAAGGTCATCGGCGTCGGGGGCGCCGGCGGCAACGCGGTGGACCACATGATCGAGCAGGGCGTCGAGGGCGTCGAGTTCATCGCCGTCAACACCGACGGCCAGGTGCTGGCGCGCACCCGGGCGCGCAACCAGATCCAGCTCGGCTCGAGCGGCCTCGGGGCCGGCGCCCGGCCCGAGGAGGCGAGGAGCGTCGCGCTCGCCGAGCGCGAGCGGCTGGAGGAGGCGGTGGCGGGCGCGCACATGGTGTTCATCACCGCCGGCATGGGCGGGGGCACCGGCACGGGCGCGGCGCCCGTGATCGCGGAGGTGGCGCGGTCGCTGGGCATACTCACCGTGGCGGTGGTCACCAAGCCCTTCACCTGGGAGGGGTCCAAGCGCATGAAGATCGCCGAGCGCGGCATCGAGGAACTCAGCCCCCACACCGACTCGCTCATCGTCATCCTCAACGACCGGCTCGAGGAGGTGCTGGGCGAGGACGTCACCCAGGAGGACGCCTTCAAGGCGGCCGACGACGTGCTGAACGACGCCGTGGCCGGGATCGCCGAGATCATCAACCTGCCCGGCCTGGTGAACGTCGACTTCCAGGACGTGCGCACGGTGATGTCGGAGCAGGGCATGGCGATGATGGGGTCGGCCTCCGCGAGCGGCATCGACCGCGCGCGGATCGCCGCGGAGCAGGCGATCGCCTGCCCACTGCTCGAGGGGGTCAACCTCGCCGGCGCGCGCGGCGTGCTGGTCAACATCACCGCCTCGCGCAGTAGCCTCAAGCTGCGCGAGACCAAGGAGGTGATGAACGCGATCCGCGCCTTCGCCGCGGAGGAAGCCACCATCATCTACGGCGGCGTGTACGACGATGCGCTCGGCGAGGACCTGCGGGTCACGGTGGTCGCCACGGGCCTCGGGCAGCCGCTGGCGGTGCGCCAGCCCAAGCCGCAGCTGGTGGTGTCGCAGCGCACCGGCACCGACAACCAGCCGGTGGCGGGCGGCGCGCCCGACTACAACGCGATGGCGGAGACCCCGGCCGTGTTCCGCCGGCGCGACCGCGCGGCGCAGGTCGAGGCGCTCGCCAACAGCGGGGTGGACAAGTACGACATCCCGGCGTTCCTCAGGAAGCAGGCGGACTAGCAATCCCGCACGGCCCGGCCGCCGCTCCACCCTTGCCAGGGGGCGGCGGCCACGACCACTTCTCGGGCAGCCGCCGGGAAGTGTGAAACACCCTCAGGATCTCCGCCGTTTTGCCCCTCACCCTGTACGGGACGACGTAACGCGTTCGCTTGACGACCAGCTCCCGGGTGCCGGGAACGCGGCCGGGACTGGCCCCGCGGCTAGAATTCCCGCCGTGACAACCCCTTCGTATGATGCGGTGGCGAAGTCGCTGCACTGGCTGATGTTCGTCCTCATCGCCGCCGCGTTTTCCGTAGGGTTCTGGATGGTCGACCTGCCGCTCGCGCAGCGCATTCGCACCGTGCCGTGGCACAAGTCGATCGGCGTGGCGATTCTCGCATGCGTGATCGTGCGGCTCGCGTGGCGCGTGGGGCACGCTCCGCCTCCGCTTCCCGACTCGGTGCCGGCCTGGGAACGGCGCGCGGCGCGCACTGCGCATTGGCTGCTGTACGCGCTGATGGCGGCGGTGCCCGTATCGGGATGGCTGATGAGCTCGGCGCTCGGGGTGGCGACGGTGCCCTTCGGCCTGGCACGGCTTCCCGACCTCCTCGAGCGCGACCGCGAGCTGGGCGAGATGCTGAAGATCGTGCATTTCGCGCTCAACAAGACGCTGCTCGCGCTCGTCCTGCTGCACGCCGCCGCGGCGCTCAAGCACTACCTGGTCGACCGCGACGGCGTGCTGCAGCGCATGCTGCCGGTGCCGAGGAATCGTCGATGAAGCTCCTGCTCCCGCTGCTGTTGCTGCTGTACGCGACGTCGGCCGCCGCGCAGAACCGCGCGCTCGATGCCGCGAAGAGCCGCGTCGCGTTCATCTACACGCTGGAGAGGAAAATCGCCGTCGAAGGCCGCTTTCCGCGCTTTGCCGCGCAGCTGTCCTTCGACGAGAAGGCGCCCGAGAAAGGATCGGTGAGAATCGACATCGACGTCGCGGCGATCGACACCGGCACGTCCGACGGTGACGCCGAAGCGAAGCAGCCGCTGTGGTTCGACGCCGCCAGGTTTCCGCAGGCAAGCTTCGTGTCGAGCGCGATCCGGCGGGTCGGCGAGCGGCGCTACGAGGCGCTCGGCTCGCTCACCATCAAGGGCCGCACGCGCGAAGCGGCGATCCCGTTCAGCGCGGCGAACGCGCCCGGCGGCGGCCTGAGCGTGCAGGGATCGCTCACGATCAAGCGGCTGGCGTTCGGCATCGGCCTGGAGCAGTGGGCGGACGTGAGTCAGATCGCGGACGAAGTCGAGATCAGGTTCAGCCTCGCGCTCGGACCGCCGCGCTCGCCATAGAGACCCTTCTTCAGACGAGGAGGAAAGGAGCCATGCTGAGGAGCTTGCTTGCCGCGCTCGCGCTGGTAGGCAGCGCGACGCCGGCGCTCGCGCAGAGCTACGCGGTGGATTCCCGCCATACCCATGTCAACTGGGCCGTCAACCGCCTGGGAACGTCGACGTTTCGCGGCAAGCTGAACAGTGTTTCCGGAAAGGTGACGCTCGATGCCGCCGCGGGCAAGGGCCGGGTCGACATCGTCATCGATGCGCGGGGCCAGGTCACGGGCGTCGAGTCGCTGGACCGGCAGCTGATGAGCCCGAGCTTCTTCAACGTGGACAAGTTCGCCACCGCCACCTTCAAGTCGAGCAGCGTCGCCTTCAACGGCCAGGCGCCGGCCAGGATCGACGGCGATCTGACGCTGCTCGGCGTGACCCGGCGCGTCTCGTTGACCGTCTCGCACTTCCATTGCCGCAGCAATCCGATCAGCGGGCGGAGCTTTTGCGGCGCGGACGCCTCCGCCACGATCAGGCGCAGCGACTGGGGCATGACCTCGTTCGCCTCGGTGGTGGGCGACGAGGTCAGGCTCGACGTCGCGATCGAGGCGTTCAGGGAGTGAGGCGAAGATGCGCTTCCGTCGCCATCGGACCCCTCCAGCCAGCGCGCCGATCTGCGGCAGTCTCAGCCCGGGAATAGATCCCGGTTGACGGCCTTGGAGCGCGCCTCCGCCGAGGTGATGGCATTCTTCTTCACCAGCTCCTGCAGGCCCTGGTCGAGGGTCTGGTTGCCGATATTCCTCTGGGTCGGCAGCATGCCGGTGATCTGCGCGATCTTGCTCTCGCGGATCATGGCGCGGATCGCGGAATTGCAGACCATGATTTCGTGCGCCGCGACGCGTCCGGCGCCGTCGCGCGTCTTGAGCAGCGCCTGCGAGACGACCGCGTGCAGCGATTCCGACAGCATCGAGCGCACCATCTCCTTGTCCTCGGCCGAGAAGACGTCGATGATCCGATCGATGGTCTTGGCGGCTGAGCTGGTGTGCAGCGTGCCGAACACCAGGTGCCCGGTTTCCGCGGCGCTCAGGGCGAGGCTGATGGTGGCAAGGTCGCGCAGTTCGCCGACCAGGATCACGTCGGGATCCTCGCGCAGCGCCGCGCGCAGCGCATTGGCGAAGCTCAGCGTGTGCGGCCCCAGCTCGCGCTGCCGCACGAGGCATTTTTTCGACTGGTGCACGAACTCGATCGGATCCTCGATGGTGAGGATGTGGCCGAACTCGTTCGTGTTGATGTGATCGATCATCGCCGCGAGGGTGGTCGACTTGCCCGAGCCGGTGGGACCGGTCACCAGCACCAGCCCGCGCGGCGCTTCGGCGATGGCGCGGAACACCGCGGGGGCGCCCAGCTGTTCCAGGCTCTTGACGCTCGAGGGGATGGTGCGCAGCACCGCGCCGGCGCCGCGCTGCTCGACCAGCGCGTTGACGCGGAAGCGCGCCAGGCCCGGCACCTCGAAGGAGAAATCGCATTCCAGGCTCTCCTCGAAGATCTTGCGCTGGCCGTCGTTCATGACGTCGTAGAGCATGGCGTGCACGTCTTTGTGGCTGAGCTCGGGCTGGTTCAGCCGCCGCACTTCGCCGTGCAGCCGGATCAGCGGCGGCAGGCCGGGCGACAGGTGCAGGTCCGAAGCACCCGATTTCACGACGTAACCGAGCAGATCGATGAGGTCCATGCCTAGGCTCCCCCGGGACTGACGAACCGATCTTACTCGCTACTGCAACCGCGCCCCGCCTGCGCTCAGTGCTCGTCGGTGGCCCGGGGAAACGACATGCCGTGCCGCAATTTACGCGCGGCGGCGTGGGGGAGTCGGCGGCGGTAATGCCCGGGCTTTCTGACTTCGGCGACGTCTTCTTGGGGGCACATTGAGCGAAGGCCAGATACGGCAACGCCTGGCGGCAATCCTGGCCGCCGACGGGAGGGCTACTTCCGGCGCCGGACTGCAGAGCGTGAAGAGGGATATTTCACGGCACGCTGCGCGGGCAGCCGCGGATTGATTTTCCTTCTATGAGAGCTCTCCGCGTGTCAAGTCTCCGGTGGCGGGTTTCGGGTTTACGGGGCTCGCTTCACTTTCGGGCGTGCCCACCAGACCGGCGAGGGCGGCGACTTCGCGCCGATTGCGGAAGGCTCGCCAACCGAAGAACTCCTTCACCAGGAGCCAGGCGCTGGTCGGGCCGATCGCCCCCGGCCGCAGCAGATGAACGACGCTGCGCTCGGCCTCGGATTGCGGGTTCTGCGGCCGTTCGCGGCGCGTGGCCTCCAAAAGGCCGCGTTCGACGCCGGCCGATCGTAACCGCAGGCGCCGCGGCTTTGCTGCGCTTACAGGGCGAGCTTGGTGAGCGCCTCGGCGCAGGCCGCGGCGACCTCGCTGTTCGGCTCGGCGGTGCTGCCGGGCATCGTGGCCCAGCCGCCGCTGCTCACGTATCCGGCCTGCTTCCAGCTGTCGGTTTCCTTCAGCGCCGCGAGGCTCGCCTGCGCCTGGGGGTCCTTGCGAAACTGGGCCACGCAGATCGGGGCGAGCGACGCGACCGTCGCCTGCGCCGCACGCGCGTCGGCGCGTTGCTGCGCCGTGCCGCCGGTCACCCAGCCGCCCCAGCTGAACCCTACGATGGCGAGCGCGATGGCGCCCGCTGCCGCGCCCCACAGGAACGGCTCTGTCTTGACAGGAATTTTCATGGCATTTCCTCGATTCGTTGATGAAGACTCGGCAAAGGCTATGCCGGGTTCCGTCATTGCAGTGTCCCCCCGTTGCGCGGCACGTTCTGTGCGCTGCCGTACACAGGACGCGGCATTTGCACGGGCGGCGCGCGCGCCGGCAGCGCGCTACGTGCGCCCGCGCACAGATGCGCGTAGCATGATCCGGTGGTCAAGCCGCGCAGCGCCAGCCGCTTGCATCCCAGGGACAATCGTCTGCTCGCTTCGCTCGCCGACGCGGACTACCAGGCGCTCGTGCCGCACCTCGAAGCGATGGCCATGCCGCTCGGGCTGGCGGTCTACGAATCCGGCGGCCCGCAGGGCTTCGTGGTCTTCCCGACCGACAGCATCGTGTCGCTGCTCTACGTCCTCGAGAACGGCGCCTCGACCGAGATCGCGGTCACCGGCAACGAGGGCCTGGTCGGGATCTCGCTCTTCATGGGGGGCGAGACCACGCCGAGCCGCGCCGTGGTGCAGAGCGCCGGCCACGGCTACCGGGTGCGCGCGGCGGTCCTGAAGAAGCAGTTCGAATCGCGCGGCGAGCTGCAGCACCTGCTGCTGCGCTTCACCCAGGCGCTGATCACCCAGATGACGCAGACGGCGGTGTGCAACCGCCACCACGCCGTGGACCAGCAGCTTTGCCGCTGGCTCCTGCTGATGCTCGACCGGCTTTCCTCCAGCGAGCTGCGCATGACCCAGGAGCTCATCGCCAGCATGCTCGGGGTGCGGCGCGAAGGCGTCACCGAGGCGGCCGGCAAGCTCCAGGCGCAGGGGCTGATCGAGTACCGCCGCGGCCGCATCGTGGTGCTGGACCGGCCGCGGCTCGAGTCGCGCGTGTGCGAGTGCTACGCGGTGGTCAAGCGCGAGTACGACCGGCTGCTGGCCGCGATCGCGCCCGCGCGTTAAAGCGCCACTATGTGCGCGCGCGAACATACGCGCGCGGCTGCTGCGCGAACAATGGCGCATGCAAGCCAATCGCCTGCTCGCCTCGCTGCCGCGCGAGACCTACCGGCAGCTCGCGCCCGGCCTCGTCCCCGTGGCCCTCGTCTTCGGCGAAGTGCTCCACGAGCCCGGCGCCCCGATCCGCGACGTCTACTTTCCCGGCCGGTCGGTGGTCTCGCTCCTCACGGTGGTCGACGGGCACAGCGCGCTCGAAGTCGGGCTGGTGGGGCGCGAGGGCATGGTCGGGATCCCGCTCGCGCTGGGCATCGGCGTGTCACCGGTGCGCGCCCTGGTGCAGGGCGCCGGCAGCGCGCTGCGCATGAGCGCGGCGCGCCTGCGCAAGTCCTTGCAGGCGAGCCCCGCGCTGCGGCTCGGGCTGCATCGCTACGCCGCCGCGCTGATGGCGCAGATCACGCAGACCGCGGCGTGCAATCGCTTCCACCGGGTCGAGGCGCGCCTCGCGCGCTGGCTGCTGATGACGCGTGACCGCGTCGGCGCGGGGGAATTCCACCTCACGCAGGAGTTCCTCGCGCACATGCTGGGCGTGCGCCGCGAGGGCGTCACCGGGGCGGCCTCCGCCCTGCAGCGGCGCCGCCTCATCGGCTACCGGCGCGGCGACATCCGCATCGTCGACCACGCCGGCCTGGAAGCCGCCGCCTGCGGCTGCTACGCGCTCGTGCGCCAGCGCGCGGACGCCGGCCGCGGCTGGGCGCAGGCTGCGTCATGACGCTGCACGACCAGATCGCCGCCCTCCGGGCCCGCATCGCCAAGGCAGAGTCCGCACGCGACACCTGGCGGGCCTCGGGGAGGCAGGAGAAATACGTCGAGGCTTACTGTGTGGCCGAAACGCTGGAGCTGCAACTCGAGCAGTTGCGCCAGGAAGGCCTGCGAGCTTCCATGAAGAATTCCGCTCGCGCCTCCGTCTCCGTCTTGTCGGCGGGCGAGCTGCCGTCCGCGGGCGGCGCCGTGCCGGGTGCGCCGAAGAACGTCAAGCCATGAGACACACCGCACGCGGCCGTCGCAATCGAACGCGCAGCCAGAAGATCAAGAAGAACCTGCGGCAGCAGGCGAAGCAGAAGAAGAAGCGTTAGCCGGGCGCCTTGCGCGGCGGGCGGGTTGGAGGGGAAGGCGGGGGCCGCGTCGTCCGCTGGTGGAGGGCCGGCAGCCGTTCTTACCAATAGCCGCTCTCGATGCGACATAAGCGGCATTGTGCGCCGTCGCCGAACGCCAGCCTCCAACTCCTGTTGCTCAACTCCAGCGCCATTAGGGAAGCCCGAGCTCCTCGCAAAGCCGGATGAAGGGCAGCACGGTCAGCTTGCCTGTCGAATAGTGCCGCTCGCCGAGGTGGGTCTGGTAGAAGCGGGGGATCGGCGTTCG
>CAZOWR010000033.1:0-18802 GCA_964583645.1 uncultured Enterobacteriaceae bacterium
GCCTGCAGCACCCACTTGTCGCGCTGGCTGCGCCCGCCCAGGCGGTTGATGCGGTAGCGCAGCGGGCTGTCGCCGTCCAGGTACAGGCGCTCGACCAGGCGCGCGGCGAACTTGCGGTCCGGCGCCGCCCACGAGACGCGCTCGTAGAGGTCGATGAGGTGGCTCTTGTTGATGCGCGTAGGCGTCGAATTGATGATGACGAACATCTCGGCCGCGAAGTCCTCGCTCCTGCCGTCGAAGATGACGCAGGGCACGTTGATGGTGGCCGCGTCTCCCGGGCGCTCCTGCATGTAGAAGTGCAGCGCGGCGAGCCGGTGCTGCCCGTCGATGATGAGGAACTTGGAGGCGGGCTCCGCGAGGTGCCCCGAGCCGTCGCCGTTGGCGCGGAACTGCAGCTTCTCGTGCGTGTAGAGCAGCACCGTCCCGGGGATCGCGGGCTGGGTCACCGCGGTCTCGTAGAAGTTGGTGAGCTGGCGCACCTTGGCGCGCGAAAGCGCGCGCTGGAAGGCGTGGTCGGTGCGCTCGATGCGCGCGATGAACTGCGCGATGTCGTCGTCCTGCGCCACGCGCGAGGCGGCGATCTCCTCGCCCTCGCCGTAGAAGCGGCTGATGAAGCGCACGCGCGCCAGCAGGTCCTTCGCCCGGTAGCTGACGAAGTAGAAGATGCCGTCCTTCTGCCGGATCTGGGTTGCGTGCATGGCCTTTGCCGGGGCTTTCAGCGGCGCGCCCCCGGGGGGCGCGCCGGGGCGAATTATGCCCGATTCAGCCGCGACAGGCCGGGAGCAGCAGCGCCTGCAGAACCTCCGCCCGGCTGCGGCTTTGGACGAAAGCGACCACTCCGGAATCGGCCGCCGCAGCCCTTGGGAGCAGCGGCACCGTACGGCGTCCCGCGATCGAAGGCCTGCCCCCGAATTCGAGCGGCCCGACCCAGTCGAAGACCACGAAATCGTGGGCCAGGGTCTCGCCGCGGTTCTCGCCTGCGCGTACCTGCGAGCTGAGCCGGTTGGCGTACGCCCCTACATAGAGGGCGGCATCAGCCCGCTGCGCGGCTTCGGGCACCTCGGCCGCGTACTCCAGCTCGAAAGCGTGCTTGCGACCCGCAATCAGCGCGAGGGTAATCCGCGCCCTCGCCGGCCGGGCATTGATCCCGGCCACGGCCTCGTCGAAGGCGCCCGAGCCCCAGCGCCGGAAATCCCGCCCCTGCAGCACCACCTGGGGCGTGTAGACGATCGCCGAGCGGGTGAGCTGGGCGAGCTTGCGCTGGCGGCTCGAGAACCGCGCCTGCGCATAGGGATCCTTCCAGCCGAGGTAGTCCCAGTAGTCGACGTGCAGGGCGATCGGCACCACCCGGTCCGGGCCGTAGCCCCGCGCGCCGAGCGAGGCGAGCCACCGGTCGGCCGGGGGGCAGGAGTTGCAGCCTTCCGACGTGTAGAGCTCTACCAGCGCCGTCGTATGGGCGGGAGAGGTCGCGGTGCAGGTCATGGCCTGCGCGGGGACGGCGAGGGCTGCGGCAGCAAGGCAGGCGATCCAGCGCATGCCCTCGGTCGAAACAGCCATGGCCCGGCTTACGCCCGGCTCGATAATGGCCGCCCCCGATGCGGCTTTCCGTCCTCGACCAGTCCCCGGGCGTCTCCGGCCATACGCCGGCGCAGGCCATCGCCGAAACCCTGGCGCTCGCGCGGCGCGCGGAGGCGCTCGGCTACCACCGCTACTGGCTCGCCGAGCACCACGCCATCGCGGCGCTCGCCGACCCCTGCCCGGAGGTGCTGCTCGCGCGGCTCGGGGCCGAGACGCAGCGCATGCGCGTAGGCACGGGCGGGGTGCTGCTGCCCTACTACAGCGCCTTCCGGGTGGCGGAGACCTTCCGCATGCTCGAGGCCCTCTATCCCGGGCGGGTGGACCTGGGGATCGGGCGGGCCCCGGGGGGCGATGCACGCACCGCACGGGCGGTAGGCGGTGGGCGCTTCCCCGAGGCGGACGACTTCCCGCAGCGGGTCTGGGAGCTGGTGGGACACCTCGACGGGACCCTTCCCGAGGACCATCCGAACGCGCAGGTGCGGGTGCAGCCGGGGGGCGCCACGGCGCCCGAGGTGTGGCTGCTGGGGTCCTCCGACTACAGCGGCGTGCTGGCCTCGCAGCTCGGCCTGCGCTTCGCCTTTGCACACTTCATCAACGCGCATGGAGGCGACGCGGTGACACGCTTCTACAAGGACCGCTTCCAGCGCTCGGCGCGCGAGGCCTCGCCCCACGCGATCCTGTGCTGCCTCGTGATCTGCGGCGAGTCGGATGCCGAGGCCGAGCGGCTGGCGCAGGTCGTCGACCTGCGGCGGCTGCAGATGGCCTACAACCTCGATACGCCGATCCCCACGCTCGCCGAGGCCGAGGCGAGGAGCTACACCGAGATCGAGCGCCAGCACATCGCCGGGCAGCGGGCGCGGTGCGTGGTCGGCGGACCCGCGCGGTGCAAGGCGCGGCTGACCGAGCTCGCGGCGCAGTACTCGGCCGACGAGCTGATGGTGCTGACGATCACCGGGGACTACGGCTCCCGGCTTGCCTCCTACGAGCGGCTCGCCGAAGCCTTCAGCGCTTCTCCAGCAGCTTGACGAGCTCCGCGTGCCCGCGCCCGCGCGCGAGGTCGAGCGGCGTTCTCCCCTCGCGGTTCTTTTCCGCCGCGTCCAGCCCCAGGGAGAGGAACAGGCGCAGCAGCTCCTCGTGCCCCCCGTCCGCGGCCGCGTGCAGCACGCCGTTGCCGTTGAGCGCCTTCACCTTCGCATCCGCGCCGCGCTCGAGGAGCTTTCTCGCCGTCTCGGCGTTGCCCGAGAGCACCGCCCAGAAGAGCGGCGACTCGCCGTCGTCGTTCCTCACCACGGGATCCGCGCCGGCGAGCAGCAGCAGCTCCGCGTACCACGGGTCGGCGTGCAGCGCCGCGAGGTGCAGCGCGGTTTCGCTGTTCGAGGAGCGCGCGGCGAGATCGGCTTTGGCTTTCACGAGCAGCGCCGCCAGCTCCTTCATGCCCTTGTCGATCGCGCGGTGCAGCGGCGTCTCGCGCTCGGCGTTGCGCGCGTTCAGGTTGACGCCGCCGCGCGCGACGATGCCCTCGGCGACCAGCGGCTTGCCGGATTCGATGGCGTCGAAGAGGCGCTCCTCGGGGGTCTGAGCGGAGGCGGCGCCGGACAACAAGATCAATGCAAGGACCAAGCTTCGCACGCGGCGATTCTAGCGGCGCGCCCCAAGTGGCCCCGAGCACGTGACATTCTTCACGTTCAAGGGGTAACCTCTCGTCCGAGACGTGCGATCCGGGGGGGATTGCATGGAACCGGAAATCACCACCAAGCACCTGCAGGGCATCAGCGACCTGACGCTGGTCGCGCCGATCAAGCGGGGACTCGTCGAGGTCCTGGCCACCTGCACCCACGAGAGCCGCCTGCGGGCGGTGCTCAAGACGCTGCATCTGCTGCGGCAGACCTCGCGCGAGTACTCGCTGGTGCGGCCGTTCTCGGACAGCACCGACCGGATCCGCACCATCACCGATCTGCGCATGGCGATCCTGGAGCCGCCGCTGCAGCAGGAGCCGCCGCTGCAGCAGCGGACGTTGATGCTCTCGGTCACGTTCGACCAGCCGTGGGAGCCGTACCTGCGGGTCATCTGGCGCGACGTCGGCAAGCAGCTCGACCTGATCTTCTGCAACTGCGAGGGCTATCCGATCTCCTTCAGGAGCAGCTTCGCCGAGTACGGCGGGTGGGTCCGCAGCGCCCGGACCAACACCAAGTTTTTCTACAAGACGAGCGCGCTCACTTTCGACGACGCGCAGTACCTGAGGCAGACGGAGCGGCTGCTGCGCGAGGCGCCGGCATCCGACCTCGGCGCCGCGGGCTTGATTGCGACGGACCCGGGGGAGACGGCGATGCAGACCGCACTGCGGTACGCGCCTCACACCCTCAGGCAGGGAATGCAGGCACTCTCGGTGCTGTACCGGCTCGTCGAGCTGTACCCGGCGAGCGGGCCCGACGGCGAGATCCTCCTGCGCGCGGCGCACGAGCTGCTGCGAGAACTGAAACTGTTTACCGCACGGGACTTGGGGCCAGCCGTGGAAACGCGGTTCGCGGCGCAGCTCGCCTGGTTCAGAGGGCAGCCGGCGGCGACGGCCGCCCCTGTTACGCCTGCCCTTCGCGATACCCGCGGGGTGCAGGGCGGCATCCTCACCCCATATCCCCGCATCACGCATGGCTGCATGCTGCTGCTCAGCGCCGCCGACCCGGCGGCGGCGGCCGGCTTTCTCGCAGCCCTTGCACCCAAAGTCAGCGTGCAAGGAGAACCCAAGCCCAAGGGCGACATCTATTTCAACATCGCGTTCACGCCCGAGGGGCTGCGCGCGCTCGGTCTGACCGAGGGGCAGCTGGCGGCGTTTCCGCACGATTTTCGCGAGGGCATGCAGGAGCGTGCCGGGCTGATCGGCGACGTGCGCGGCAACCATCCGCTCCACTGGGCCCTGCCGGAGCGCAATTGGCCGTCCGGCCATGCCTGGAATGGCGCACGGGTGCGGCTGGAGACCGTGCACATGGTCGTGCACATGTACCTCGAGAGTGACGAGCCCGGCCACGCGCTCATCGAGCCGTTATGCCAAGCGGCGGAGTCGCTGATGACAGGGCACGAGAGGATGCAGCTGCTCTCGGTGCAGGAGATGCGTCGCTATACCACCGATCGCCCCAAGGAAGATACGACCCTGGAGCACTTCGGGTTCGCAGACGACATCAGCCAGCCGGTGGTCGGCGAGCGTCCACCGGGCAAGGCGTGGAGCAACAGGGTCGGCCCGGGCGAGCTGCTGCTCGGCTACGAGAACGACCGCGGCGACGCGCCGGAGCCGAACGCGCTGCTCGCCGACGGCAGCTTCCTGGTGGTGCGCAAGCTGCGCCAGGACGTCGCCGCCCTGAACGCGGCGATCCAGGCATCCGGGATCGCTTCCGACGAGCTGAAGGCGAGGATGATGGGACGCACGGTCGACGGCGATCCGCTGGCGTCTCCAGGTTCCGGCAATGCCTTCGACTACGGGGACGGCAAGGACGCCAGCCGTTGCCCGTTTGCGGCCCACATCCGGCGCGGCAATCCGCGCAGCGAGAACCTGCCCGACGGCCGGCCCGCGGTGCCGCGCATCATGCGCCGCGGCATGTCCTACGGGCCGCGCTTCGAGAACGACCCGGCGGCCGAGCGCGGCATGATGTTCATGGCCTACAACGCCAGCATCTCGGAGCAGTTCGAGGTCATCCAGCGCTGGATGACCGGCGGCAACAGCACCGGCGTGCTGTCCGAGCACGCCGATCCGCTGCTCGGGGTGCCGCAGCTCGGCGAGGCGCGCTTCTTTCGCTACCACGACGGTGCGGGCAAAGTCACGCGGGTCAAGCTCGACGACGCGGGCGACAATCCCAGCCGCCCGTTCGTGCGGCTCGAGTGGGGCGCCTACTTGTTCGCGCCTTCCAAGCCGGCCCTCGGCAAGCTCGTGGATATCGCACGGGGCGCGAGCCGACCCCAGGGGCCGGATCCATCGGTGATCGAGCGGGGCGAAGCCGTGCTCAGGAGGTTGCGCCAGTTGGAGGAGGCCGGCGGCGGCCACGACATGCTCAAGGAGTGGAAGGCGATGCTGGAGGACTCGCACGCGCGCGCAAGCGGCGAGACCGAGGCGTTGTGGACCGTGATCCGTGCCCGGCACGGCGGCGTGCTGCGCACCCCCTACGGCGTGCTGGTCGGGAGCAAGGCGCTGGTCAAGCAAGTGTGGGAGAACGTGAAGGGCGACTACTCGGTCACCGGCTACCTGCCGCGGCTAGGCAGCTCGATCGGGGAGATGTACCTCGGCCTGGACGACGAAGGCCCGGGCTCGGCGTACCGCAAGCAGTCGCTCAAGACGAATGCCGCGATCATGGGCGTTTCCCTGGCGGAGGCGTTCAAGGGCGCGCGCACTCATGCCGCCGCGCGCCTCGGGGAATTCATCAAAGACGCCAAGGAGGCAGCGGTCAAGACCGGCGAGCGGACCTGGGAGCTCACGTTCGACGTCATGGAGGTCTCCGACTACACGCTCGCAAAGCTCTGCGAGGACTGGGTCGGTCCGCTGTCCGACGGGGACCACCTTCGGCCCGGCGGCTTTCGCTGGGACTGGAAGCCGGGCGAGCCGCCGTTCTATCCGGGCCACTTCACGGCGCCCTCGCGCTTTGTCTTTCAGCCCAACCCCGGGGACGGCGCCGAGCGCTTCGGGCAGCAGCGCGGCAAGGCGCTCCTGGAGGCGATGAAGCGCTTCGTCGCCGACCACCGCTTCCCCCCTCCCACGGCGCCCCTGTCCGCGGCCATGTTCGCCGACCCCGAGCTCGCCGACGACGACCTGCTCGCGCGCACGCTGCTCGGCATCCTGATCGGCTTCCTGCCGACAGTGGAAGGGAACTTCCGCGCCACGCTGAACGAATGGCTCGGTGGAGGGATGGAACGCCTTACGCTCCACGAGCGGCTGGACCGCCCCGCATTCTGGGACCTGCAGAACGCGTTCCTCGCCGACCCGGACCCGGACGTCCATGCCAAGGCGCGCAGGTACTTGATCACGCCCCTCATGCGCACCATGCAGCTCAGGCCGGCGCCGGAGGTAGGCTGGCGCACCGCGCGCACCGAGCACCCCCTCGGCGAGGTCGACGTGCAATCCGGGGACCGGATCGTGATCGGCATCGTCTCGGCGACGCAGGAGGACCTCGCGGCCGACCGGGTCGATGTCTTCCCCATCTTCGGCGGCAATCGGCGCGCGACGCCGCAGCCGGTCCATGCCTGCCCGGGCTACGAGATCGGCATGGGCGTGCTGCTCGGCATGATCGTCGCGCTGATGGAAATGGGACCGGTGCGGCCCACCGCCGCCCCGCTTACGCTCGGCCTGCGCGGCGCGATGCCCTAGAGCTGCGCGCTGAGGCGCCGCGCTTCCTCCAGGTGCCACGCCATCTGCATGGCGTCGAACCCGGCCGCCGCCTGCTCGAGCAGCTGCAGCGCTTCGGCCCGCGAGCCGCCACGCGCCGCGATCTCCGCCCCGCAGAGCTGCGTCACCGCGATCTCGTGCCGCGAGCCGCGCGCGCGAGCGGCCTGCATCGCCCGCGCCAGGTAATGCTCCGCCGGCCTGGCGCCGTGCCCGCTCGCGCTCGCGCGCGCCAGCGCCCGGTAGGTCATGGCGAGCCCCAGCCGGTCGAACCGGCGCGCGCGCTGCAGCGCCCGCGTGGCGGGGCCCCGCAGCTCCGCGTACCGGCCCGTCGCCGCCATGGCGTCCGCAAGCCAGCCATAGTTCAGCGAGATGTTCAGGCGCCGCTCCCGCGCCTCCAGCCAGGCGGTGGCGTCGACGATCGTCTGCAGCGATTCCGCCGTGCGCTGCATCGACCAGATCGCGTAGGCGCCCAGCGCGCGGTCGGCCGCGACGATGAAGCGGCTCTTGACGCGCTCGGCGACGCGCTGCGCGTCGGCGGCCGACTGCCTGGCCTCGTCCCAGCGTCCCTGCCAGAGATAGACCGCGCTGCGCCAGCCAAGGACCGAGGCCTCGACCTCGTGGTTTGCGCCCTTCACCGCGTCGAGCGCCTCTTCGAAGCAGGCCTGAGCCTGCGCGAACTGGCCGCGGTCGCCGAGCACGGCGGCCTTGCAGGCCAGCGTGTAGGAGAAACCGACGGCAGGCCGCGCGCTCGTGCGGCGGCTGCGCCTGACCGCGATCGCGCCATCGAGCAGCGCGAGCGCCTGCTCGTAGTCGCCCGCGGCGGCGCGCGCCTGCCCGAGCGTCGCGCGGACCTGCACGATCAGGGCGTCGTCACCGGCGCGGCCTGCGGCCTCCAGGGCGCGCTCGAGATGGTGGATCGCGACGCGCGATTCGCCCAGCGCGTAGTTGACGTAGCCCAGCCAGTACTCGGCGCGAGCGAGCGCGGCCTCGTCATGGTGCCCGGCGGCGAGCGCGATGGCGCGGCGCAGCACGTCGAGCTGCTCGCGCGAGGGATCGAATACGCAGACCAGCCCGAAGCGCTGGGCGATCGAGCTCCAGCGCTGGTAGTTCTGGTCCGACGGCTCGAGCCGATCGAGCGCCGCGAGCGCAGCCCGGTACTGGGTCTGCGCGCGGTCGAGCGCCGAAGCCGCCACCGCCTTGTCGCCGGCGAGCTCGGCGTAGCGCGCCGCCTCCCCGGCCTGTCCCCCGGCGCCGAAGTGATAGGCGAGCGCCTCGTAGACTTCCTCCTGCCCGCCCGCGGCGCCCTGCTCGAGCAGCGCGGCGGCGATGCGCAAGTGCATCGCCCGGCGCTGGTGCAGGCCCACGGAATCGTAGATCACGTCGCGCGTGATGCCGTGCTTGAACCGCAGGCTCCCCGCATTTCCCGACGGGTAGACGAAATCCTGCGCCGCGAGCCCCCGCACCAGGGGATGGCCTTCCCCGCAGCCGGTGATGCTCTCGAGCAGCCAGGCGGGAACGACGTTGCCGATGACCGCCGCGGCGCGCACGACTTCCGCCTGCGCCTCGGGCAGGCGCGCGAGCCGCGACTCGATCAGCATGTCGAGCCAGGCCGAGCCGCTCTTCGCGGCGCCCGGGCCGCGCTCGGCGTGCTCGTACGCCGCGGAATGGCACAGCTCCTCGATGTAGAGCGGATTGCCGCCCGCACGCTGCCGTATCTTCGTCACCACCACCGGGTCGGCGCGCGGCAGCAGCCGGCCGATCGTGCGCGCCGTTTCGTCGTCCGAGAGCGGCGCGAGCTCGAGCACCCGGGCGTCGCCGAGGCCGGGCTCGCCGGCCGAGAGGTCCCGCGTCGCGATCAGCAGCAGGATCGGGCGCTGCTCGAGGCCGTGGATCGCCTCCAGAACTTCCCGCGTCGCGTCGTCGGCCCACTGCCAGTCGTCGATGAATACGACCTGCGGCTCGGCCGCCGCCAGCGTGTCGAAAAGCGCGCGCAGCGCCAGGATGGTGCGCTGCGCGGTGGACCGCTTTCTGGCCGCTTCGCCGTCGTCGATCCTGCTGAGCGAGAGCGTCCTGAGCAGCTCGTCGCGGTGCGCCAGCAGGCCCGGATCGATGGCCGCCAGGCCCGCCTCAACCGCCTCGGCCGCCTCGCTGCCGGACATCGCGCGCTCCAGCTTGAAGATCGACCTCAAGATCTGCAGAAACGGCTGCAGCGGCGCCGCGCTCAGCTCGCTCTCGCAGTAGCCGCGCCGGACCTGGCAGCCGCGCGCAGCGGCCGCGCGCAGGAATTCCTCCGCGAGCCGCGTCTTTCCCAGCCCGGCCGGGGCGGCGAGCGCGACGAGTCGGGATGTGCCGTCGAGCATCTCGCGCAGGCTGCGTTCCAGCGCCTGGAGCTCCGGCTCCCGCCCGACGAACGGCGTCAGGCCGCGCCGGACGCTCGCTTCGTAGCGGGTGCCGACGGGGGCGCGCGCCAGCACCTGGAAGACGGCGAGCGGGTCCGCCCGACCCTTGAGGCTGACGTAGCGGCGCTCGCTGGTGCGGAAGAAGAAGCTGTCGGGGCCGAGGGTCTCTTCGCTCACCAGAATCTCGTCGCCCTGCGCGACGTCGGCGAGATGCCTGGCGATGTTGGTGGCGTTGCCGAGCATCTCGAAGCGCCCGCGGACCAGGTCGCCCTCGTCGAGCAGCACCAGGCCCGAGTGAATGCCCGAGTGCAGGCACAGGGATGCGCCGGCGGGCTGCGCCGGGTCGATCCGCAGGCCGTGCACCCGCTCGTGAAGCTCGAGCGCCGCCTCGGTCGCACGGCGACCCACGTCCTCGCGCGCATCCGGGTAGCCGAAGATCGCGAGCATGCCGTCGCCCTGGATCTGGACGATGGTGCCGCCGTGCCTGGGAACGACTTCCTGGTAGGCGCGCTGCAACTCGCGCAGCAGCGCCGCGTAGTTCTCCGCCTCCATCGCCGCGGCATGCGCGGTGGAATCGGACAGGTCGGAGAACAGCATCGTGAGGTACCGGCGCCGCGCCGTGCCCGGCATCGCAGTATCCCGATCGGGCTTGTCGCTCATGCCGATCTCGCCCCCTTGCGTGCTTCCGCCCCACGCGCCGAACATGGTAGCGCAAGCGCGGCCCGCGCACAGCGCTGCGCCGGCCGCGCGCCCGCGCACCGGACAAGATGATTAGGAGCGCCGGGATTGCCACGAGGTGGTGGCGCGCCTGTAAAGTCCAGGCAGCGCGGCTCTGCAGATCGCGCTAGAGGGAGACGACCATGCTCAAGGTGTTGCCGCTTGCCGTGCTGGCGTGCGTACCGCTGTTGTTCGGCGGATGCGTGAAGATCTACATCGACGAGGAGCGCTTTCACACACCGAACGTCGTCCGCGGCTACCTGCCGGGGAGTCTCTCCGCGATGGCCGAGCACAATCATCAAGTGCTCGCGAATCCGCTTCCCACCCGAGAGCACGGCCGGGACGGAAGCGCCGCCGACGAGACGCCGCACTCGGGCCGCCTGTTCGACAAGGACATCGAGCCGATCGCATACCGGCGCCAGGCCACGATACGGAGGCCGAGAACCGTACGCGCTTTAATAAGGAGTGGGCCTTCAATAGCGAGGCGAGACGTTCGGAGCCCCCACGCTACTGCGTGGCGATGTCGGGGGGCGGGATCCGGTCGGCGTCGTTCAACATCGGCGTGCTGGCCGCACTGCACGAAACGGAACGGTTGCGCCGCGTGGACGTGCTTTCGGCGGTCTCCGGGGGCGCATACGCCCTTTCCTGGTACTACGCGCAGCACTTTCACGACGCCACGGACAGGAACGAGCTGGATAAGGAGCTCTTCGCCTTCGGCGGCCGCTTTCAGACGAGCCTCGCCGACAACGCCCGCGTCTTCGGCAGCGCCGAGTACTGGAGCCTCGGCGCGGTCAATCTCGCGATGACGCCGGTCAACTTCCTGTTCAACGGCATCTTCGGCTGGCACATGAACACGACTCCGGGGCGCGCGATCTACGAGGACCGGCTGAAGGCGATCTTCCAGACCCCTCCCGCCGCCAAGCTCGATTCGACCCCGATCCCGTTCGCCCAGCTCAAGCGCAAGGTGCGGGAGAAGCAACTTCCCTATTTCATCATCAACACCGCGGCCTTCATCGAGGATTCCTCGGAATACCTGGGCGCGCCCCTCTACAACCGCATCTACGAGTTCACGCCGATATTCTTCGGCTCGGACTCCCTCGGCCGCCACAACTACGACGCGAAAGACCCCGAGTTCCCCCTGACATTCGCCCGCGCCGTCTCGATCTCGGGCGCCGCCCTGGACGGCACCAAGATGATCTCCGGCTCGAGCCAGCGCACGCTCTGGTCGCTGCTCAACCAAGACCTCGGCTACTACATGAGAAACCCGTCGCTGTCTCGCGACGTGGAGGCGCTACACAGGATTCTGCCGTTCCCGCTCTACTACTTTCACCACTACCCGAGGCACCTCGACGGAACCGATATCTACCTGTCGGACGGCGGTCACGCCGAGAACCTCGGCGCGTATGCCCTCGTGCGGCGGCTTTGCGCCGAGATTCTCGTGGTCGATGCCGAGCATGACCCGACCTACGAGTTCGAGGCCTACCACGTCCTGAAGCGCGCGCTGCGCCGCGACATGAACGTGGAGTTGCGCGTCAAGTACGTCGACGGCATCGCGCAGGACGAGCGGACCTTGCGGGAAGCCCGCGTCGACCAGGCATTGAGGGATCAAGGTGACCCGGATACCGCGGCGCGGACCGACGAAGACAGGAGAAAGGAGCGCCTTCCGCCTCTACGGACCATGGACGCGCTCGAGGGCTGGCGCTGGCGGTGCGCCGCCGAGCACCCCGCGACCCGGGGACGCATCGCGCACCTGCCCTACAAGGGCCGGGACTCGGAGCTTACCGTGGACTACATCAAGGCGGCGTATTGGCGCAAGCCCGAAGAGTGCAAGCCCGCGGACGACTACTTCACCCGTTGCCTCAAGGTTTCCTCGGAAGATCAGTGCTGGACGGCTCTGGAGCATCGCCAAGAGTGCAAGGCTGCCGCAGCGAAGTGCAGGTTGCAGAAAGGCAGCCATGACCAGAAGTGCAAGGCTCTCGCGCAGAACTGCACGTCGGAGGAAGACGAGGCCTGGATCAGGCACCCGCAGGCCGATGGCAACCAACGAACACTGGACTACGCCGGGATCTACTTCTGCCGCACGCGGGAGACCGAGGCGCTGCGCAGGAGCCGCTACACCCGGCTGAATCACTTCCCCAGCAGGCGACGACCGATCAGGATTTCGACTCGTGGCAGTTCAAGGCCTACCGCCAGCTCGGCTACGACATCGCGCTCCGCGCATTGAGCGGCCGGCAACCGGCAACCGAGCCGGCCTCCATCAAGAAAGAGAAGCTGGGAAAGCCGTGTCCGGCTGACTGAGAGGGCGAGCGAGCACCTCCGCCAGGTGCAGCGTCTCCCGCCCGGCGAGCCCCTCGATCTGCTCGCGGCAGGAAAAGCCGCTCGCCACGATGAGCGTGTCGGCCGGCGCCGCGCGCACCGCGGGCAGCAGCCCCATCTCGCCGATCCTCACCGAGGCCTCGTAGGTCTCGGGTCGCATGCCGAAGGCGCCCGCCATGCCGCAGCAGCCGAAATCGGGCGCCTGCACGGTGCAGCCCGCCGCCGAGAGCAGCGCGAGGTCGTGCTTCGTCCCCCAGAGCGCCTTCTGGTGGCAATGCGCGTGCATCAGGACGCTCGCGCCGAGCCGCGGCGGCTTCCAGCCGCGGCGCTCGAGCAGCTCGCCGAGCGACACGGCCTGCTTCGAGAGCCGCCCGGTGCAGGCGTGGTCGGGAAGCAGGTTCACCAGCTCGTCGCGGAACACCGAGAGACAGCCGGGCTCGAGCACCACCACCGGCACCCCGGCCTCGACCTGGGGCGCGAGCGCGGCGAGGATGCGCTCGAGCGAGGCGCGCGCCTCCTCGAGCATGCCGAAGTCGTAGTACGGGCGGCCGCAGCACAGGTGCTCGCGCGGCAGGTCCACGCGGCAGCCGGCGGCCTCGAGCACGCGCGCCGCGGCGAGCGCGGCCCCCGGCCGGAAGTGGTTGCTGAAGGTGTCCGGGAAGAGCACCACAGGGTCGCCGCGGCGCGCCCCGTCCGCTCGCGCCGGGTCGCGGCGCGCGTGCCGCCCGGCTTCGAACTCACTGCGAAAGCTGCGCGCGGCGAAGCGCGGCAGCGCCCGCTGCGGCGCGATCCCGGCGGCGTGCTTCGCCAGCCTCGCGAGGAGCGGCGCGCGCCCGAGCAGGTTCGCGATGCGCGGGACGGCGGCGGCGAGCGGCGCCCACTCGCCGATCCGCCCCATGCTGAGCGCCTGGCGCGGCCGCCTCCGGCGCTCGTGGTAGTGCGAGAGGAACTCCGCCTTGTAGGTCGCCATGTCGGTGTGCGTGGGACAGTCGCTGCGGCAGCCCTTGCAGGCGAGGCACCAGTCGAGCGCCTCCTTCACCGCGTCGCTCTGCCAGCCCTCGGCGATCACCTCGCCGCGCAGCATCTCGGCGAGCAGCCGCGCGCGCCCGCGCGTGGAGAAGCGCTCCTCGCGCGTGGCGCGGTAGCTCGGGCACATGGTGCCGCCCTGCATCGAGCGGCACTTGCCCATGCCGATGCAATGCTCGGTAGCGCGCGCAAAGCCCTCGCCCACCGGGCTGCGGAACGCAAAGCGCGTGGCGAGCGTCACCGGCTTGTAGTCCGGGCCGAGCTTGAGGTGCTCGTCGGCGCGATAGACCTCGCCGAGCGCATCCACCAGCTTTCCGGGGTTCATGTGCCCGAGCGGGTCCCAGATGCGCTTGAACTCGCGGAACGCGGCCATCAGCTCGGGGCCGTACATCAGGGGCAGGAACTCGGCCTTCGCCTGCCCGTCGCCGTGCTCTCCCGACAACGAGCCGCCGTAGCGCACCACCAGCTGCGCCGCGTCGTGCAGGAACCGCCGCCAGTGCGCGAGCCCCTCGGGCGTGCGCAGCTCGAAGGTGATGCGCGCGTGGATGCATCCGTCGCCGAAGTGGCCGTAGAGCGAGGTGCGGTAGCCGTAGTGGTCCACCAGCGCCTGGAACTCGCGCAGGTAATCGCCCAGCCGCAGCGGGTCTACCGCGGCGTCCTCCCAGCCCACCACCGGGTCCGGGCCCTTCTCGCCCGCGAGGTTGAGCGCGGTGGCGGATGCCCCGGTCTCGCGGATCGTCCAGAAGCGGCCCATCAGCGCCGGGTCCTCCACGAGCAGGCCGCCGATCGCGCCCTGCAGGCCGCGCGCCTGCGCCACCGCGTCCGTGTGCGCGTCGGCGCCGAACTCGACCATCAGCCAGGCGCGCCCCGCGGGGAGTAGCGCGATGTCCTCCAGGCGCAGGCCCCGGCTGCGCAAGCCCCCGATGATCGGCTCATCCAGCCCCTCGCAGGCGATCGGCCGCGCGGCGAGCACCCGCGGCACGGCGTCGCCCGCCGCGTAGACGTCCGGGAAGCCGGCCACCAGCAGCACGCGGCTGCGCGGGCTCTTCACCAGCCGCGCGAGCGCCTGCAGGGTCAGCGCGCAGGTGCCTTCCGAGCCCACCAGCGAGCGCGCCACGTTGAAGCCGTTCTCGGGCAGCAGCTGGTCGAGGTTGTAGCCCGAGACGCGGCGCTTGATCCCGGGGAAGCGGCTCCGGATCAGGTCGGCATAGCGGTCGCGCAGCGACCTGAGCGCGGCGTAGATCTCGCCCTGGCGGCCACCCCGGCGCACGATCGCCTCGAGCTCGGGCTCCGTGGTCGGCCCGCACCAGAAGCGCGTGCCGTCGTAGGCGAGGACTTCCAGTGCCTCGATGTTCTCCACCGTCTTGCCCGCCATCACCGAGTGCGGGCCGCAGGAGTTGTTGCCGATCATGCCGCCCAGCGTGCAGCGCGAGTGCGTCGCCGGGTCGGGCGCGAAGGTGAGGCCGTGTCGCTCGGCCGCGGCGCGAAGCTGATCGCACACCACCCCGGGCTCCACGCGCGCGAGGCGCGCCGCGGGATCGACCTCGAGCACGCGGTCGAGGTATTTCGAGGCGTCGATGACCACCGCGACGTTGACCGCCTGCCCGGTGAGCGAAGTGCCGCCGCCGCGCGCGAGCACCGGCGCGCCGTGCGCGCGGCAGGCAGCGAGCGCGGCGACGATGTCCTCGGCAGACCTCGGCAGCACCACGCCGATCGGCACCTGGCGGTAGTTGGAGGCGTCCGCGGCGTAGACCGCGCGCGTGCCCGCGTCGAAGCGCACCTCGCCCTTGACCGCGGCGCGCAGCGCCGCCTCGAGGCCGCCCGGACTCATGCCGCCAGCGTCGCCGGATCCACCGCTTCCAGCAGCGGCGGCAGCGGGCAATCGAGCACCGCGCCGGCCATGCGCATCAGCTCCGCCTCCATGACGCGGATCGTGCCGTCGTGGGTCGCCGCGGCGAACAGGCCCTTCATGAGCAGCGCCTTCTGCATCGGCGCGAGCGCCTTCAGCGCTTCGAGCGCCTTCGCCGCACCCTCGAGCGTGAGCTGCGCTCCCGGGGCCGCAGCAGGCTCGATGCCCATCTCCTTCGCCCCCGCGGCGATCGCCTGCTGCAGCGCCTCGCCGCGCTTGCCGCTCGCGTCCTGGCGCGTGCCGGCGTGCGCGACCAGCGTGAGCAGGAGCACGCACTCGGCCTGCATGTCCTGGATCCTGCGGCTGCCCGCCGCGGCGGGCTTCGCCGGCGGCGCGAGCTGGTCGCGCACCAGGGTCAGCACCACGAACTCGTGCAGCGACACGCGCCGGTCGGCCTGGATCACGGCCTCCAGCCCCTTTACCAGCCCGGCGCGCAGCTCCGCGGAAGCGGCCTTCAGCGCCGGCAGCGCGAGGTCGATCACCGGCAGGTGGAACGCGGGTCCGAGCCGCCGCGTGAGGGGCGCGAGCTCGGCCGCGGCGCCGCCCAGGGTCTGCAGCCCGGCGCTGCGCAGCACCTCGAGCTGCCCGCGCATCACGTCCTCCTTCGGTGCGAGCAGCAGCGCGACGAGCGCCGCGCGCGCGCCCTCGGGCTGGTGCAGGCGCTCGCGCAGCCCCGCCGGCAGCGCCGCGAGCAGGCGCTTGGCATAGTCCACCTTGGCGCCGTCCGCCGAGCCCACCAGCGCCGCGCTGTCGCCCGCCGAGCGGCCCCATTGCGCGCCGCCGTCGGCGCCGCGCCGGCCCGCCGGCGGCAGCCCCGCGCCCGGCAGCACCGTACCCGCGACGAGCACCGCCCGCGCCGCCTGCTCCCGGGTGAGCGCCTGCTTGCGCGCCTGCTCCTCCTGGGGCTCGTCCGGCAGGCCCGGCTGTGCCCGCGCCCGGCGGTAGTCCGCGACCTGGAACCGCGGGTGGGCCCGCTTGATGCGCTCCTCGACCGGCGGGTGCGTGTCGAACAGGCCCCCGAACCACATCTTCACGCTCTGGCCGAAGAACATGTGCGACATGTCCTCGGCGTAGCGGCTCGCGATCACCGTGCCCGCGCTCGAGGCCCGGATCTGGTCGAGCGCCCCCGCGATGCCGTCCGGGTTGCGCGTGAACTGCACGCTCGAGGCGTCCGCCAGGAACTCGCGCTGGCGCGACACCCCGGCCTTGATGAGGCGCGCGAAGAACAGGCCGATGTAGCCGATGAGGAGCAGCGTCAAGCCGATCCCCATGATCGGCCCGGAAGCCCGGCTGTCGCGACTGTGGCGCTGACTACGCAAGAGGAACTCGCCGATCGAGCCGATGAACACGATGCCCGCGAGCACCCCGATCATGCGGATGTTGAGCCGCATGTCGCCGTTCAGGATGTGGCTGAACTCGTGGCCGATCACGCCCTGCAGCTCATCCCGATTCAGCGTCTCGAGCGTGCCGCGCGTCACCGCGACCACCGAGTTGGACACCTCGTAGCCGGCGGCGAAGGCGTTGATGCCGGGCTCGCCGTCCATCACGTAGACCGCCGGGACGCGCACGCCGGAGGCGATCGCCATCTCCTCGACCACGTTGCGCAGGCGCCGCTCCAGGGGATCGCGCGTCTCGGGCGAGACGCGCCGCGCGCCGACCATCTCGGCGACCTTCTCCCCGCCCCCGGCGAGCTGCATCACGTTCCAGCCGCTCACGCCGAGGATCACGGTCGCCGTGCCGAGCGCGCCCCAGGCGTAGATCGCGTCGGGCACCAGGCGCAGCAGCGTCGCCGGGCCGACCGCCTTGCCCGCCGGCACCAGCCGGTCGCCGAAGCCGTAGGCGTAGGCGCCCGCAAGCACCAGGTCCACCGCGACGATGACGCCGATCACGGCGAGCGCGTACAGCAGCACGAGAACCTTGGTGTTGCGCCGCGCCAGGTGCTGGTGCTCGAAGAAGGTCGCCATGGCGGGTCTGGTGCCTATTTTCGCAGCAGCCGCGGGTCCAGGGCGCCCAGCTCGGGCGGCATCGGGCAGCCGAGCGCCACCGAGACGGCGCGCACCAGCTCGTGCTCGGGAAGGCGCACGTTGCGGTCGGCGTCCACCACCGCCTGGCAGGCGGCGAGCAGCGGCGCCTTCTCCAGGGGCGCGAGCTGGCTCAGCCGCTCGAGCGCTTCGCTCACCCGGCCGAGCTCGAGCGCCTCGGGCGGAGCGAGCTCGAGCCCGGGCATGCCCGCGGCCTCCAGCCCCCGCGCGAACGCGCCGGGCGCGCCCGCCGGATCGCCCCCGGCGTGCGCGAGCAGCGAGAGCAGCAGCGCCGCCTCGCCGGCGAGCGCCCGGCGGTCGTGGAACGCGACGCGCCCGGCGAGCCTCGCGCGCGGCCCGAGATTGCAGTCGAGGATGGTGTCGAGGACGAACTCGCCGAGCGTCAGCCGCGCATCGGCCCGGATCGCGGCGCGCATCGCGCCGAGAAACTCCGCGCGCCCCGCCTCGTCGAGCTCGCGCAGCACCGGCAGCGCGAGCGCGACCAGCGGCAGCCGGTACGCACGGTCGAGGCTCCGCAGCAGCGGCGCGAGCACCTCGGCCTTGCGCGCGAGCCCGGCGAGGCCGAGCGCCTCGAGCGCGCGCAGCTGGCGCTCGCGCGCCGTCGCCTCGGCGTCGATCAGGAGGCCCAGCATCGCGGCCTGCGCGCCGCGCGGCTCCCGGAGCGCCTCGCGGATCGTGGCCGGCAGGTAGGCGAGCAGCCCCGCGGCGTACTGCAGGTGCGCCGCGTTCAGCTCGCCGATGGTCGCCACCAGCATCGCCACGTCGGTGCGGCGGCTCGGCGCGATGGTGGCGGGCTGCGCCGGCGCCTCGCGCGCCTCGCCGGCGCGCTCGCGCGCGAGCGCCGCGGCGATCGGGTCCGCGGGCGCCTCCTTCTTCTCCGGCGCAGGCTGCGGCGCCCGCCGCCGCGCGCGCTCGAAGTAGTGCTCGGGCGCCGCGTGCGGGTTGGCGCGGCGCATGCGCTCCTCGAGCGGCGGGTGCGTCGCGAGCCAGCCCCCTGCGCCCGGCGCGAACAGCATGTGCCCGAGCGCATCGGCGTGCCAGTCGCGCAGGCGCGAGCCCGCGCGCCCAGCGCCGATGCGCGCCAGCGCGCCGCACAGGGCATCGGCGTTGCGCGTGTACTGCACGGCGCAGGAATCCGCGAGGTACTCGCGCTCGCGCGCGATCGCGGCCTGGATGGCGCGCGCGAAGACCAGCCCGGCCGAGCCCACGGCGAACAGGCCCGCGCCCGCGAGCGCGAGCGGCAGGTGAAAGAACCGCCGCCCCTCGTCGGTGCCGGCCCCCGAGTAGTAGCGCAGCATGAAGCGGCCGAGCGCCGCGAGCACCACGATGCCCTGCAGCGCGCAGGCCGCGCGCAGGTTGATGCGGATGTCGCCGTTCAGGATGTGGCTGAACTCGTGCGCCACCACCGCCTGCAGCTCGTCGCGCGACAGGCTCTCGAGCGCGCCGCGCGTCA
>CAZOWR010000034.1:0-18304 GCA_964583645.1 uncultured Enterobacteriaceae bacterium
TCGCCGAGTTCACCCTGGCGCGGCGCCTGCCGAGCGTCATGGGCGTCGCCGACTATGCGCAGCTGGGCGGCCTACTCGCCTACGCGACCAACATCCCGGCGCAATTCCGGCGTCTCGCGAGCTACGTCGACCGGATCCTGAAGGGCGCGAAGCCCGGCGAGCTGCCGATCGAGCAGCCCACCAGGTTCGAGCTCGCGGTCAACATGAATACGGCGCGAACACTCGGCGTTTCCGTACCGCAATCCGTGCTGCTGCGCGCCGACCGGGTGATCGAGCAATGAGCCGCGACGTGCGCAAATGGCTGGAGGCGAACGGCTTCGGGCGCTACGCGGAGCTGTTCGAGACGCACGAGATCGACGGCGAGGCGCTCGGCGCGCTCACCGACGCGCACCTGAAGGAGCTCGGCATCCCGATCGGCCCGCGCGCCAAGCTGCTGAAGGCGATCGCCGGTCTCTCCGCTACAGCCGCTTCGGAAAGCGCGCCCGGCGCCGCCGCGGCGGGGGCGGTGCCGGCGGCGGAGGCGGAGCGCCGGCAGTTGACGGTGATGTTCGTGGACCTGGTCGGCTCTACCGCGCTCTCGGGCCGGCTCGACCCGGAGGATCTGCGCGCCGTGATCCGCGGCTACCAGAAGGCGGTCGCGGCCGAGGTGGGGCGCTACGGCGGCCACGTCGCCCAGTACCTCGGCGACGGCGTGCTCGCCTACTTCGGCTACCCGATCGCCCACGAGGACGAGGCCGAGCGCGCGGTGCGCGCGGGGCTCGCCACGATCGACGCGGTCGCGCGCCTCCCCTCTCCGGGCGGCGGGGCGCTCGCCGCGCGCATCGGCATCGCCACGGGCCTGGTGGTGGTCGGCGATCTGCTCGGCGAGGGCAGCGCCAAGGAGCACGCGGTGGTGGGCGAAACTCCCAACGTCGCCGCGCGGCTGCAGGGCCTCGCCACGCCCGGCCAGGTGGTGGTCAGCGCGCGCACGCGCGACCAGGCGCGCCACGTGTTCGAGTACCGCGATCTCGGCCCGCAGGCGCTCAAGGGCATCGCCGCGCCGTTGCGCGCCTACGCCGTCGTCGGCGAGCGGGCGATCGAGAGCCGGTTCGATGCGCACGCCGCCGGGCGGCTCGCCGCCATGGTGGGGCGCGACGGCGAGCTCGCGCTGCTGAAGGAGCGCTGGCGCATCGCGGCGGCCGGCGAAGGGCAGCTGGTGATCGTCAGCGGCGACGCGGGGATCGGCAAGTCGCGCGTGGTGCGCGCGCTGCAGGACGCGCTCGCCGCCGAGCCGCACGTGCGAATCAACTACCAGTGCTCGCCCTACCACGCCGACAGCGCGCTCTACCCCGTGACCCAGCAGCTCGCGCGCGCCGCGGGCTTCGGCCCGGCGGACGGCGCCGAGGCGAAGCTCGACCGGCTGCAGACGCTGCTCGGCGAGGCGGCGAGCGGCGGCGTGAAGGACGTCGCCGTGGTCGCCGCGTTGCTCGGCATCGACGGCACGAAGCGCTACGGGCCCCTGAAGCTCACGCCGCCGCAGCTGCGCCAGCGCACCTTCAACGTGCTGATCGAGCAGCTGGTCCGCCTCGCCGGCGAGCAGCCGGTGCTGCTCGCCACCGAGGACGCGCATTGGGTGGACCCGACCACGCTCGAGCTGCTCGAGCTCTCCGTCGAGCGCCTCGCCGCGATCAGGGTGCTGATCCTGATTACCGCGCGGCCGGAGTTCGAGCACGACTTCGGCGAGCGCCGCGATGTCACGCGCGTAGTGCTGAACCGCCTCGGGCGCTCGCAGATCGAGGCGATGGTGCGGCGCGTGGCGCGCGGCAAGTCGCTGCCCGAGGGGCTGATGGAGGAGATCGCCGCCAAGGCCGACGGCGTGCCGCTCTACGTGGAGGAGATCACGCGCACGGTGCTCGAGTCGGGCGCCCTGCACGAGACCGGCGATGCCTTCGTCGTCGAGGGGCCGGCGCAGGACCTCGCGGTGCCGGCCTCGCTGCACGACAGCCTGATGGCGCGCCTCGACCGGCTGCTGCCGGTGAAAGAAGTGGCGCAGACCGCGGCCTGCATCGGCCGCGAGTTCGACTACCGGCTGCTCGCCGCCATCCTGCCGGTAGGCGACGAAGCGCTGCGCGACGCGCTCGGGCGGCTCGCGCAGGCCGAGATGATCTTCCGGCGCGGCACGCCGCCCGATGCGCGCTACAGCTTCAAGCACGCGCTGCTGCGCGACGCCGCCTACGAGAGCCTGCTCAAGGCGCGGCGCCAGCAGATCCACGCGCGGCTCGTGGCGGCGCTGGAAGCCTTGCCCGACACCGCGCCGGAGCTGATCGCGCACCATGCCACGCAGGCCGGCCTGAACGAGAAGGCGATCGGCTGCTGGCAGAAGGCCGCGGCGCAGGCCGCCGCACGCCCTGCCTACAAGGAAGCGCTCGCGCACCTCGGGCAGGCGATCCGCCTGTGCGAGCAGATGGGCGAGAGCCGCCCGTGGCTGGAGCGGCGCCTGACGCTCGAGCTCACGCTCGGCCAGACCTCGATCCCGCTGCGTGGCTACGGCCACGCCGACACGGTGGCGGCATTCACGCGCGCGCGCGAGCTCGCCGCGCGCATGGGCGAAGCGCCGCATCGCTTCGCCATCTTCCACGCGGTCTGGGTCGCACAGTACATCCGCGGCGGGCAGGACCAGGCGCTCGAGACCGCGCGCGAGATGCTCGGCTGGGCCGAGCGCGACGGCAACCGGGGCCACATGATCACGGCGCTGCGCTCGCTCGCGATCTCGCAGATGATCACCGGCGCGCCCGTGCTCGCCGAGCAGTCTTTCGTCAAGGCGCTCGGGCTCGCCGGCCCGCCGCGCGAGCGCTCGCCGGAGCAGCGCCTTGCGCTCGCGCAGCGCTTCGCCGCCGAGCCCGAGATCGCCACGCGCTTCCATCACGGGCTGACGCTGTGGAGCCTCGGGCAGGCCGAGCGCTCGCGCGAGCTGGTCGCGGGCGCGCTCGCCGAGGCGCGCGCCATGCGCCATGCGCACACGCTCGGCCACGCGCTCGCGCACGCCGCGATCTTCGCGGTGGTCAGCCGCGATAGCGCGCAGGCGCTGGCGCTCGGTGCCGAGACGATCGAGTTCGCGCAGCGCCACGACCTCGAGATGTGGAAGGGCTATGGCGCGCTGCTCAAGGCGTTCGGGCTGGCGCTCGCGGGCGACGCGGCGACGTCCGCAGCCGAGATGGAGAGCGGCTTCAGCTACATGGCCCGCACCCAGACCGGCACCATGGTGCCGTTGCACCACGCAATGCAGGCGCGCACGCTGGCGTCGCTCGGCCGCTTCGAGGAGGCCGCGCGGCATGCCGAGATCGTGCGCCAGGAGCTGAGCTCGGGCTCGGAGCGCTATTTCTGGCCCGAGTGCGAGCGGCTGCTCGGCGACTACGTGCTCCTCTGCCCGGGCAGCAGGGCGGCCGAGGCCGCGGCCGCCTACGAGCGCGCGCTGGCGCTCGCGCGCAGCCAGCAGGCGAAGTCCTGGGAGGCCTACGCCGCGCAGAGCCTCGCGCACCTGAAGGAGGGGAAGGAAAATGCCAACGCATAGCTGGCGATCCGCACTCGCCGTACTGCTAGCCGCAAGCGCCATCGTTCCGGCTGCAAGCGCGGCGCCGGACGCTTCGCCACCCGCGGGCTTCGCCTCGGACGACTGGGTGAAGCAGGGAACCGTGCCCTGGGCGCAGGAGGCGGCGCGCCGCCAGGGCGAGCTCGAGGCTTATCTGCGCGACACGGACCCTGGTCGCGCGAAAAAGTACGGCTTCCGCAGCGGCCACCACCCGGCGCTCGCCTGGAACTGGTTCAGCGCGCACCCGATCGGCTACGGCGGCGTGCCGCTGGTGCTGCTGCAGACGCTGCTCTCGCTCGACCCGGCCACCGAGGGCGACGCGCAGCTGCGCAAGCTCGCCGCGATCTGGAGGAAGAAGTCCGCGGTGGCGGCCGAAGCCGCGCGCAACCTCTACACGCTCGACCACCTCGGCCTCGGCCCGCACCCGGAGGACTATGCCGACGGCATCGCGAAGGACCCGCGCCAGCGCCGCCACGTGCTGCCGAACGGCTTGGTCTACGACCCGGAGGTCAAGCCGCGCGAGGTCAGGCTGGTGGCGGAGCGGCTCAAGGCGTTCCGCAAGCTGCCGACGCTCGAGCTGCTCGCCGGCAAGCTGCGCAGCAAGCTCCACGACCAGATCTACGGCGAATACCCGAACTACGAGCGCGACCGCGCCAAGTTCCAGCGGCCGCCGCAGGTGGATGCGGTGTTCGTCTCCTGCTCGGGCTGCCACATGGGCAGGGTCATCGTAGGCGGGCGCATGGACGACGCGGGCAACATCGTTGAGCGCGGCCGCATGCGTTTCATGCCGGGCATGCCGAGCACCGAGGTCGAGAACCAGTACTACTCGCAGCTGCTGATGGAGACCGGCCTCGCGCTGGTCGAGTCGGGCTTCACCATGGACCTCGCGGGCCTGCCGGACCGGAAGTCGGACCTGGACCCGAACCGGGCGGCGGTGATGGCGCTGTTTCGCCGCATGCTCGACCGCGCCCTCGACCCGGAGACGGTGAAGACCATCTACGGCGCGCAGCCCGACCAGGTCCGCCGCGCCCTGCTGCAGACCTACTGGGTCGCCAAGGACTTCCCGGTCTACGCGGGCGAGCTGATCGGCGTCGCGATCAAGACCCAGTACATCTATCATCAGGTCGCCGCCCGCTACGCCTTCAACCGCGATAACCCGCGCCGCAAGCATCCGGGCCAGGCGGTGCCCGACGTCATGGCGAACCGCATCGGGCAGATGGACGCGTTCGGCATCGCCTCGGGGCTGGTGGCGATCCACACGCTCCGCAAGGACAACTCGTTCCTGCGCTTCCTGTGCCGCGACCACTGGCGGAACCCGCTGTTCGCGCTCCTCGGCACCGACCCGGGGCCGTCCTGCAAGGAAGCGGAGCTCGCCAGGGCGGGGCGGGCGATCCGCGAAACGCTGGCGAGCTGGGCGCCGCCGGTGCCGGCGCCGGTGGACATTCCGAGCCTCAACTGGTCGGGCCACCGCGTGCTCGCCAACTGGGACGGCAACCAGGGCGCCAGCGCGCGCACGCTCGCCTCCGGAACCTCGGCCACCGGCGATCCGGCCAAGGTGAACGTCAGGATCCACGAGCCGCTCAATCCCCTCATCAACAACCTGCCGCCGCCGCCCTACCCCTTCGCGGTGGACCGCGAGAAGGCGCGGCGCGGGATGGCGATCTTCAACGGCGAGCACATCAAGGCTTCCGAGCGCTGCGCCGACTGCCACCAGCCCCACAGCGACGAGGTCGTGCCGGCGAAGAAGCTCGGCGTCGACGAGAACCGCGCCCTCGTCAACACCGACGTCTCGCGCTACGCGCTCGCCGGCCTGATCATGGAGGCCTGCCGCATCTTCGTCGGCAACCACGCGGGCAACGACTGGTGCCTGCCGCGCGATGCGCAGGGCAGGCTGCTGCGCGACTGGACGCGCGCCAACGACGACTACTTCAAGGACACCCCGGACCGGGTGCGCCACGGCAAGCACGGCTACAAGGTGGACATGCCGCACGGCATCTGGGCGCGCGCGCCGTACCTGCACAACGGCTCGGTGCCGACGCTCGGGGCACTGCTCTGCCCGCAGGCGCGGCCGAAGAAGTTCCTGCGCGGCGTGCTGTTCTACGACGAGGCGCTGGTCGGCTTCGAGTGGGCGGTGGCGCCGCGCGAGCGCTACAGCCCCTACGACACGCAGCTCGTCAAGGAATACGACACCGCGGTGTTCGGCCGCAGCAACTCCGGGCACCCATTCGGCAGCAGCCTGTGCCCGGACCTCGGCGGCCTCGACCCGGTCGCCGACCGCGCCCAGATCACGCGCCGGATCCTGGGCTCCAAGCTCGGCGATCTGATCGAGTACCTGAAAACCTTCTGAGCTCGGCTTCGAGGCGCGAGGCGAACTCCCCCAGGTCGAGGCGGCGCGGCTCGCGCGCCGCCTCCCCGGGCGCGGCCGGCGAGCGCGTGACATGATCGAGGATGTAGGTCCCCAGGCGCCGGTAGCTCTCGAGCTGCGCCTCGGTGAAGAACTGGTTCGCCGTAGACTCGTGCGGGAACGCGGGGCTCGCCTGCCCGTAGTTGAAGACGTCGGGCGGCTCGCTGCCGTAGTATGCCGGCTTGATGTAGACGAGCGTGCCGTCCTGCACGTCGCCGTCCACGGCCGAATAGCGGATGTGCCCCACGGCGCAGTAGGTCGCCCCCGGCGCGCGCGCCGCGCCCTCCTCCCTGGCGTAGATCGGCACGCCCGCGAACCGGATCGGGATGCCGAAGTCGACGCGGATGCGCCGGATGGCGTTGCCGAGGTCCTCGAAGACACCGCGCGGGTCGCAGCCCGCGTCGCTGACCACGATCCAGCGGCAGCGGCGCAGCACCATCTCGTAGAGGCCGAGATTCTCGAAGTGGCCGCCGTCCGACAGGTAGACGTAGGGATTGCGGTCGTCGGTGCGGCCGAGCGCCTCGTCGATGATCGGCGCCATGGACGAGGCGGGCGCCGCGTCGCCGAAGCTGTGCCGCCCCGAGTAGCCCGGGTTGCCGAGCCACCAGCCGAGCCGGATGTTGAACAGCGTGAGCAGGAACGAGAGCAGGGGCTTGGAGTGATAGCCCATCTCGGGGCTCGCCGCGGCGCCCGAGATCGTCACCGCGGTGCCCAGCGTTATGCCGCCGCCGTAGGCGCGCGTGGGCCGGTAGCCGAGGTGCGCGGCGCCGCAGTGCAGGGCGCTGAAGGTGAACGACTTGGCCTTGCGCTGCTGCGAGGCGAGCTCGTCGCGCGTCACCAGGTTGAGCGCGGCGTTGACGACGTGCAACGGCGCCGGCTGCCCGGCGCGCCAGAGGTCCGTCAATCCCATGTCGTCGCTCTCGTCGAAGCCGGTAAAGCGGTTCGGGTCGCGCTCCTGCTCGGTACGCGAGGCGCCGAGGAAGCTGCGGATCAGCCGCGCACGGTACATGCCGTGCAGCGAGAAGCGGTTGGTGTCGATGCGCAGCGACATGAGATAGCCGCCCGCGAGCAGCAGCCCGAGCACCAGCAGCGCCGAGGGGAGGGACCCGCACACCACCGCGTTCAGCGCGCCGTGGTAGTGGCGCGCGGGGCTGGCGGGATCGGCAGGCGCGCACGACAGGTCGCGGAAGAACGGGTGCAGGTTTCCCGGCAGGTCCATCAGCCAGCCCGCCAGGTGCGACAGCAGCGCGAGCAGCAGGACGACGAAGACCGGCAGGGCGAGCGCCTGCACCAGGCGGGCGCGCAGGCCAGCCTCGCCTTTCCTTCCCGCGCCGAGCGGCGACTTGAAGGCCTGCCTCAGCGTGACCGCGCCGGCGGCGGCGCCGAGCAGGCTCGCGATCAGCTGCGCGGATTCGACGAGCTCGCTGTCGGCCACCTGATCGAGGCCCCGGGCGAGCCCGAGCGGCGCGAGCAGGACGACGCCGCAGGCCGCCAGCCAGGCGGCGATGGCGATCTGCAGCCAGGCGCTGTAGCGCGCGGTCCACTCGAAGGTCGGGTCGCCGTGCGAGCGGCTGGTGAAGCCCACGTACAGGTGGCCGAAGACGAGGACCGTCGCCAGCAGCGCCGGGGCGGCGAACGAGACATACCAGGCGTACTGCTCGAGCCGCTCGAAACTGCGGGGCGCAGCGCTGGGCACCAGCCCGTGCGCGATGACGCCGGCCGCCATGCCGCCGAGTGCGCCGGTGGCGAGAATGAACGCGAACTCGCGCCAAGAGCGCAATCTCCCGGCGAGCAGCCAGCCGCCGAAGTGCAGCAGCGCGCCGCCGCCCGCCCACACCCAGGCCGCATGGAACGTCGCGCTCCACTCGCCGGCGCGCAGGCGCAGCTGCCAGCCCGCCGGTCCCTCCGGCAGCGCAAGCGCGGGCACCTTGCCGGAGGCGACCCACGCCCAGACCACGGTGAGGCCGACCAGCGCTCCGAGCATCGGCAGAAAGCAGCCGCGCATGAACGCCCGGTGATCCTGCTTGGGATCCTCGTAGGCGCCGCGGGCGTCCCCGCTCCTCATCGGGCGATGCGCATGCACGTAGCGCACCGACGCGACGGAGCAGGCAAAGCCGAGAGCGAGAAGCAGGAAGAAGATGACGTCGCCCCCGGCGAACAGATCGCCTGCTTCGCGGTGTGGGAGGCGCGTCAGCGCGACCAGCAGCTGGGGAACCACGAGCGCAGCGGCGAGCAACGGCACGAGCACCAGCCAGTTGAGCAGCAGGTTGCGCAGGTAGATCGCGGCCAGGGTCCACGCATCCGTGGAAGCGAGTCCGAGGCGCGGGCTCAGGTAGCTCGCATGCGCGCGCAGGTGCGAGAGCGCCGCAGGCTCCGGCTCGAGCGGCCGCCCGGCGCGCCCGGTGAGCTCGGCGATGACGCGCTCGCGCCCCGCGCGCCGCATCCATGCGCTCAGCCAGCCGCCCAGATAGCCGCCGCCGGACACCGTGGACAGGTAGTGGAAGCGCCCGAGCAGCCCCAGGCGCGCCAGCCCCTGCACCACGCCGAGCGCGAAGCTCGCGCTGCGGATGCCGCCGCCCGAGAGGCACAGCGCCGCGAGCTTCAGGCGGTGCGCGCGCGCGAAGATCCTGCCGAGCCGCGCGTCCTCGCGCCGCTCGAGCTCCGGGAATGCGTCCTCGAGGACGAGGCGGTTGCGCTCGCGCAGCGGGCCCGCGGCGATGCGCTCGCGGGTCTGCGGGCGGAAGCGCACGCCGGCGAAGCGCGCCGCCGGCCCGCCCGCCTCTCCCGCGTACAGCCCAGCGTCCTCGAGCAGCGCGTTGAAGCCGGCGGCGAGTGCGGCACGCAGCCCGGCGCGTTCCGGCTCGCTCTGCGGCGCGCCTTGCGCGCGCAGCCGCCCGACCAGGCCGCGCAGCTCGCCGCCCGCCAGCCCGCGCGCCGCGGGATCGCGCCCCTCGATGAGCCGGGCGCGCAGCCCCTCGGCGTCGAGGATCTGCGCGGCATCGAACTCCCAGACCGCCGCCGGCTCGGGATTCTCGCCGGTGATCGCGTGCTGCTCCTCCTCGAGCACGTCGGCAAGCGAGAGCGCGTGCACTCCCGCCGCGCCAGCGTCCCCCTTCCCCGCCATTCGGCCCCCCTTGGACCCGGATGGTATGCCTCATAATGCCCCCGCACCACGGACCAGGGGGGTCCCGCACATGCAGACGTCAGCGTTCAACATCGCCGACATCGATCCGGGCTGGATCAAGCGCACTGTCTCGGGCTGGCTGTTCGACGACCCGCAATGGTGGATGGGGCTGCTCAGGCGCTACTGGCCGGTCGCGCGCTTTCCCGGCGGCTGGGCGATGGTGACGCGCTTCGAGCACGTGCAGGAGGTGCTCACGCAGGAAAGCGTGTTCCAGGTGCCGTTCGGCGAGCGCATGCGGGAGATGACCGCCGGCCCGAATTTCGTGCTCGGCATGCAGGACGGCCCGGACTACCAGCGCCAGCACGCGCAGATCCTGCAGGCCTTCAGACGCGAGGACGTGGACTCGATCATCACGCCGCTCTCGGCGAAGTTCGCCGGCGAGATCGTCGCCGGCAGCGGCGCTCGCCTGGACGCGATCGAGGACCTGATCACGCGCCTGCCGACGCTGCTGTGCGAGAGCTACTACGGCGTGCCGATCGCGGACAAGCTGCGCTTTGCGCAATGGACGATCGCCATGAGCGGCTACATGTTCGGCCCTCCGGGTAAGCGCCCCGCATTCGCCGCGACCGCGTTCGCCGCGGCGGAGCTCATCCGCCCGGTGATCGACGACGCCATCCGGCGGGCGAAGGCGGCGCCCGGCAGCGCGGACACGGTGCTCGCGCGCTTCGTCGCGATGCAGAAGCAGGGCGCCGAAGGCCTCACCGACGAGGTGATCCGTGCGCACCTCTTCGGCATGATCACCGGATTCGTGCCGACCAACACCATCGCCGCCGGCAACGTGCTCGAGATGCTGCTGCGCCGGCCCGAGTTCATGGCGCACGCGCGCGCCGCGGCGCTCGCGGACGACGACGAGCTGCTCGCACGCTGCCTGTTCGAGGCGATGCGCTTCAAGCCGATCAATCCCGGCCCGTTCCGCGTCTGCCGCAAGGACTACACCATAGGCGCGGGATCGGCGCAGGCGGCGACGATCCGCGCCGGCACCCGCATGCTGGTCAGCACCCAGTCGGCGATGTTCGACGAGCGCAGGGTCGAGAATCCGGCCGAGTTCAACCCCGCGCGCAAGCCCGCCGAGTACCTGCTGTTCGGCCACGGCCTGCATTGGTGCATCGGCGCCTACCTCGCGAAGGCGCAGATCACGCAGACTTTCAAGCCGCTGCTGAAAAAGAGCGGCCTGCGCCGCGCGCCGGGGCGAGCGGGGCGGCTGCAGAAGCTGATCGTGTTCCCGGTGCACCTCGAAGTCGAGTTCGATCGGTGATCCGGAGCGGGCCGCTGGTCCTCAACCTCAAGGCGGCGCGGGCGCTCGGAATCACGTTCCCGCAGTCGCTGCTGCTGCGCGCCGACGAGGTGATCGAATGAAGCGCCCGTCAGGGCTTGAGCCAGTTCTGCACCGTGAGCCCCGGCACGCGCCGGAATTCGCGTTCGTGGTTGGTGACGAGCACCGCGCCGATGTGGCGCGCGTGCGCCGCGATGAGGAGGTCGTAGGGACCGATGCGCCGGCCGGCGCGCTCGAGTGCGACGCGGATCTCGCCGAAGTCGCGCGCCGCGGCCGCCGGGTAGTCATCCACCTGCAGGAGCGCGACCAGCTCGCCGAGCGCGCCGCGCCGCTCGAGGCTCACGTCGCCGCTCGCGAGGCCGTAGTGAACTTCCGAGAGCGTGATGGCGGACAGCCGCACCTCGCCCGGCGAGCGCCCGGACAGGCGCCGCTTGATGCGCTCGGCGCCGGGCGCGCGGTCGATGAGGAACGCGAGCGTGTCGGTGTCGAGCAGCCAGATCATCGCCAGCGCCGCTTCTGCATGCGGGGCTGGCGGCGCACGAAGCGCCCGCGGAACGCGCCGAGGATCGAATCGAGCTGCTCGAGCGTGATGCGCTTCGGCAGCAGCAGCACGCCGCCGGCGGCGCGCTTCACCACCACCTCGTCGGCGTCGAAGCGGAACTCCTTCGGCAGGCGCACCGCCTGGCTGTTGCCGTGCCGGAACACCTTTGCCGTCTTCATCGCTGCGCCCCGGTCTCGGAATAGATACGTGAAGTATACATCCGCGGCCGACCGGGTGATCGAATGACCGCTGCCATCCATGGAGGCGCCCACGATGGCTGACATTCGACGACGGCAGTTGATGCTTGCGACGGCGGCAGCGCTCGCAACTCCGCACGCGGCGCGAGCGCAGGCGCCCACGCTACCGGTCGTCGCCTACGTGTTCGGCGGCCGAAGCGACGCCGAGCTTGCCGGACCCGATCCGAAGCACCCGCACGCGCGCGCGTTCGTGCACCGGCTGCGCGAGCTCGGCCGGGAGGATGGCCGCACCATGAAGCTCGAGCGCTACGGGCCCGGGAACGACGCCGAGCAGGCCCAGCGGATCCTCGCCGACCTCGCGACGCGCAACGTCGCGGTGATCTTTGCCGCTTCCGCGGTGCGCGGCACGCTGGTTGCGATCATGGCGATGAAGCAGACACGCTCCGTCCCGATCGTCTTCGCCGGCGGCAGCGATCCGGTTGCCGCCGGGCTCGTCGCCAGCCTTGCCAGGCCCGGTGGAAACGTCACTGGCATCACCACCGACGCAGGACCGCAGATCATCGGCAAGCGGCTGCAGCTGCTGAAGGAGCTGCTCCCCGGTGTCACGAAGATCGCCTATCTCGGCACCCCATCGCCCACCTATCGCGAGATCATCCGCGAGGCCGCCGCGCAACTCAGGCTGGATCTGATCGCTTTCGAGGTCGATGGCGCGAAGAAGCTCGACGAGGCGTTCGCCCGAACCGCGAGCGAAGGCGCCCAGGCGATGGTCGTGGCGACGCTCGGGTTTCTGTACGCCCAGTCCCCGCGCATCGTCGCCTTCGCGGCCGAGCGGCGGCTGCCGGTGCTGTACGCGTTTCCGGAAGCGGTCGATGCGGGCGGGCTCGCGGCCTACGGCATCGACATCCTCGACCTCAACCGCCGCGCGGCGGACTACGTGGACAAGATTCTGCGCGGCGCGAAGCCGGCCGATCTGCCGGTGGAACTGCCGCGGAAGTTCGAGCTGGTGGTCAACCTGAAGGCCGCGAAGGCGCTCGGCCTGAAGGTGCCGCAGTCCGTGCTGCTGCAGGCCGACCGGGTAATCGAGTGAAGCCGACGACGCTACTGCGCGATCCTGACCGGCGGGGTCAGCGCGAGGCGCCGCGCGCGGCGGGCGAAGCGGCGCGCATCGAAAGTGAGGAACGCGGCGCAGGCCCTGCCGCTCGCGTGATGCAGCGCGTCGGCGAAGTCGAGCCCGGCGCGCAGCCCGGCGAGCGCGCTCTCCACCGTGCCCCGGTCCTCGACCTCGACGTTCGGCAGCGCGAGCAGGTGCTCGAAGGCGCGCAGCACGTCGCGCCGGGCGACGCCGTAGGCGCCCCGCAGCACCCACTCGAGCTCGAGCAGCACCGTCTTGGCGACGAAGAGCTGCGCGCCGGACTCGAGCGTGCGGCGCGCCGCCTGGCACTGCGCGAGGGTCGCGCGCGAGGCGTCCTCCTCGGCGACGTAGTAGCGGGCGAGCACGTTGGTGTCGAGCGCGAGCATCAGCGGCGGCCGCGCCGGGCGGGCGCCAGCAGGCTCGCGGGATCGAACTCCGCCGGCAGGTGCCGGCCGCGCACGCGCAGCAGGCCGAAGCCCGAGGCGCGCGGCGCCGGGCCGCGGTGCAGCACCCGCATCTCGGCCTTGCCGCCCTTCACGGAGAAGGCCACCCTGGAGCCCTGGCGGATGCCGAGCTCGCGCCGCACCTGTTTGGGAATCGTGACCTGGCCCTTGCTCGTGACGCTGGTCTCGTCCATCTCCGGCTCCAAGGTATTACGTGGTAAGTATTCTAGCATCGCCCGGTGATCGAATGAGGCGCCGCACATTCGTCCTCGCCGCGCTGGCCGCCGTTTGCGGGCGTCCCGCGGGCGCGCTCGCGCAGGGCTCGGGCAAGCTCAAGCGCGTGGGCTGGATCGGCCTGGGTGCCGACCCGAACGCGGCCGACGCGGCGCTGGGCAAGGCATTCGTCGACCGGCTGCAGGAACTCGCCTGGGTCGAGGGGCGGACCATCGAATTCCTGAGGCGCCGCCCGGGCCCGGAGGCCGGCGAGCAAGGCGTCGAGGCCGCGGCGCGCGAGCTGGCGGCACAGAAGGTCGACCTGATCTTCGCGCCGTTCGGCCCGCACGCCGTCGCCGCGCGCAAGGCCGCCGGCCCGCTTCCGGTCGTGTTCGCCATCGTCAGCGATCCGGTGCGAAGCGGGCTGACCACCAGCCTTGCGCGCCCCGACCGGAATGCGACGGGACCCTCGACGATGTTCGCCGACACCTGGGGCGCGCGCATCCAGCTGCTGAGCGAGGTTGCGCCGCCGCCGCGCCGCATCGCGGTGCTGATGAACCCGGAGGTCGATTGGCACAACCGGCAATACGAGCAGATCCGCGAGATCTGCGCGAAGCTCGGCCTCGCCACGCTCCAGATCCCGGCGCGCCGCCGCGAGGACTTCGAGGCTGCGATCGAGCGGGCGGTAAGCGAACGGGCGGACGGCCTCGTCCACATGGCGGACCCTGTCTATGCCCTGAATCGCCGCGCCCTGGTGGAGCTCGTCGCGCGCACGCGGCTCGCCGCGTTGTATCCCGGCCTGCAGACCGTGGAGGACGGCGGCCTGATGGCCTACTCGAACGACCCACGCGACGTCATGCGCAAGGCCGCCGATTACGTCGACCGCGTCCTGCGCGGCGCGCGCCCGGGCGATCTGCCGATCGAGCGACCGACGCGCCTCTACCTCGTTCTGAACCTGAAGACCGCGAAAGCCCAGGGCATCAAGTTCCCGCAGTCGCTCCTGCTGCGCGCCGACCGGGTGATCGAATGAACCGGCGCCGCGCATTGCAGGCGTTGGGAATGGCGGCAGCCCTGTTTTCAGCTCCGGCCCGCGCCCAGGGCGGAACGCGCGTTCATCGCATTGCGTTCCTCGGCACGATGTCTGCCGATGCCGAAGCGATGCGCCGCACCATGGCAAGTTTCAGGGAAGGATTGGCAGACGAAGGGTTCGCCGAGGGCAGGAACTACGTCGTCGATTTCGTCGCGGAACCGGACGTTGCGCGCGCGCCCGACCGGATTCGCCAACTACTGGTACGCACCCCCGCAGTGCTCGTCGTCATGACTACCCCGGTAGCCCAGGCGGCGGTAAAGGTGGCACGCGAAACGCCGGTCCTTTTCACCGCCGTGAGCGATCCGATCGAAAGCGGACTCGTGGCAAGCCTCGGCCGGCCGGGCGGCAACGTGACCGGTGTGAGCAGCATGCTGCCCGAATTGAGCGGCAAGCTGCTCGAACTGGTCGGGGAGCTGGTCCCAAACGCCTCGCGCATCGCGGTGCTGTGGAATCCCGACAATCCCGCGAAGGCGCTCGAACTACGCGCGTTGCGCGACGCGGCGTCCAGAAGCAAGATCGCGCTGCACGAATTGCCGGCGCGCTCCGCGGAAGAGATCGAGGCAGCGCTCGCCGCCCTCGGCCGCACCGGCGCGCGGGCGCTGGTCGTTCTCGCCGAATCGCTCAGCTTTGCCCACCGCAAACGGATCAACGAGCTCGCGCGCGCGAGCCGCGTACCCGTCATTGCCAACCTCACGCAGCACACGGAGGCGGGCGGCCTGGCGTCGTATACCGCGGACTACGCCATGCTCAACCGGCGCCTCGGCGCGCTCGCTGCAAAAATCCTCGCGGGCGCGACGCCGGCAACCCTGCCGGTCGAACTGCCGACCCGGTTCGTGCTGACGGTAAACCTGCAAAGCGCCAAAGCGCTCGCTCTCAAGATTCCCCAATCCGTCCTGCTGCGCGCCGACCGGGTGATCGAATGAAGCCGCCTCCGGCACGGCGCCGGTTCATTGCAGCGGCAGCAGCTGCGCTCGCCGTGCCCGGCGTGCTGCTCGCGCAATCGCCCGCTCGCCCGCGGCGCGTGCTGCTCCTCTTTCAGGCAGCGCCCGGCGGCGTCGAGGTCATACGAAAGGCGATCGGCGAGGTGCTGCACGCACGCGGGTGGGTCGAGGGCCGGACTTTGCTTCTCGAGCTGCGCCTCGCGCGCGTGGACGGCCAGGACCTGCCCAAGTTCGTAGCGGAGAGCGTGCGCGCCTCCCCCGACGTGATCATGGTCACCGCCTCTCCGCTGGCCGCTGCGCTCAAGAGCACCGGCACGGCCATCCCTTGCGTATTCGTCGCGGTCTGGGACCCCATTGGCCTCGGGCTGGCAAAGAGCCTCGCGCGGCCGGGCGGCACGTACACGGGCGTCTCGAACGCGGTGCCCGAAGGGTTCTTCGGCAAGCAGGTCGAGCTGTTGCGCGAGGCCGCACCCCGCCTGAAGCGGATCGCGCTGCTCGCCAATCCGCACCATCCCCTCTACGCGCGCGACCGCGAGAAAAACCTGAAGGCGGTCAGCGACCAGGGACTCGAAGCGATCGAGGCGCACGCCGCCACGCGCGAGGAGCTGGAACCGGCGTTGCGCGAAGCCGCGCGGCGCGGGGCCACCGGACTGCTCGTCTACGGGGACCCTTTGACGGTAGCGCACCGGGAGCCGATCGCCGAGCTCGCGCTGCGCCACCGCCTGGCTTCGATGTTCCTCTTCGAGTTGAACGTCATGGCGGGCGGCCTCATGTCCTACGGCTCCGACATGCTCGAGCTGCAGCGCCGCGGCGCCGACTACGTCGACCGCATCCTGAAAGGCGCGAGGCCCGGCGACCTGCCGATCGAGCAGCCGACCAAGTTCGAGCTGGTGATCAACCTGAAGACGGCGAAGACGCTCGGGCTGGCGATCCCGCAGTCGCTGCTCGTGCGCGCCGACCGGGTGATCGAATGAGGCGGCGCGCGCTAGAGCCGGTAGGGGACGACGACGAAGCGATGCCGTCGCGGCGGGAAATCGGCCAGATCGCGCGTGGCGAGCTTCAGGCGATGGCTGCGGGCGATCGCCGCCTGAAACGCGTCCGGCAGCTTCCAGCCGTGCTTGCGGCGCAGAGCCGCGGCCGAATCGGCGATGGCCTGGTCGATCGAAAGCGTCGGGAAACAGTCCAGCAATCTCCTTGCCTTGCGGCTCGCGCGACCGGCGAACCCGGCGAGGACCTCGGCGCGCGTGATCACCGAGAGGGCGGCGTCGACGCGCACCTGCGACAGGTACTGCGTGGCCGCGGCGACGCCGTTGAAGTGGTCGATCAGGACGACCGAGTCGAGCAGCAGCTTCACCTCGCGCGGCGCCACTCGGCGCGCAGCCGCCGCTGGTACGCGAGCCCGTCCCCGCGCCGCCAGCTGCCGGCCGTCTCGCGCAGCAGGCGGTCGAAACCGTGCGGCGCAGCCTCCTGCTCCTCGCGCAGGCGCCGGATCGCGCGGCGCACGAGCTGCGTCATCGGCACGCGCTCGGCGCGAGCGACCCGGTCGAGCCAGGCCTTGTCATCGGTGTCGAGGCTGATGAGGGTGCGGACCATTGCGCGCTCCTCTGATATCGAAAACCAACAAATGATATCACGTGGCGAGGCGGTGCGGTGAGGCGGCGCGAGCTGATCCTCGGCGCTGGAGCGTGGGGAGCGCTGGCGAGTGCGCGCACATGGGCGCAGAGCCCACCGATGCGGCGCATCGGGGTGATCCTCTTCACCACTTTGAAAAACTCTGGCCCTGCCCTGGCGGAGTTTCGGGCGCGGCTCGCCAAGCTCGGCTGGTCCGAGGGCACGAACCTCGAGACGGAGATCTGGTCTGCGGAGAACCGCGTCGATCCTTTCCCGGCGCTGGTGCGACAGTCGGTCGCGCGCAAGGTCGAAGTGATCGTTGTCCAAAGCACGCCCGGTGCGCGCGCGGCCAAGGAGCTGTCCACGGGCATCCCGGTGGTCTTCGCGTGGGTCTCGGACCCGGTCGGAAGCGGTGTTGTGGCGAGCCTCGCGCGACCCGGCGGCCATGTCACCGGCACCTCGCTCCAGATTCTCGAGATTGCGGGCAAGCATATCGAGCTGCTCAAGGCGCTGGTGCCGAAGCTGGAGCGCGTCGCCTGGCTGCACAATCCGGCGCTGGGAAAGATTGATGTCGACGCGTCCGAGCGCTACGCGAACGCTGCGGCCAGGCTCGGCGTCGGCCTGATGTCATTGGCTGTGGACAAGGCGGCGGGCATCGAGCCGGCCTTCGCCGCCGCTGCGCGTGAGCGGATCCAGGCCATGGTGATCGGTACCAATCCGATCTACGTCTCCGAGCGAGAACGCATCGTGCGACTGGCCAGGCAGTACCGGATCGCCACGATGTTCGGCAGCCGCAGCCTCGTTGCCGCCGGCGGCCTCGCGAGCTATGGCCCAGACTGGGTGGATTCCTTCGCGCGCGCCGCATCCTACGTGGACCGGATCCTGCGCGGCGCCAAGCCTGCCGATCTGCCGGTCGAGCAATCCGATCGCTTCGAGCTGGTGATCAACCGCAAGACCGCGGCGGAGATCGGACTGACGATCCCGCAGTCGGTGCTGCTGCAGGCGACCGAGGTGATCGAATGAGGCGGCGCACATTCGTCCTCGCCGCGCTTGCCGCCGCTTGCGGGCGTCCCGCGGGCGCGCGCGCGCAAGGCTCGGGCAAGCTCAAGCGCGTGGGCTGGATCGAATGACCGCCTCAGGCGCCCGCTTCGTCGAGCACGCGCGCGAGCGCCCGAGCGGGCGCGAGAACCTGCACACCGCGGAGGGTGCGCCCGTAAAGCGCGCCGAAGTCGCGTGCGTCGCCGGTCACCAGCGCATCGGCGCCGGCGTGCGCCGCGGCCGCGAGGATCGGCGCGTCCTTGGGTCTGAGCCCCTGGCCGAGCGCCCATTCGACCAGCGCCGCAGGTGCTTCGGGCACCCTCTCGACGATCGCCAGCAGGTCGGCGAGCCGCGCTTCGTAAGCCCGCGACTTGAGCGCGAGATTGCGTTGCGCTTCCTCGAGCGCGTGGGCGGAGGTCTGCAGTGTGCAGCGGCCGGCGCGCGCCAGCGCGACGAGCGCCTGCGCGTTGCCCGCCTCTTGATGCGCCGCGCTGAAGACGACGTTGGCGTCGAGGAAAAGCTTCAACGCTTGCGCCGGCGCAGCGCCTTGCGCACCCGCTTCGCGTCCACGGCGGAGATCCGGTTCGCTTCCTCGAACTCCTTGACGCGCGCATCGGAATACAGCTCGACGGGGTGTACCGCGGCCGGCCGCAGGATCACCGCGCCGTC
>CAZOWR010000035.1:0-18304 GCA_964583645.1 uncultured Enterobacteriaceae bacterium
CGAAGTTGACGTAGGTGAAGGTGCCGATGAAGGCGAACAGGATCAGGAAGCCGATGCCGAAGCTCGCGCGCAGCGCGCCGTTGCGCAGATGCGCCGCCCAGGCCTCGAAGGGCGACATCCCGGCGATGCCCATCGGCGCGGGCGCGGCCCGCCCGAGCCAGAACCAGACCAGCACGGCGCCGGCGAGGTTGAGCGCCGAGAAGGCGTAGAAGTTGGCGGCGATGCCGAGGTGATCCACCAGCCCCGCCGCGACGAGGCGGCCGACCAGGTTGCTCCCGACGTTGCCCGCGATGTAGGCGGCGAACGCGCCCGCCGAGTCCGAGGCGCTGCAGTGCTCGGCGAGGTACGAGAGCGTGAGCGCGAAGGCGCTCGCCATGCACAGGCCCTGCACGATCCGCAGCGCCGCGAAGGTGGCGAGGTCGGGCGCGGCGGCGAGCAGCGCCGTAGGCAGCGCGAGCACGGCGAGCGCCATCGCGATACCGAGGCGCCGGTCGATGCGCCGGCTGAAGAACGCCACCGCCAGCGCCCCGATCGCCATGCCGAGCGTGCTCGCGTTCACCGCCAGCCCCATCGCGGCCGGGCTGACGCCGTAGGCCTGCGCGAGCGCGGGCAGGATCGCCTGCGTAGCGAACAGGTCCACCAGCGTCAGGAACGCCGCGAGGCCGATGAGGAAGCTGCGCACGCCCGGCTCTCGCCTACATCATCTTGTCTTCTTTTTTCATCTGCGGCGGCAGGATATCCACCGAGATGAGCTCCACGGCGGCCTTGCCCGTGTTCTGCCACCAGTGCGAGGTGCCCTTCGCCTCGCGCGCGACCTCGCCCGCCCGGTGCAGGATCGGCGCGGTGCAGTTGCTCGCGTACTCGTAGATCTCGCCCTTGACGACGTAGATCATCGCCGGGCGCTCGTCGTGGCTGTGCCAGGGCACGATGCCGCCGGGCTGGACGACCAGCCTGCGGGCGCGGAACTGGTGGTCCTTGAGCGCCACCTTCTGCGTCGCGAGGTCGGTGCTCGCGACGACCACGTCGGTAACGTCCTTCGGTCCGTACTGCACCATCTTCTGGCCCTGGCCGTCGGCGACGCGCTTGTCGGCGGGACATTCCCCGGCCTGCGCGGCGAGCGGAAAGGCAACTGCGAGGGCAACTGCGATCAGACTGCGCTTCATGGGTTTCTCCTCAGGTTGGATGACTCAATGGGCGGTCCAGCCCCCGTCGATCGGGAGCACGGTGCCGGTAATCGATGCGGCGGCGTCGCTGGCGAGGAACGCGGCGAGCGCCGCGACCTCCTCCACGCCGACGAACTTCTTCGTGGGCTGCGCGGCGAGCAGCACGTCGCGCTTCACCTGCTCCTCGGTCAGCCCGCGCGCTCTCGCGGTGTCCGGGATCTGCTTCTCCACCAGCGGCGTCCAGACGTAGCCCGGGCAGATCGCGTTCACGGTGATGCCTTGCTCCGCGACTTCGAGCGCCACGGTCTTGGTGAAGCCCGCGATGCCGTGCTTGGCGGCGACGTAGGCCGACTTATAGGGCGAGGCGACGAGGGCGTGGGCGGATGCGATGTTGACGATCCTGCCCCAGCCCTTGCGCTTCATGCCGGGAAGCGCAAGGCGCGTGGTGTGGAACGCGGCCGAGAGGTTGATCGCGAGGATCGCGTCCCAGCGCTCCACCGGGAACTCGTCCACCGGCGCGACGTGCTGGATGCCGGCGTTGTTGACGAGCACGTCCACCGCGCCCGCGGCTTTCATCATGGCCTCGATCGCCGCCGGCTTCGACATGTCGGCGCCGTCGTAGGCGACCTTCACGCCGTGCCGCTCGGCGAGGCCCGAGCGCAGGCGCTCGACCTCGGCGGCCTCCCCGAAGCCGTTCAGCACCAGGTTCGCGCCCGCGCGGGCGAGCGCCTCGGCGATGCCGAGGCCGATGCCGCTGGTCGAGCCGGTGACGAGCGCGGTCTTTCCCTTGAGCATGGTCTTTCCTTTCGCGATCGGGCGGACCTACAGTCGGCCCGCGGTGGCCGATCTTACGGCCTCCTGCGGCGGCTCCTCGGCGTAGCGGCGCCGGATCTCGAGGATCTCCGGCAGCACGCCGAGGAACGCGTCCACCAGCGCCGGGTCGAAGTGCGCGCCGCGCTCGCGGCGCACCAGGGCGAGCGCCTCCTCGACCGGCCAGGCCTTCTTGTACGGGCGCTCGGTGGTGAGCGCGTCGAACACGTCGGCGATCGCGACGATGCGGCCCACGAGCGGAATGTCCTCGCCGCGCAGCGCGCGCGGGTAGCCGCTGCCGTCCCACTTCTCGTGGTGCGTCAGCGCGACGAGCCGCGCCATCTCGAGCAGGGGGGACGCGTGCCGTCCGATGATCCCGGCGCCGATCTGCGGGTGCCGGCGCATCAGCTTCCACTCCTCGTCGTCGAGCTTGCCGGGCTTGAGCAGGATGCGGTCCGGGACGCCGATCTTGCCGATGTCGTGCATCGGGGCAGCCTGCAGCAGCGTGTCCGCAAGCTCCGCGCAGCAGCCCGCGGCGAGCGCGATCGCGCGCGAGTAGAAGCTCATGCGCAGCACGTGCAGGCCGGTCTCGTTGTCCTTGTACTCGGCGGCGCGCCCCAGGCGCCGGATGATCTCCAGGCGCGTGGCGTTGAGTTCCGCGGTACGCTCCTCGACTTTGCGCTCGAGCTCGCGGTTCTGGTCGGCGAGCGCGAGATGGGTGCGCACGCGCGCGAGCACCAGCGGGGCACGCACCGGCTTAACGATGTAGTCCAGCCCGCCCGCCTCGAAGCCGCGGCGCTCGTCCTCCACCTCGCCCAGGGCGGTGACGAAAATCACCGGCACGGCGCGGGTGCGCGGCGCAGCCTTCAGGCGCCGGCAGACCTCGAAGCCGTCGATGCCCGGCATGCTGACGTCGAGCAGCACGAGCTCGGGCGGGGACTCGGCCGCGGTCTCGAGCGCCTCGGCGCCGCTCGCGGCGAGGCGCACGCGGTAGCTCTCCGAAAGGATGCCCTCGAGCACCTTGAGGTTGAGGGGCGTGTCGTCCACCACCAGGATCGCAGGCTTTCTCATCGGCATCTCCGCTTCAGGCCGGGCAGGCCTCGGCGAGCGCTTCGCGCACCCGCTCCACCTCCCGCTCGGCTTCGACAACGAGCGGCGTCGCCTGCGGGAGCGCGCCGCTGCGGCCCGCCGCCTCCAACCGCGCGCACAGCGACACCAGGCGCTCGGCGCCGACGTAGCCGCTGCAGCCCTTCAGCGCGTGCGCCGCGTGCGCCAGCCCGGCCGCATCCCCGTAGTCCAGCGCTTCGCGCAGCTGCCGGCCGAACCGGGTCGCCTCTTCCAGGAACAGCGCGCACAGCTCCGCGCCGTCCCGGCGGGCCAGCAGCTCGACGATCGCCTCGCGGCGCACCGGTCGCGGGCTGGGCCGTCCCAGGGAGGCCCGCTCCAGCGCCGCGCGCAGCTCGACAAGGTAGACCGGCTTGCTGACGTAGTCGTCCATCCCGGCCTGCAGGCAGGCCTCGCGATCGCCCTGCATGGCGTTGGCGGTCATGGCGACGATATAGGGCTGGTGCAGCGCCGTCCCCGGGGTGCGGATGCGCCGCGTCGCCTCAAGCCCGTCCATCTCGGGCATCTGCGCATCCATGAAGACGACGTCGTAGGGCTGGCGCTCGAGCGCCTCGATCGCTTCGAGCCCGTTCGCGGCCACGTCCGCGCAGTAGCCCATCTGCTCCAGGGCGAGCAGCGCGAACTTCTGGTTGAGGGCCACGTCCTCCGCGACGAGGATGCGCAGCGGCAGGCGCTCCGCGAGCGGGGCTGCGGCGGGCGCCGGGACGGCCTGCTGGGATGCCGCACCGGGCGCCAGCGCGCCGACCAGAACGTCGTAGAGCTGCGAGGGCTTCACCGGCTTGGTGAGCCAGGCCTCGAAGCAGTGGACCGCCTCGGCCTCGGCGCGCGTCGCGGCGCCGACCGAGGTAAGCATCACCAGCGGGAGCCGCCGCTCGCCACGCAGGTCGCAGATCTCCTGCGCCAGGGCGACGCCGTCGACGGGGACTCCGTGCGCGCCGTCAGGCGCGGGCATGTGCATGTCGAGGACCGCGAGGTCGAGCGGCTCGCCCGAGCGCACGCGCGCGAGCGCCTCGGCCGCATCCGCTGCCTCGACCGGCTCCATCCCCCAGCTGCGGGCCTGCAGCGAGAGGATGCGGCGGTTGGTGGGGTTGTCGTCCACCACCAGCAGGCGCTTGCCGCGCAGCTCCGGGAGCGCCCCGCCACGAAGCCGCAGGTTGTCGGTGATCTCGGCCTGCGCGGCCAAGATCGTGAAGTGAAAAGTCGAGCCGCGGCCTGCGGCGCCCTCGCTTTCGGCCCACATGCGCCCGCCCATCAGCTCCGCCAGTCGGCGGCTGATGGCGAGGCCGAGGCCGGTGCCGCCGTGCTCGCGCGTCGCCGAGGAATCGAGCTGGCTGAAGGACTGGAACAGGCGCGGCATCTTGTCCGGCGCGATGCCGGGCCCCGTGTCGCGCACCGCGAAAGCGAGCTCGCCCCCCGGGCGTGCCGCCACCGAGACCACCACCTCGCCCCGCTCGGTGAACTTGATCGCGTTGCCCACCAGGTTGACCAGGATCTGGCGCAACCGCGTCTCGTCGCCCACGATTCCGGCGGGCACGCCCTCCTCGAGCAGGCACGCGAGCTCGATGCCCTTCTCGGCGGCGCGGGGGGCGAGCAGGTCGAGCACCGCGTCGATTGTCGGGCGCAGGGCGAACGGCTTCGGCACGAGCTCGAGCTTGCCGGCCTCGATCTTGGAGAAGTCGAGGATGTCGTTGATCACCGTGAGCAGCGCGTCGCCGCTCACGCGCACCGTCTCGACGAACTCGCGCTGCCGCGGCGACAGCGGCGTCTCGAGCAGCAGGCTCGTCATGCCGATAACGGCGTTCATCGGCGTGCGGATCTCGTGGCTCATGGTGGCGAGGAAGGCGCTCTTGGCGCGGTTCGCCGCCTCGGCGGCGTCCTTGGCGCGCCGCAGCTTGCGCTCGGTGCGCTTGCGCTCGGTGATGTCGCGCGCCACGCAGGACAGCAGCTCCGGGCCACCGTCCGCGGCGCGGTGCACCAGCCCGACGAAGGAAGTCGGCACCAGGCGGCCCTCGGCGTGCCGGAGCTCGATCTCCTCGTGCCAGACGCCCTCGCGCAGCGCCGTCGGGATGCCGCGCTGGTTGATCGCGGCGATGCCCTCGGGGGTGAAGATGCGCCCGAAGTCGAGCGCGCGCGCGTCGCTCGCCGGGTCGATGCCGATCATGCGCTTGCCGGCGCGGTTGACGTAGAGCACCCGGCCCGAGGGGTCGGCGATACCGACGAAGTCGCTCGTCGCCTCGAGGATTGCGGTGAGACGGCGGCTCTCGGCGAGCGCCGCCTCGGCGGCCTCCTTGGCGCGCTTGAGCTCGCCCTCGACGCGCTTCTGCTCGGAGATGTCGACGACCACGCCGAGCAGCCCGATGCGCGTGCCGTCGCCCGCGGTGATCGGCGCCTTCCAGTGCAGTGCCGGCCGGGCTTTGCCTTCGCGATCCCGCATGTCGTACTGGCGCTGGATGGTGCGGCCGCTGCGCAGCACCTCGCGCTCGTCGGCGATCACCTGCTGCTTCACGTCGAGCGGCAGGTAGTCGAGATCCGCGACAGTCCTGCCGGCGAGCGCCTCCGGGCTGGAGCCGAAGAACTCCTGGTGCGCGCGGTTGCAGCCGAGGAAGCGGCACTCGCGATCCTTGTAGGCGACCGCCGCGGGCAGGGTGTCGACCAGTGCCTGGAACAGCGCGAGCTGCTGCTCGAGCTTCTTCTCCACCTCTCTGCGCGCCGTGATCTCTCGGCCGATGCCGCGGTAGCCCTTGAAGTGGCCGGCAGCGTCGATGATCGGGGTGCCGCTCACGCTGAGGTAGCGCGCCCGCCCGTTCTGGTCGAGGCGCTGCATCACCAGGTCGCGGAACGGCCGGTGCCTGGCGAGCAGGGTCTTGTGCCGTGCCCATTCCTCCTCGCTGACGCCGTCGTAGTTGATCTCCCAGCGGGTCCGGCCGACGAGCGCGCGGTGATCGACGCCGGTGCCGGCGAGCCCGCCGCCCTCGAACGAGGTGAAGCGGAACTGCTCGTCCTGCTCCCAGTACCAGTCGGAAGACAGCTCGGTGAGGCTGCGGAACTTCTCTTCGCTCTCGCGGATGCGCTCCTCGGCGCGCCTTTGCTCGGCGAGCGCGGCCTCGAGCGCGGCGGTGCGCTCGGCGACGCGCTGCTCGAGCTCGCCGTTGAGCCGCCGCAACGCCTCCTCCGCCTGCTTGCGCGGCGTGATGTCGCGCGACTTGGCGACGATCAGCCCGTCGGGCCCCATCTGCCCGACGTTCTCGAGCCAGCGCCAGCTGCCGTCCTTGTGCTGCACGCGGCACTCCGCGCGCACCGAGCTGCCGGGGCCGGCGAGCAGCTGCTGGAACAGCGGCGCCACCCAGGTCGCGTCCTCGGGGTGGAGCAGCTCGAGGAACGGGCGGCCGGCCAGCTCCCCCGGCGACCAGCCCATCTCCTTCTCGTAGTTAGGGCTCACGGACCGGTACGTCCCGTCCATTGCCACCACGCTGGTGAAGTCGAACGCATTCTCGAGCATCAGCTGCAGGTGCGCCTCGCTGGCGCGCAGCTTCTCCTCGGCCCGCTTGCGCTCGGTGATGTTGCGCGCGCTCGCCACGAAGGTGCCATCGGGCCTCGCCCGGCCGAGGTACTCGAACCAGCGCCAGCTGCCATCGCGGTGGCGCCCCCTGACTTCCGCCGAGACCACCTGACCGGGAGCCGTGAACGCGGACTGCAGGCGCTGCATCAGTCCCTCGAGATCGTCCGGGTGGCACAGCGGCATCATCGGCTGGCCGATCAGCTCGTCGGGCGACCACCCCAGCTCGCGCTCGTAGTTGGCGCTGACGTAGCGGAAAGTGCCTTCGCGATCGACGATGGCCATGGTGTCGAACGCGTTCTCCAGCAGCGAGCGGTAGTGCGCCTCGCTTTCGCGCAGTTTCGCCTCGGCCTGCTGCCGCTCGAGCTCCGCGCCGGCGCGCCCGGCGAAGATCTGCAGGATCTCGGCGCGGTGCGCCTCGTCGCTCATCGGCCGGTCGTGCATCACGACCAGGTGCCCGAGCGCTTCGCCCGAGGAGCCGAGCAGCGGGAAACCCATGTAGCTCTCGACGCCGAGCTCGACGAGGATCGCGTCGTCGGGGAACAGCTCGCGCACGCGCTCCGGGTAGTGGCAGAGCTGCTTGCCGCGCACCACGCCGTCGCACGGCGAGCCGGCCAGCGGATAGGCGATGCTCTCGCCGGGGCCCTCGCCGGCCCAGACCGCGAGGGTGCGCGCCTGCCCTTCGCGCGCCTCGGCGACGAAGGCGTAGCGCACCTCCAGCGCCCGGGCGAGATGGCGCACGAGCGACTGGAAGAAGCCCGTGCCCGTCGCCGCGGCGGTGCCCTCGACGATGGCGCGCAGCGCCGCCTCGGAGCGCCTGCGCTCCGTGACGTCGCGCGTGAACACGACCATGTCGCCGCCCGGCAGGAGCTTGGCGCTGCTCTCGACCAGGCGCCAGCCGCGCGCCGCGTCGCGCAGGCGGTACTCCACGTTCACCGGGTACCCGGGCTCGCGCCGCAGCGCCTCGTGCGCGCGCACCGCGCGCTCGGCGTCCTCGGCGTGGACGAGCGACACGTAGGGCCGTCCCGCGAGCGCCGCCGCGGGGTGCCCGAACTGGCGCTCGTAGGCGGGGCTCGCGTAGCGGATCGCGGCATGGCGGTCGAGGATCGCGATCGCATCGCTGCTGATCTCGACCAGGGTGCGGAAGCGCTCCTCGCTCGAGCGCAGCGCGTCGGCCGCCTCCTTCTGCAGCATGGTCTCGGCGCGGGCCTTCTCGGCCGCGAGTTCGGCGCGCTGCCCGCGCTCGCTCGCCAGCGTCGCCCCGAGAAAAGCCACGATCTGCCCGAAGAGCAAGGCGACGAACGCGACCGCACCCGCGTTCATCGCCACCATGTACCAGTCGTGCGGCGGCGGCGCGAGCCACTCCGCGGCGAAATACAGGCCGAGGTAGTACGCGGTGAGCGGGCGGGCGATGCGCGCGTTGCCGCTTTGCAGCGTCAGCAGCACCGTGCCGCCGAGGCACATGATGAGGAAAGCGGGCCACCAGCGCATGAAGGGGTCGCCCGCGAGGAGGTACGCGGCCGGGGCGAGCAGCGCCCCGGCGAAGATGCGCGCCTGGCCGATGCGGATCGGGTTCGAGCTGCTGCGCGAGACCAGGCTGAAGGCCGCGTTCACCGCGTAGAACCCCGCGAACACGGCCAGCGCCGCGGGCCCCGCCGTGCCGGAGAGCCACGCGCCGAGGGCCATGGCGCCGAGCAGTGCCATGTAGCAAGCGAAGATCAGGTCGATCGGCCTGAGGACCCTCTCGTAGCCCTCCCAAGGCCTGGCCTGCGGCGCAGCGGCGGTCGTGCTCATGGCAGCTCGTGCCTCGTCCGGGTGATGCCGCGTTCGTCCCGGTATCCGCCGCGATCTGACAGCCGCGGGAAAGCTGTAAGACCGCTGGCGGCGGCGCGACCAAGCGGGTCCGGCGCGACGCTCACCAGCGCCGGCTCAGCATGGCGTGCAGCGCCACGTAGCCCAGGCGCACCTGCGCGTCCGGGCCGAAGGGCTGCAGCGGGTTGGTGTAGCGGATCCGTTCCGGTAGCTGGACCTCGATTCCGCCGAAGAGCTCGTAGCCGCCCCGCAGCCGGTGCGCGAGGCCCAGGGTGACGTGCTTCTCGCCGATCGGAGCGAACAGCGGGCTGAGCGTGGCATCGGCCATCGGCCGGCGGCTGTAGTTGTAGCCCGCGAGCAGCGCGGTGCGCTCACCGAGCGAGGAGCGCACTCCCAGCGCCACGACGTTGCGATCCCGCCAGTCGAGGGGCGTGGCGCCGCGCAGCTCCGCAGGTGCCAGCGGGTTGTCCGGGTTGCGCGCGGTGAGCGTCACGGTCTTCATCGCCTCCGACCAGTAGAGCCGGGAGAGCTTGAGCGAAACCAGCGTCGAGGGCGTCGCCTGCCAGGCGGCGCCCAGGGAAATCTCGCGCGGGATGCCCAGCCCCTCGATGCGGGCATCGCCGTAGCTCACGCTGCCCAGCCCGAGCGCGCTCTGGTTCGAGTCGAGCCGGCCGCCGCGCAACGGCAGGGACAGCCTGTTGGCGAAGACCGCGCCCAGCGTCAGGTCCGGGCGCGCGCGATACTGCAGGCCCAAGCGCACCCGGGCGCGCAGCGCGTGCGCCTCCTTGATCTCGGTGCCGAAGAAGGAGCGCGAGGGGTCCGCGGGATCGAACACGGACGTCCCCGGGAAGAGCCGCTGCCGGGTGCTCGCGTACACCGCGGACAGCGCGGCGCCGACCGCGAGCGAGTCGCTCGCGCGGTAGGCGAAGCCCGGGGCGAGCTTGACGATGCCGGTGAGCGCCGAGTACGCGTCGCGCGTGCCGAAGGGGGTCGCGAGGTCCTTGTAGACGGCGCCCGACCCGCCCTGCACGAAGAGCCCGATGCCGAGGGTCAGGTGGCCGTCTCGAAGCCGGCGGGCGTAGCCCGCGCCCCCGAGCAGGGTGAGATCGTTGGCAGCGCGGCGATCGTTGCCGAGGCGATCGGCATGCACGATCTCGCTCGCGTACAGGGAGCCGTAGTAGTCCGCCCGGGCGCCCTCGATGTGCGCGAGGCCCGCCGGGTTCGTGTTGAGGCTCGCGGTGTCGCGCGCTGCCGCGGTGTCCGCGCCCGCCATAAGCGAGGACTCCGCGCCGAAGCCGATGAGGTTGATGCCGTTGGCTGCGCTGGCCTGCGCGCAGGCCAGCAGCGCCGCCGCCGCGACGCCGAAGCGCAGCGCCGGGAAGAGGCGAAGGTTCGCGATCCGCATATGCGCGATCTGTCCGTGGCGCGATCGCTTTCTTACGTGCGGCGGCGCGTAAGAAGCCCGCACCCGGAGCGACGAATCGCGCCCGCGCGTTGTCGCGGCGCGGCGGGAGCCGCTAGAATCCCGCTCTCACGTGTCCGCCACCGACTTCCGCGCACAGCTGCAGAACGAGCGCACGTATCTCATGCGCTACGCCGCGCTCCACCTGCGGGATTCGACCGCCGCCGAGGACGCGGTGCAGGAGACGCTGCTCGCGGCGCTCGCCGGCGAGGCGGGCTTCGAGGGGCGCTCGAACCTGCGCACCTGGCTCACCGGCATCCTCAAGCACAAGATCATCGACGCGATCCGGCGCGCGAGCCGCGACCCGGTGGTCGGCCTCGAGGACGACGGCGGCAGCGAGGAGATCGACCGCCTGTTCATGGAGAACGGCCACTGGGTGGAGCACCCCGCGCCGTGGCAGGACCCCGACGCGGCGCTGGAGCAGAAGCGCTTCTTCGAGGCGCTCGAGCGCTGCCTTGCCAAGCTGCCGAAGCGGACCTCGCGCGCCTTCCTGCTGCGCGAGCATATGGGCGCGGAGACCGGGGAGATCTGTAAGGAGCTGGGCGTCACCTCGACGCACTGCTTCGTGCTGCTGTACCGCGCCCGCATGGCGCTGCAGCGGTGCCTGGACGAGAACTGGTTCGGCAAATGAGCCTCAGCTGCAGCGAGGTGGCGCGCCTCGTGTCCGAGGGCCTGGACCGCGAGCTGCCGGCCGAGCAGCAGGCGCTGCTGCGCGCGCACTACGCGATCTGCCGCGGCTGCGCGAGCCTGCGCGAGCGCCTGTCGTTCCTGCGCCGCGCCGTGCAGCGCATCGCCGATCGGGACAAGGACTGACGCGCCCGCGCTAGACTGGGGCGCATGCGCGCCCTTGCGCTGCTCCTGCCGCTCGCAGCGCTGCCCGCCGCCGGCTCGCCCCCGCCGCTCGAGCCCGGCGTGCCGCTCGCGCTCGCGCAGTGGCGCGCCAAGCACTACCGCGACCTGCGCTACAGCCTGCGCCTGAAGCTCACCGAGGGCGCGGCGAGCGTCCCCGGAACGCTCGAGCTTGCAGTGACGCTGCCGAAGCGTGCGGTGGACCTGGTGCTCGACTGGCGCGGCGGCGCGATCCGCCGCCTCGAGGTGAACGGCCGGCCGCTCGCGGCCGAGATCCGCGAGGAGCATCTCGTCGTCCCGGCGCGTGCGCTCAAGGGCGGCCGCAACACGCTCAGCCTCGCCTTCGAGGCCCCGCTCGCCGTTTCCGGCACCGCGCTCACGCGCTACCGCGACCGGGAGGACGGCGCCGAGTACGTCTATTCGCTCTTCGTCCCGGCGGACGCCTCGAGCGCCTTCCCCTGCTTCGACCAGCCGGACCTCAAGGCCCGCTTCACGCTCGCGCTCGAGCTGCCCGCGGGCTGGCGCGCGGTGTCGAACGTGCCCGCGGCGGAGGAAGGCCCGGGCCGCGTCAGGTTCCGGGAGACGCCGCCGATCTCCACCTACCTCTTCGCCTTCGCCGCGGGGCCCTTCGAGGTGATCGAGCTGCCCGGCGAGCCGGTGCGCCTTTTTGCGCGCCGCTCGGTGCGCGCGCGCGCGCTCGAGCACGCCGGCGAGGTGCTGCGCCTGAACCGCGAGGCGCTGCGCTATTTCGAGGGCTACTTCGCGCGCCGTTTTCCGTTCCCGAAGTACGACCTCGTGCTGCTGCCCGAATTCCCCTACGGCGGCATGGAGCACGCGGGCGCGACCTTCCTCAACGAGGAGCGCGTGCTGTTTCCCGCGCCGCCGAGCGGCATCGACCTCCTGCGGCGCGCGCAGCTCCTCTATCACGAGGCCTCGCACCAGTGGTTCGGCGACCTGGTCACCATGCGCTGGTTCGACGACCTGTGGCTGAAGGAAGGCTTCGCCAACTTCATGGCGGCCAAGGCGACCGCGGCGCTCGCGCCGCAGTTCGACGCCTGGAGCGCATTCCACGCGCTCAAGGCTGCCGCGGTGCGCACCGACGCGACGCGCGGCACGACCGCGATCCGCTACCCGCTAGCCAACCTCGCGGCCGCCAAGTCCGCCTACGGCGCGATCGTCTACGCCAAGGGGCCCGCGGTGCTGCGCCAGGCCGAGTTCTACCTCGGCGAGCGGGCGTTCCGCGCCGCGGTGCGCGAGCTCCTCGCGCGCCACGCCTGGGGCGCGGCCGACTGGCAGGACCTGGTGCGCGCCTTCGAGCGCGCCTCGGGCCGCAGGCTCGGCGCCTGGGCCGCGGCCTGGGTGGAGCGCCGCGGCATGCCGACCGTGCGCGCCTACTGGACGCAGGATCGCAAAGCGAGGCTGCACGCCCTGCGCCTTGAGCAGCGCGACGCGCTCGGCGAGGGCGGCCCCTGGCCGATGCGCCTTTCGGTACTCGCGCTCGGCGCCGGGGGCGAGCGGCGCACGGCTACGGTGACGCTCAAGGGCGGGCAGGCGCGCGTGCCGCGGCTCGAGGGGCTCCCCGCACCGCGGCTCGTGCTCCCCAACGCGGGCGACTACGCCTACGGCCGGTTCCTGCTCGACCCGGCGAGCCTCGCGACGGCGCTCGCGCCGGGCTTCGAGGCGCCGGCGCCGCTCGCGCAGGCGCAGCTCACCGAGGCGCTCTGGGAAACGGTGCGCGACGCGGAGCTCGCCCCCGAGCGCTTCCTCGAATACGCGCTCGGGCGCCTGCCGCTCGCCGCCGACGACCTCGCCGCAGCGGGACTGCTCGCGCGCATCGAGGTGGCGTTCCGCTGGTACCTCGACGACGCCCAGCGCGACGCGCTCGCCCCGCGGCTGGAGGGCGCGCTGCTCGCCGGCGGCGATCCCTCGCGGCGGCGGCTGCTCGAGCGCGCGCTGATGCGCCTCGCCTGGTCGCCGGCGGGGCTCGCGGCGCTCGAGCGGCTGCTCGAGGGCGAGCTCGCCTCGCGCGACCGCTTCCGCGTGGTGCAGCGCCTGCTCGAGCGCGGCCGTCCGGGCGCTGCCGCGCGCCTCGGCGCGCAGGCCGCCGCCGACCGCAGCGACGACGGCCGGCGCTACGCCTATGCCGCGGGCGCCGCCGCGCCCGACCCCGAGCTCAAGCGCTCGCTCGCGCGCGCGTTCCTCGAGGACCCGGGCCTGCCCGAGAGCTGGATCGAGGCGGCGCTCGCGCCGCTGAATGCGCCCGAGCACGCCGCGCTCACGCGGCCGCTGCTCGCGCAGGCGCTGGCGCGGCTCCCCGGGCTCGCGCGCTCGCGCAGGATCTTCTTCGCCGACGCCTGGCTCGCGGCCTTCGTAGGGGGCCAGTCCTCGCCCGGGGCGCTCGCCGAGGTCGAGGCGTTCCTGCGCGAGGCGCGCCTGGAGCCCGGCCTGCGCCTGAAGCTGCTCGAGGCGGCCGACGCCCTGGAGCGCAGCGTGAAGATCCGCGCGCGCTGGGCAAAGGGCTGACGGTGGAGGAGTTCCGCGCCTTCACGCCCCTGCACGCGGGCACGCTCGCCGCGATCGCGGCCCTCACGCTCGCCGCGATCGCCGCGGCGCGCCGGCACCCGCTTGCGGCGCGGGCCCTCGAGCGCGCGCTCGGCTGGGGCTACCTCGCCGCCTGGGCGACCACCTGGAGCTGGTTCGCGCTCTCCGACCTGCACGAGCCGGCGAAGACGCTGCCGCTGCAGCTCTGCCACCTCACGGCGGCCGCGGCGGCGCTGCTGCTCGTCACCCGCTGGGCGTGGCTGCGGCCGCTGGTCTACTTCTGGGGCCTCGCCCTCTGCACCCAGGCGCTCGTCACGCCCTCGCTTGCCGAGGGTCCTGCGCTCTACCCGTTCTGGTTCTTCTGGGTCACGCACGGCCTGATCGCAGGGGTGGCCTGCTACGACGTCTGCGCGCTCGGCTACCGGCCGGGCTGGCGCGACTACCGGGTGGCCTGCGCGGGCGCCGCCGTCTACGCCGCGCTGGTCCTGCCGCTCGACCTCGCCTTCGGCTGGAACTACGGCTTCCTCGGCCCGGGCCTGCCCGAGGTGCCGACCCTCGTGGACGCGCTCGGCCCCTGGCCGCAGCGCCTGGCGTGGATCGTGCTGCTCGTCGCCGCGGCCATGGCGCTGCTGCTCGCGCCATGGCGGCTCGCGCGCGGAGCGAAAAGCGGCTTACAATCCCGCGCATGAGCCACGGCACGACGCTGCGCCTGGCCGAGCCGCGCGACGCGCAGGCGATCGCGCTGCTCTCGCGCGATCACATCGAGGCGGGGCTGGGCTGGAAGTACGACGCCGCGCGCGTGACGCGCGCCATCCGGCAGCGCGACACCGTGGTGCTCGCCGCCTGCGAGCGCGGCGCCGTGGTGGGCTTCGCCGTCATGGAGTTCGGCGACGAGCGCGCGCACCTGGTGCTGCTCGCGGTGCAGCCCGGCCGGCGCCGGTGCGGCATCGGCCGCGCGCTGGTGGACTGGCTCACCGAGACGGCGCGCACCGCAGGCATCGCGAGCCTGCACCTGGAGCTGCGCTCCAACAACGAGGCCGCGCGCCGCTTCTACCGCGCGCTCGGCTTCTCCGAGACGGTGCTGCTGCCGCGCTACTACAAGGGGCGCGAGTCGGCGCTGCGCATGATCAAGCTGCTGCGCGCCCCCGGCCCCCTGCCGCTGCCCTGGCGCCCGCCCGCGCTCGGGCAGAAATAGGGCTTGGATCTCGGCCTCGCGGGCAGGACCGCGCTGGTCACCGGCGCGAGCGCCGGCATCGGGCGCGGCATCGCGCTCGCGCTCGCCGCCGAGGGCGCGCGCCTGGCGGTGACCGCGCGCCGGCGCGGCGCGCTGGAGGCGCTCGGCGCCGAGGCGGGTGCGAAGCTCGTGGTGATCGAGGCCGACCTGATGGCCGAAGATGCCGCGGCGACCATCGCGCGCGAAGCCGTCGCCGGGCTCGGGTCCGTCGACATCCTCGTCAACAACGCCGGCGGCAGCCGCAAGTTCGCCCTCGAGGCGACCGAAGGGCAGTGGCAGGAGGCGCTCACGCTCAACTTCACGCGCCAGCGCCAGCTCGCGCACGCGCTGCTCGGGCAGATGATCGAGCGCAAGTGGGGGCGCATCGTCAACATCACGGGAAAATCGGAGCCCGAGGGCTTGAACGGCGCGTTCTGCGCCAAGGCGGCGATGCACTCCTGGGCGAAGGGCCTCTCGCGCGAGGTGGGCAGGCACGGCATCACCGTCAACTGCATCCCGCCGGGCCGCATCATGAGCGAGCAGATCGAGCGCAACTACTCGCCCGAATACCGGCAGTGGCAGTCCGAGCACGAGATCCCGGTGGGCGAGTACGGCCGGCCCGAGGACATCGCGCACCTGGTCTGCTTCCTCGCCTCGCCGCGCGCGCGCTACATCACCGGGGCGGTGATCCCGGTGGACGGCGGGTTGAGGCGCTACCAGTTCTAGGCCGATGAGCGCGCTGCCCACCGTCTTCATCTCCCACGGCTCGCCGATGCACGCGCTCGAGGCGGGCGCGGTGGCCGATGCGTGGCGCAGGCTCGCCGCGGAGCTGCCGAAACCGAAGGCGCTCCTCGTCGCCTCCGCGCACTGGGAGACCCATGCGCCGGCCCTCACCGGCGCGAGCCGGCCCGAGACGATCCACGACTTCTACGGCTTTCCGCGGCCGCTCTACGAGATCCGCTACCCGGCGCCCGGAGCGCCTGAGGTGGCCGGGCGCGCGCAGGCACTGCTGAGGGAAACGGGTTACGAGACGGATATCGACCCGGAACGAGGCCTCGACCACGGCGCGTGGTCCCCGCTCCTCTATATGTATCCGGAGGCCGACGTGCCGGTGGTGCAGCTGTCGCTGCAGACGCCGCTCGGCGGCGCGCACCACGTGGCGCTCGGGCGCGCGCTCGCGCCGCTCGCCGACGAAGGCGTGCTCATCGTGGGCTCCGGGCAGATGACCCACAACCTGCGCGAGCGCCAGGACGGCCCCGCCCTGCCCTACGTGTCGGAGTTCCAGGCCTGGATGCGGGAGCGCCTGCTCGCGGGCGATGGCGAGGCCGTGGCGGGGTATCGCAGCCGCGCGCCGCACGCGCGGCGCGCGCACCCGAGCGAAGAGCACTTCCTGCCGCTGTGCGTCGCCGTAGGCGCCGCGGGCGAAGGCGCGCGCGCCGATTGCCTCTACGACGCGGTGGAGACGGGGGTGCTGGCGATGGACCTGTGGCGGTTCCACCGGGCGCCCGGAGGAGCGGCGCGAGGTTGACGGCTGACTGGGACGTCATCGTCGTCGGCGGCGGCAACGCCGCGCTGAGCGCGGCGCTTTCCGCGCGCGAAAAAGCGCGGAAGGTGCTCGTGCTCGAGCGCGCCCCCGAGGAAGTGTCGGGCGGCAACTCGCGCTTCACCGCGGGGATGTTCCGCGTCGTCTACGACGGGGTGGAGGACCTCAAGCGCGCCATTCCCGACCTCACGCCCGAGGAGATCGCGCGCAGCGACTTCGGCACCTACAGCGAGGCGCAGTTCTTCGACGACATGGCGCGCCTCACCGAGTACCGCTGCGACCCCGATCTCACCGAGGTGCTGGTCAAGCGCAGCCTCGACACGGTGGCCTGGCTGCGCGCCAAGGGCATCCGCTTCACTGCCGGCTGGGGCCGCCAGGCGTTCAGGATCGGCGACAGGTTCAAGTTCTGGGGCGGCCTCACGGTCGAGGCGGTCGGCGGCGGCCCGGGGCTGGTGGAGGGCCTTACGCAGGCGGCGCGCAAGAACGGCATCGAGATCCGCTACGGCGCGCGCGCCCTCGGCCTGCTCGCGGGCGACGCCGGCGTCACGGGCGTGCGCGTCAAGCACCAGGGCCGCACCGAGGAGGTGAAGGCGCGCGCGGTGGTGCTCGCCGCGGGCGGCTTCCAGGCCGATCCCGAGTGGCGCACACGCTACCTCGGGCCCGGCTGGGAGCTCGCCAAGGTGCGCGGCACGCGCTTCAACACCGGCGACGGCATCCGCATGGCGCTCGAGATCGGCGCCGCATCCGCGGGCAACTGGTCGGGCTGCCACGCGGTGGCCTGGGAGCGGAACGCCCCCGAGTTCGGCGATCTCGCCGTGGGCGACCAGTTCCAGAAGCATTCCTATCCCTGGGGCGTCTACCTCAACGCCCGCGGCAGGCGCTTCGTCGACGAGGGCGCGGACCTGCGCAACTACACCTACGCCAAGTACGGCCGCGTGATCCTCGCGCAGCCCGGGCAGTTCGCCTGGCAGATCTTCGACGCCAAGGTGAAGGCGCAGCTGCGCGACGAGTACCGCATCCGCCAGGTGACCAGGCGTGCGGGCAACACGCTCGAGGAGCTCTGCTCGAAGCTCGAGGACACCGACCAGCAGCAGGCGCTCGCCGAGCTCAAGGCCTACAACGCCGCGGTGCGCACCGACATCCCGTTCAACCCGGCGGTGAAGGACGGCCGCTGCACCACCGGCCTCGCGATCGACAAGTCGAACTGGGCCAACACGCTCGACACCCCGCCCTTCGAGGCCTACGCCGTGACCTGCGGCATCACCTTCACCTTCGGCGGCGTGCGCATCGGCCCGCAGGCGCAGGTGCTCTCGAGCGACGGCCCGCCGATCCCCGGGCTCTACGCCGCGGGCGAGATGGTGGGCGGCATCTTCTGGTTCAACTACCCGGGCGGCACCGGGCTGACCAACGGCGCGGTGTTCGGCCGCGTGGCGGGAACGAGCGCCGGCGCATGAGCCTTCGCTACGATCTGCTGCTGCGCGGCGGCAGCGTGATCGACGGCACGCGCGCGCCGCGCTATCCGGCCGACGTGGGGGTGCGCGGCGATCGCATCGAGCGCATCGGCGACCTCGGCGGCGCGAGCGGCGCTCTGGAAATCGACGCCGCGGGCAAGGTGGTGGCCCCGGGCTTCATCGACGCGCACACGCACGACGACCGGCTGCTGCTCGATGCGCCGGACATGGCGCCCAAGGTGAGCCAGGGCGTGACCACCGTGGTCGCGGGAAATTGCGGCGTGTCGCTCGCGCCGCTGGTGCTGGGCGAGCGCGCCGCGCCGCCGCCGCTCGACCTGATCGGCGATACCACGTGGTACCGGTTCGGCAGCTTCGGCGAGTACGTGAAGGTGCTGGAGCACACGCCCGCCGCCGCCAACGCTGCGCTGCTCGCCGGCCACACCACGCTGCGTGTCGCGACGATGAGCGACCTTGAGCGCCCCGCGAGCGCCTCCGAGATTTCGCGCATGCGCTCGCTCCTGGAGGAGGCGCTGGAGGCGGGCGCGATCGGCGGCTCCACCGGCCTGTACTACGAGCCGGCGAGCGCCGCGCCCACCGAGGAGGTGATCGAGGCCTTCCGCCCCTTGAGCGCGCGCAAGGCCCTCTACTGCACCCACATGCGCGACGAGGCCGACCGCGTGCTCGAGTCCCTCGAGGAGACCTTCCGCATCGGCCGCGAGCTGGGCGTGCCGGTGGTGGTCTCGCACCACAAGGTGGTCGGCACGCCGAACCACGGCCGC